>JBCBOD010000153.1:0-7945 GCA_039821425.1 Pseudomonadota bacterium
ACTTTCTGCGATACGCCCTGTCACGCCCTGCCCTCTGGTGCGCTCTTTCTGCCAGATGACGGGGTGCTTTGCGTCTCTGACCTGCATCTGGGCAAGTCCGACCGGATCGCGCGCCGCAGTGGTGTGATGCTGCCCCCCTATGAGGTCGTGGAGACACTGCAGAAGCTGGAGCAAGACATCGCCGCGACGGGGCCAAAGACCATCATTTGCCTAGGTGACAGTTTTGACGATCTCGCCGCCGCCGATAGCCTGACAGAGGATACGGAGATTTGGCTGACACGTCTGCAGGCGGGCAAGCGCTGGATCTGGATCGAAGGCAACCATGATCCCGGGCCTATCGATCTGGGCGGCGCGCATCTGACCGAACTGGCGATTGGCGCGTTGACCTTCCGACATATCGCAACAGAGGCGTCAGCGGAGATCTCGGGCCATTACCATCCCAAACACCGCGTCGGCGGCCGGAGCCGCCCCGCCTTTCTCTTCGATGATCAGCGCCTGATCATGCCGGCTTATGGTGCCTACACCGGAGGGCTGTCGACCGGCGCCGCAGCGCTCCGTCGTCTCTTTCCACGCCCGCCGATGGCGATCCTGACAGGGCGCAAGGCGATCCCCGTGCCAGTCGCGGCTTAGGCAGTCAGCCCTTCTGGTTCTGGCAGACCATTGGCGCGGCAGCATGCTGTCAGCGTATTCGCAAGCAAGCAGGCGATGGTCATCGGCCCCACACCACCCGGCACCGGCGTGATCGCGTCTGCCACCGCAGCGCAGCTGTCATAATCCACATCACCTACGAGACGGGTCCCACCCTCGGGCTTGTCAATGCGGTTGATGCCAACGTCAATCACTGTTGCCCCCGGCTTGATCCAGTCGCCCGGCACCATCTGCGGGCGGCCCACGGCGGCCACGACGATATCGGCCTGGCGCACCACGCCCGGCAAATCAGCGGTCCGGCTATGCGCAATCGTTACCGTGCAGCTGTCACCCAGCAGCAACTGCGCCATGGGTTTACCCACAATGTTCGACCGGCCGATCACAACCGCATTCATGCCCGACAAAGAGCCGTGATGATCGCGCAGCATCATCAGACAGCCGAGCGGCGTGCAGGGCACCATGCTCTTTTGGCCCGTGCCCAGCAGCCCGACATTTGAGATATGAAACCCATCCACATCCTTCGCAGGATCAATGCTGTTGATCACCAGGTCACTATCCAGATCATCTGGCAGCGGCAACTGCACCAGAATGCCATGCACCGCCGGATCGTTATTCAACTGGTCGATCAGCGCCAGCAAAGCTTCTTCGGAAGTGTCTGCATCCAGCTTGTGCTCGATGGAGTTCATGCCAACCTCAACGGTCATCTTGCCCTTGGATCGGACATAGACCTGGCTTGCCGGATCCTCGCCAACCAGCACGACCGCCAAACCCGGCGTGATCCCCTGCGCCTCTTTCAGCTTGGCCACACCATCAGCCACCTGGCTGCGCACCTTTGCCGCAAAGGCTTTCCCGTCAATCACTGTCGCTGTCATGCACTCTTCTCATGTTCAAAATACTGCCGCCGGAGGCATTGGGATGGCGGGTGGGGCGTCGGTGCAGCCGCGCGTCAGCCCCATCCCATTTAGAACAACCCTTCGATCTGGCCTTCGGCGTTCAACATGATCGCCTCTGCCGATGGGACACGTGGTAGGCCCGGCATTGTCATGATCTCACCGCAGATCGCCACGATGAACCCCGCACCGGCGCTCAACCGTACTTCACGCACTGGCACAGCATGGCCCGTTGGCGCGCCGCGGCGGGTCGGATCGGTGGTGAAGCTGTACTGCGTCTTGGCCATACAGACGGGCAGGTTGCCATAGCCCTGCTCTTCCCAGGCCTTCAGCTGATCACGGATTTTACTATCAGCGATCACCTCATCCGCGCGGTAGATGCGCTTGGCGATCGTGTCGATCTTGTCAAAAAGGCTCATCTCATCGGGATAGATGGGAGAGAAGTTCGCCTCGCCCGCGTCGGCAATCTCGGCCACGCGAGTGGCGAGGTCCTTCGTGCCTTCAGAGCCCAACGCCCAGTGCTTGCACAGGATCGCCTCTGCCCCTTGTGTCGCGACATAGGCTTTGACAGCCTCCACTTCGGCATCTGTGTCCGTGACGAAGTGGTTGATGGCCACCACCACCGGCACGCCAAAGCTTTTCACATTCTCGATGTGGCGGCCGAGGTTGGCGCAGCCTGCGTTCACCGCATCCACATTTTCCGCCCCAAGGTCAGCCTTGGCGACCCCGCCGTTCATTTTCATCGCGCGCACGGTCGCCACAACCACCACACAGGACGGCGCGAGGTCCGCCTTGCGGCACTTGATATTCATGAACTTCTCAGCACCAAGATCAGCCCCGAAACCAGCCTCGGTCACCACATAATCTGCCAGCTTCAACGCAGTCGTCGTTGCGGTGACAGAGTTACAGCCATGCGCGATGTTCGCAAACGGCCCGCCGTGCACGAAGGCCGGGTTGTTTTCCAGCGTCTGCACAAGGTTCGGCTGCATCGCGTCCTTCAAAAGCACAGTCATCGCGCCATCCGCCTTGATATCGCGGCAGTAGACGGGCGAGCGATCGCGGCGGTAAGCGACGATGATGTCGCCCAAGCGTTTCTGCAGATCGTCCAAATCGCGGGCCAGGCAGAGGATCGCCATAACCTCGGATGCCACGGTGATGTCAAACCCGGCCTCACGCGGGAAGCCGTTGGCCACGCCGCCCAGCGATGTCGTGATCTGGCGCAGCGCGCGGTCGTTCATATCGAGCACGCGGCGCCATGTGACGCGGCGGATGTCAATCTCCAGCGCGTTGCCCCAATAGATGTGGTTATCAATCATCGCCGACAGCAGGTTGTGTGCGGATGTGATCGCGTGGAAATCCCCTGTGAAATGCAGGTTCATCTCTTCCATCGGAACGACCTGCGCATAGCCACCTCCGGCAGCCCCACCCTTCATACCAAAGCACGGGCCGAGAGAGGCTTCGCGGATACAGATCGCCGCCTTCTTGCCAATCGCATTCAGTCCGTCGCCCAGACCCACAGTCGTGGTCGTCTTCCCTTCACCAGCCGGTGTCGGGTTGATCGCTGTGACAAGGATCAACTTGCCGTCAGGCCGGTCTTGCACACTGTCAATCAGGCGCTGGCTGACCTTGGCCTTGTCGTGCCCGTAGGGCAGCAGGTCATCGCTGTCGATGCCCAGCTTCGCGCCGATTTCCTGAATGGGACGCTTTTGCGCTTCGCGCGCGATCTCGATATCCGATTTGTAAGCCATGAAACCTTCCCTGACGCTGGCCGCTACAGCCGCTTGATACGTTCGCTTCTATCCGGCGGATACCGTGGCATGCACAGTGATTGCGACATTTTCGCCTTCGGACGCGTCGGCAAAGGACCACGCGTTTCTGATCCGAAACTCAGGGGGCCCATGCGCGCTGATCCGGGATATGCAGGCGCACGCTGTCGCCAACCTGCGCGCGCCCTTCCCGTTCGACCCATGCCGTGACGCCACGCTTGCCCTTGGCGGCGGCCTTGAAGCGGTCGCCCGCGCCGGTGTGGGCCGCGTTGATCAGTTTTGCGGGCAAGTGACAGGGGCGGTTTTCCATATCGACGACCAGCGTCGCACCATCGGGCAATTGCAGACGCGAGGAAGGCGGCAAATGCGTGAAATCAGGAATGCCACTGACCACCATCGACGCCCCGACAAGTGCGGGGTCAAGCGCTTCAAGCCCGCAGTCCGCCGCGATCTCAGCCAGTTCCTCGGCGGAAAGGATAGAGAGTTGCCGCACGTTGCTGATCTCGGTGCCCCTCGGGTGCTGGCTGACAACGCGGCTGCAAGAGGGGCGGGTCAGCCCGCCATGGGCCTCACCGGGGATGCCGGCAAAGGTCAACTCTGCCCCATCCAGCGAAGCGGATTGCAGCGCAGCATCGCGGTCAGCCACGCGCCCGATCCAGGTGATGGTTCCGGTGTAGTCTGTGGGTTTCAGGGCCGGCATACGGGCGCTCCATCATTGCTCGCCCCATGCATAGGTGAGCGCCGTGAAGCACGCAATTCCGAAACCTGCGCAAAGAAAAACGCCGCCCCGAGGGCGGCGTTTTTTATCTTATGTTGGTTCCGGCTCCATCCCGCCGTCGTCTTCCGACGGGCGCTGCCGCTTCGGCTTGGTTTTCGGGATCGCAGTCACCGATGGGGTCCCGCCAGAGAGCGGCGTGTCGTCAGCGTCATCACCAATATGTGGCGGCTCACCGGCCATGACGCGCTTGATCTCATCACCTGTCAGCGTCTCATACTCCAGCAGGCCCTGCGCCAGACGCTCAAACTCTTCATTCTTTTCCAGAATGATCTCGCGTGCCTTCTCATAGCCTTGCTGGATGAAGTTGCGCACCTCTTCCTCGATCAGCTCCTTGGTGTGGGCTGAAACCGAGAGGCCAGCGGTCTGGCCGGTATAGCCCTCAGCCGCTTCGGCATAGTCGATGTTGCCCACCTTGTCGGACATCCCCCAGCGCAGCACCATCGCGCGGGCCAGCTGGCTGGCTTGCTGGATGTCACCGGCAGGACCGTTGGAGACCTGATCTTCACCGTATTTGATGATCTCGGCCGCCTTGCCCGCCATCGTCATCGCGAGACGCTGGTGGCATTCGTCCTTGAACATGTTCAGGCGGTCCATCTCCGGCAGGCTCATCACCATGCCGAGCGCACCACCGCGCGGGATGATCGTAGCCTTATAGACCGGATCACATTTCGGCAGGCTGATCCCGACGATGGCATGGCCAGCCTCGTGGTAGGCAGTCATTTCCTTCTGCTCGGCGGTCATGACCATGGACCGGCGCTCGGCCCCCATCATCACCTTGTCCTTCGCAGACTCGAAATCGACCATGGTGACAAAACGGCGACCCACGCGCGCGGCCATCAATGCGGCCTCATTCACGAGGTTCGCCAGATCAGCGCCCGAGAAACCGGGGGAGCCGCGCGCGATGATCCGCAGGTCCACATCTGGGCCGAGGGGGATCTTGCGGGCATGCACGCCGAGGATCTTTTCGCGGCCCTTGATGTCAGGGTTCGGCACCGTGACCTGACGGTCAAAGCGGCCGGGGCGCAGCAGCGCAGGGTCAAGCACGTCACGGCGGTTGGTGGCCGCGACGATGATGACGCCTTCGTTGGCCTCAAAACCGTCCATCTCAACCAGCAACTGGTTGAGCGTTTGCTCACGCTCATCGTTGCCGCCGCCGTAACCGGCGCCACGCGAGCGACCAACAGCGTCAATCTCGTCGATGAACACGATACAAGGCGCATTTTTTTTCGCCTGTTCGAACATGTCGCGGACACGGGATGCACCGACACCTACGAACATTTCCACGAAGTCCGAACCAGAGATGGTGAAGAACGGTACGCCCGCCTCACCCGCGATGGCGCGGGCCAGAAGCGTCTTACCAGTCCCTGGAGGGCCCACCAGCAGAGCACCTTTGGGGATCTTGCCGCCAAGGCGCGAGAATTTCTGCGGGTTGCGCAGAAATTCAACGATCTCTTCCAGCTCTTCCTTGGCTTCATCAATGCCCGCCACGTCGTCAAACGTCACGCGCCCATGCTTTTCGGTCAGCAGTTTGGCGCGCGACTTGCCAAAGCCCATGGCACCGCCGCGACCGCCGCCCTGCATCCGGTTCATGAAGTAGATCCAGACACCGATCAGCAAAAGGAACGGCAAGAGGCTGAGGAGGAACGACTGGAAAGCCGAGGTTTCCTGGCTGCGCGCTTCGACCGGCACGCCAGCTTCGATCAGCAGATCGGTCACTTCCGCATCCTGCGGGATAATGGTGGTAAAGCTGCGTGTGCCTTCGGAATAGCGCAACTCTTCCCCGTCGATCACCACATTGGTGACGCGGTCACCTTCTACGGCGGCCACAAAATCAGAGTAGCTGCGCGCATCGCCGCCGGTATTTCCGGGTGGGCTGCTGAAGAGATTGAAGAGCGCCAGCACCATCAGGAACAGGACGACCCAAAAGACCATGTTACGCGCGTTGCCCAAGGGGAAAACTCCTTCGAATTGGGAAGTTCGGGCGACAGACTCGCCGCGTTGCGTTCACTCTAAAATAGAGGCGAATGATTAATCTTCAATGGCAAACGCCCAGTGATGGAAATCCGCGACAATCCGCGCGGACCAGCCCTGCGCATAGCCGGCAACCGGGGCAGCCACCAATGTGTCGCCGTCCCAGACAGCAGGGGAGGCCAGAAGGGAGGCCCGCGGCATGCCCGAGGCACGCCAATCGGGGCAGTTTTTGATCCCGTCACCCAGCGCCGCAAAGTGCAAACTGTCACCCAATGGGCCGGACAGATACCAGCGGCCGTCCCAGATCACGCCTTGGGCGTCCAGGGCGGGATTGCGGGTCACTGGCCCGGTCGCTGCTGCCTCACGCGTAAGCCGCACGCAGCCCGATTTGTCAGGGCTGATCAGACATCCCCCTAGGGTGACCGTCATGCCCTTGCTGGCTTTGCCCACCGCCTCTTGCAAGGCGTCGAACCGGGGTCTGTAGGTCCGGCCCGCGATCCACTGGAACCCGGCCGCCATCACACGGCGCGGTGCATCCGCGCTTTCCAGATCAACGGCAGCGGCATCAAAGAGAAGATCACCCGCATCCTGACGCACATGCGCGCGGGCAAAATCCAACGCGGCCTTTTGCAATGACAGATGCGCGGCCTGCATGTGGTCCACGGTCTGCAAGAGGCGCTTGCGCGTCAGCCCGAGATCGGCCAGTTGCACCATCATCTGCCGCGCGCGCACGCGATCAAAGCGCGGATCATCGTTGCTCGGGTCATCGCGCCAGGTAATCCCCTCGCCCTGCATCCAGTCGCGCAAGTCACTTCGGGTTATTTTCAGAAGCGGCCGGAAGATCTGCAAACCATCGCGCTGGCTGACGGGATACATCGCCGCAAGCCCATCGATCCCTGATCCGCGTGCCAGCCGCAAGAGCATGGTTTCGACCTGATCATCCTCTGTATGTCCCATCCAGACGGTGGGGATCTGGCGCGCATGTGCCCAGTCGGCGATCAGCGCCCAGCGTCCCGCGCGGGCGGATGCTTGCAGGTTGCCTTGCTTGTCCCAGTGCCAGTCAGCCACCGTATGCGGCAGACCCAGCGCCGCTGCCTCTGCCGCGACAAAAGCGCATTCCGCAGCGGCCTCTTCACGCAGACCATGGTTGACGGTGATCACGTGGCACGTGTCAGCACCCAGATTGCGGGCCGCGAGATGCATCATCGCGATGGAGTCGCCCCCGCCGGACACAGCAAGGCCCACAGGCCCGTTTTGAGGGGTTGCGGTAAGCGCCGCGCGAAACTGCTCTGTCAGGGGCGCGGGGGTGCGCGCTACTGGCATCCCAGCGATTGCATCTCTAGCCGGGCATCGGCCACCGTGGGGTTACCCGGAAAACGCACGTCAACTTCGGCCAGTGTCAGGCAAGCATCCTGCGTCTGTCCGATTTCGCCCAAGGCCGCCCCAAGGCGGAACAGCGCCTCTGGCGCCTTTGGCCCCGTCGGCGCGGATGAGAACGCTTCGAGGTAAGCGCGCGCTGCATTCGTGGTGTCGCCGAGCCCTTCCAGCGCCTCACCGCGCAAGAAATTCACATCCGGGGTCAGCGGACTGCCCGGGTAGGACGTGCCAAAGGCCGTAAGCTGATCAAGGGCGCCGCGAAAGTCACCGGCAGCGAGCGCCCCCTGCGCCCGCTCAAAATCGCCCTCTTCGCCAATGGCCAAGGAAGGGCCGGTGCCCGGATCCACCGGTTGCGTCGGTGTCGTTGGGCCGGGCTCCAACCCTCCAAGCTGCGATATTGCCACGCTGGATGAAACACCGCTTGGTGGGTTGGAAGCCGGCCCAACGACACCGACGCAACCGGTGGATGCGGGCACTGGCCCCGCCCTGGCCATTGGCGAACAAGGCGATTTTGA
>JBCBOD010000023.1:0-35556 GCA_039821425.1 Pseudomonadota bacterium
AGGCCGGATCGCTGGTATCAAAGAGCGGTGTGTTGATCCCCCAGAGGTCGTTCAGCAGCGCGTGATAGACGGTGCGGTAGTCTGTCGTGTGCACCAGATCATCCTCCACCCGTTCGGTCAGGGACGGTGCCGCGCCGCTAAGCCCGCCCTTGACCGCGCCACCGGCAATGAACACGGGCGCTGCGGTGCCGTGATCGGTGCCACCAGAGGCGTTTTCGCGCGCTGTGCGCCCGAATTCAGAGAAGGTGACCACCGTGACCTGATCCCAGAGCCCGGCCTGCCGCATCGCCCTGGCAAAAGCGCCGATCGCGTCTGACAGTTCTTCAAGCAGGTAGGCATGCTCACCGGGCTGGGCCTCATGCGTGTCATAGCCATCCTGCACGACCTTCAGCGTCGCCACATCAACACCCGCCGTCAGCAATCGCGCGGCAGTGCCCAACTGCTGCCCGATATCGCTATAGGGGAAGTCGAAATCGCGCGCGTCGGTTTGCGAAAGGCGGCGCAGGATCAGATCGCCCGTCACCTTGGCGTTATCGTAAGTGCGCAGCACGTGTTCGAGCGGTGTGCGCCCTTCGGGCCGCACGGGGTGCATGCCGCCGGGCAGGTTGGACTGGGTTTCGACAAAAACCTCTTCGTCGCGCATGGCGGCAAAGCGCCCTTTGCCTGCGAGCGGTCCCATTGACCCGCCCAGCACCAGACCATCGGCATGTTCGGTCGGCATCGGTTGCCCGTCAAAGGCCGCAGAGACCCAACCGTCGCGGATATTGCTTTCGGCACCGCGTCCGGCGTTCCAGATCTCGATAGAGCGGAAGTGGGACCGGTTCGGGTTCGGATACCCAACACCTTGGACGATCTGCAGCTCCCCCTGTTCCCAGAGTTTGGCGAGGGGTCGCATGGATGGGTGCAGGGCAGTGTCACTGTCCAAGGTCAGGGCTTCGCGTGCGCCGATCCCGATTTCTGGCCGCAGCATCCGGTATGCGGGGTCTTTGATCGGCACCACGGTGTTCAGCCCGTCGTTGCCCCCGGCCAGCTCGATCAGAACCAGGATGTTCCCCTTTGGCAGGTCCTGTCCGGCCGCCTGCACGAAACCCGGAAGGGTCAGCAGGGGCAGGGCGGCAGTGCCACCAAGGGTTTGCAGCAGGCGGCGGCGGTTCAGTGTCAAATGACGTGTCATGGCACAGTCCCTTCAGTTCAGTTGATAATAGGGGGAGAGGACGATCGCGCGGATCAGCGCCTCTGGATCGGTTGCGACCTTTTCCATCCGCCGCCCTTCGGCGGGGAGGGAGGTGGCAAGCAGCGCGGCTTCGGCACGCAGGCTGTCAAAGCCACCGTCTGGCAAGGCCGCGAGCCAGTCTTCGGCGCTGTCGTAGGTGACGGGCGGCGCGGTGCCGAAGAGGTTGGCCTCTTCCAGCATCTCGTACATCTCATCAACCTCTTCTTCGCTCAGGCCGCGTGCGTCGATCCCACCAAGACCGACAGATGCGGGCGGGTGGGGTGACAGAGTCAGATCAGCCACGGGGGGGCCAAAGTGCGTGGCGGCAAAACTGGCCAGCCAAACCGTGCCGGTCAGGACTTCGCGTTCTGTCAGACGTTCACCGTCGTCCCAGGGTTCTGACCGCCAGACGCGCTGGTCACGGGTGCTTTGCAGAAGATCGGGCAAGTGGCCCATGATGGCACCCACCAGATCGCGATCCATGGGGCGCATCCAGTCAATGTCACCTTCGGCAATCTGTTCGCTGTCAAACCAGATCCAGCCATAGGGGTCTTCTTCGGCAAGTGGCCAGTCGGCAAAACAGTCCGGCGCGCAGTCAGAGACTTGCATGGCGATCTCAAAGTCCTCGGGCCCGCCCACATCGGCGACAAAGCTCACAGAGCGCCAGTGATGGTCTTGGAAGCGAACGTCGAACAGCGTGAGGGTGACAACACCGCGATCATCCTCGCGCCGGTCAGCCTCGAGCGTGAAAACCTGGCCGACGTGAAAATCACTCTCTGTCGGTGCCGTGGCCGCGCCACCGGCCTGCATCATCATCATGCTGCCGTCGTTTTCCAGCGGCTCTGGATCATAGTCGAGCATGTAGGTCAGCATGGTCGCCCGCCCGCTGGCGGTGGCGTTGTTGATCCAGTCGGTTCCGCCGGGCCAGCCGCCGACGTTGGGCGGGAAGAAGAGCTGCTGGCCCAGATCGCCCACCGCCCACGCCAGATGACCAGCGTTCGGCACGTCGATCCCGAAGGTGCGCACGCTGCCGACCATCAGTTCCACCGGGCTCTTGACGATGGTGGCCCGGTTTTCTGCGGCCCAGAAGGCATCTGTCCGGAACATCGCGCGCAAAAGCGGCTGCAGTTCCCAATCCGCCTCGCGCCAGATCGTCGTCAAGCGGGTAACCTCTGTCGGATCAGGTTGGTCAGAGACAAAGGTCTTCCACAGTTTTTCGACAATGTAGGGGCCGAAGTTTTCGTTCTGCATGACGATGGTGGGCAGGTCTTCACCATCAAAGCGGCCGGTCTTGCCAAGGATCGTCTTGCGCCGGAAATCATGCATCTCTTCGTCGAAGACGAAATTGCCGGCGCCGAAATCGTTGATCGTGAACCCGGTCAGTGCGCGGGCGGCGGCAACGACGTCTTCTTCGGTGTAACCGCGGCCCTCACCCAGTGTGAAAAGCTCCATGTATTCGCGGGCGAGGTTTTCGTTGGGGGCCTCTTTCGCGTTCTCGGTATTGGTCAGGTAGACCAGCATCGCAGGGTCTTTGAGGATGCCCTCTGCAAGGTCCGCGAAATTGCCCGCTGCGTTGGCCCGGAAAAAGCGGTTCTGCTGTGCGGCCCATTGCGGGTTTTCGTGCTCCAGCGCGTTTGTCGCAAAGTGATCGTGCCAGAAGAGCGTCAGTTTTTCGGTGAGTGGCGAAGGCGTTTCGACCATTTCGGCCAGCCACCATTGCTGCAGCTGCTCGCCTTCCATCCAGCGATTGTTGAAGAAGAGGTCAGAGGCCGTCTCATTGAGTGTCCAGATCTGATCGTAAGGATAGGCCCAGGCATCGACCCAAGCAGGCATCGGGCGGCTGGGTTCGGTCACGATCCCGGCGATGATCTGATCGACGGCGGCCTGGTAGGACAGGCCTGTCATCGCGGCGATTTCATCCGGTGATGCGCCAAACCCGGTGCGAGAGATCAGGTGCCGTGCTTCCTCGCTTGTCATGGCGTCGGGGCCTGCAACGGCAGGCAGGGCGGCGCAGATGGCGATGGTGGCGGCGGATGATGCCAGAAGTCTTTTCATGTTGCCCTCCGAAAGATGCTTGGTGTTGAAGGCAAGCTAGCATGGGGATTGCGGGCGGTGGCTTACATGACCGCCGCGGTTTTCATACGATTTTGTATGGTTAGGCCCGCAGGGGCAGGTTCACCGCAAAAACAGCGCCTTGACGGTCGTCCAGCAAGGCAATGTCAGCCTCGTGCAGATCCGCAATCGCTTTGACCAGCGCAAGGCCCAGCCCGTTGCCGGGGGTGGTGCGGCTGGCATCGGCGCGAAAGAAGCGCTCAAAGATGCGTTCCGCGGCCCCCGGGGCGATGCCCGGACCGTCGTCACCGATTTCGAGGTGCAGATTTTCCGTATCGCCTGTTAGCGTCAGGTGGACCTGCGCGCCATCCCGCGAGTGCTCCAGCGCGTTTTCCAGAAGGTTTGCCGCCATCTGCGTCAGCAGTTCACGGTCGCCTTCGGTGCTGAGACCATCTGCAATGTCGGCGGTCAGCGTCTTGTCTGCTTCCTCAAAGAGCGGCTGAAAACTCTCGACCAGATCGCGGCACATTGCACTGACATCAACGGTGGTAAAGGCAGCGCGGCGGCGGCCGGATTCGATTTCACCCATCCGCAGCAGGGCATCGAAGACCCGCAGCAGGCTTTGCAGGCGTGTCTCGGCCACGTCGATATGTTCGTTCACGGCATCGGGGTTATCAATGTCACGGCGGATCAGCTCTAACCGGCCACCGATATTGGCCAGCGGCGTTTTCAGGTCGTGTGCCACACCGACGCTGACAGCTTCGACGTTGCGCGTCAGGGCCTCCACCTTGTCGAGCATCTGGTTGATGCCGGTGCCGAGCCTGTCGAACTCATCCCCTGTGCCTGTCAGTGGCGCGCGCGCTTCCAACCGCCCCTTTGAGACGGTTTCCGCCGTTTCCCAAAGCGTTTCCAAACGCCGGAACACACCGCGGCTAAGAAAGAACCCGGTGATCAGCGCGAGCGGAAACACGATGCTGATCAGTGCCAGCGAGGCGGTCACGATGAAACCTTGAATACGGTAGAGCCTGTCGGGAATGAACCGCCCCACCGTCAGTGAGTTGCCGTCCTCGGCCCAGACAGCAATGGCCACAATCGGGTTGTCGATTTCGGGGTGATCAAGCTGGGTTTCGGTGAACTCATCATCCGCCCAGAGACCGGGAAAGCCCGCGATGATGTCGCCCTCTTCATCGCGCAGGGCAAAGAGCGTCTCTTCTTCCTCGAGGATCCAGAAGATATCATCGTCAAACCAGACAGGCTGATCCTCCTCCCACTCCACCGCTTCGACCAGCGGGTCGAGCCCATCTTCAAGGTAGATCGCCGTGCCTTGCTGGATCCAATCCGCGATGATGTCCCGCTCGCGCGTTTCGATCTGCCCGATCCGAAACAGCCCGTAGCCCCAGACAATGATCAGCGAGAGCGCGACGAAGACCGCGCAAGAGGTCAGAACGCGCAGAAACACGCTGGACCGGACGATGGTGCTAGTCGTCGCCAATGATATACCCCGCGCCCCGCACGGTGCGGATCAGTTCCTTGGTGAAGGGTTTGTCGACTTTGGCGCGCAGGCGGCTCATATGGGTTTGCACAAGGCTGGTTTTCGGATCGAAGCTATAGCCCCAGACCTTTTCCAGCAACATCGCGCGGGTGACGACAGCCCCCTGGTGGTGCATCAGGCAGTCGAGCAGTTTGAACTCGAGTGGCGAGAGGTCGAGCGTTTCGCCGCCCCGGGTTGCCAGGTGTTTCACCCGGTCCACGCGCAGATCACCAATCTCGTGCAGCGTCGGCTCGGACACGCGGGGCGCGCGTCGGGCGATGGATTTCAGGCGCGCGACGAGTTCGGAGAGGGCGAAAGGTTTGCCTAAGTAATCATCCGCCCCGGCCTCTAACCCGGCAACCCGGTCATCCAGCCCGCCAAGCGCTGTCAGCATCAGAACAGGCGTCTGGATGTCGGCGCCACGCAGAAGGGTCAGCAGGCTGATCCCGTCGAGGTCTGGCATCATCCGGTCGAGGATCACGGCGTCATAGTCGCCCGCGCCTAGCTTCAGCAGCCCATCGCGCGGGGCAGGGCACCACTCCACCGTCCATCCAAGCTCAGTGAGGGAGCGTTGAATGAATTCGGCGGTTTCGACGTCATCTTCTATCAGCATCACGCGCATGATGGCAGTGATAGACGAAGGTTTCCGCGAAGGCCAAGGGCGTTCAGAGCGACCAACCCCCGTCCACGGCGATGGCCTGGCCCGTGGTGAAGGCGGCCATGTCGCTGGCGAGGTAGCAGACAAGTTCGGCAATCTCCTCCGGCGTGCCCAGCCGCCCCATAGGCTGACGGGCTTTGAAGGCGGCGAGGGCCTTGTCGTAATCACCCGTGGCCGCGAGCCTGTCGTTCAGCGAAGGGCTTTCCACCGTGCCAGGGCAGATCGCGTTGCAGCGAATGCCTTCGGTCACATAATCAGCAGCGATGGATTTCGTCATACCAATGACGGCGGCCTTGGAGGCCCCATAGGCAAAACGGCGCGGGGCGCCTTTTTCACTCGACACGATCGAGGCGATGCTGATGATGCTGCCGGATTTCCGCTCCAGCATGCCGGGCAAGACGGCTTTGGTCATTTGAAACAGTGACTTGGCGTTCAAGTTGAATGTGCGGTCCCACACCTCATCGTCGCAGTCGAGGATCGTGCCGTCATGCACCCAACCGGCGCAGTTGACGAGGATATCAAAGGGACCAGCCGTCGCAACGAGGGCTTGAACAGCCTCGGTGTCCAGCACATCCAGGTGTTGTGCCATGATCTGCCCGGCTTCGCTTTCCAGTTTGGCGACACCTGGCCCGTCGATATCCGTTGCGATCACATGCGCACCGCGTGCGGCCAGCGCCAAGACTGACGCCCGCCCGATCCCGTTGGCGGCCGCTGTCACAAGGGCGGTCTTGCCTGAAAGTGTATCCATCTGTTCGTCCCTGTCCATTTTGGTGCGAGGTTAGCACGACGGCACGGGCCAAAGGAAAGCGCCTTGTGGTGGTGCAGGCCGCCGCCTGTGTGTAAACCGAACGAGACGAAATCCTTGGGAGGCAACATGAAACTTCTTCGCTATGGCGCCATCGGCGCGGAAAAGCCCGGGCTGCTGGATCAGGCAGGGCGCGTGCGCGACCTGTCAGGGGTGATTGCAGATGTTGCGGGGGACGCTTTGCTGCCCGAAACGATGGCGAAGCTACAGGCGCTTGACCCTGAGACGCTGCCGTTGGTTGAAGGCACTCCGCAAGCGGATCTGCGCGTTGGGCCTTGCGTCGGGCAAATCGGCAAGTTCGTCTGCATCGGCCTGAACTATGCAGACCATGCTGCTGAATCGGGCATGCCGGTGCCGAAGGAGCCGATCATCTTCAACAAATGGACCTCTGCCGTCTGTGGGCCCAATGACCCGATCCAGATCCCCCGCGGCTCTACCCGGACGGACTGGGAGGTCGAGTTGGCCGTCGTGATCGGCAAGCCGGGTGCCTACATCGCCGAGGATGACGCGATGGACCATGTCGCAGGCTATTGCATCGTCAATGACGTGTCAGAGCGGGAGTTTCAGCTGGATCGCGCGGGCACCTGGGACAAGGGCAAGGGGTGCGATACCTTCGGGCCGACCGGGCCGTGGCTGGTGACACCGGATGAAATTGCAGATGTCGATGGCTTGGGCATGTGGCTGGATGTTGATGGCAAGCGGATGCAACAGGGCAGCACGGCAACCCTGATCTTCAAGATCCCGCATCTGGTGTCTTACTGCAGCCAGTTCATGAGCCTGCAACCGGGTGACATTATCTCAACCGGGACACCGCCGGGTGTTGGCATGGGGCAAAAACCGCCCGTCTATCTGAAAGGCGGTGAGGTTCTGGCGCTTGGGATTGATGGTTTGGGCGAGCAGCGCGCGAAAGTTCTGCCAGCGGCATGAAACCTTTCCGCGCTGTCGGGCGTTTTCCTTAACATTTCGTGACTGGTTGACGCGCAGGGCGTCAATCGGTGACCCTGAACACCGTGGCGGTTCCCGTCACTGCGCATCTCGTGGAGGCGGGACGCGCCAATAATACTGGGAGGAAGACCTTGGAAACCAACCGACTGAGCCAGCGTGCAATGGTGTTTGTTCTGGCGGGCGGCCGCGGCAGCCGTCTGAAAGAACTGACCG
Organism: Pseudomonadota bacterium; assembly: GCA_039821425.1. GTDB lineage: Bacteria > Pseudomonadota > Alphaproteobacteria > Rhodobacterales > Rhodobacteraceae > Yoonia. Next base: position 7,418 of record JBCBOD010000023.1, read on the forward strand.
ACCGGCGCGTCAAACCCGCCGTCTATTTTGGGGGCAAGGCACGGATCATCGACTTTGCCCTGTCGAATGCCATCAACTCTGGCATCCGGCGCATGGCGATTGCGACGCAATACAAGGCCCACAGCCTGATCCGGCACATGCAGCGCGGTTGGAACTTCTTTCGGGCGGAACGGAACGAGTTTCTGGACGTGCTTCCTGCCTCGCAACGCGCGGGCAATGAAAACTGGTACGTTGGCACGGCGGATGCCGTCACACAGAACATTGATATCGTGGATAGCTACAACGTGGACTATGTCATCGTGGCTGCGGGCGACCATGTCTACAAGATGGACTACGAGGTTATGCTGCGCCAGCACGTCGAAAGCGGCGTAGATGTGACGGTGGCCTGCCTGACGGTGCCGCGGATGGAGGCGACAGCCTTTGGCGTGATGGCGACCGATGCCGCAGGCACTATCACGTCGTTCCTTGAAAAACCGGCCAACCCACCCGCAACGCCGGAGGACCCTGACAAGGCGCTTGCCTCGATGGGGATCTATGTCTTCAAGTGGACATTCCTGCGCGATCTGTTGCTAAAAGATGCGGATGATCCGAATTCTTCCCATGATTTCGGCAGTGACCTGATCCCCGACATCGTCAAGAACGGCAAAGCTATTGCGCATCGGTTTGACGATAGCTGTGTCAGGAAGTCAGGCGCGCCGGCCTACTGGAAAGACGTTGGCACGATTGATGCCTTCTGGCAGGGCAACATCGATCTGACGGATTTTACCCCGGATCTGGATCTCTGGGACAACAGCTGGCCAATCTGGACGTACTCCGAAAGCGTGCCACCCGCGAAATTCATCCATGATGAGCGTGACCGGCGCGGGATCGCGATTTCGTCCATGGTGTCGGGGGGTTGTATCATCTCGGGGACGGAAGTGCGCAATTCGGTGCTCTTTACCAAGGTGCATTCGAATTCCTATTCCGTGCTGGATCACGCGGTGGTCTTGCCCGGTGTGGTGGTCAACCGCTCGGCGCGCTTGCGCAATGTCGTGATCGACAGCGGTGTGATCATCCCCGAAGGCCTCGTCGTGGGGGAGGATCCGTCCGAAGATGCCAAGCATTTCCGCGTTACCGACCGTGGTGTCACACTGATCACGCAAGAGATGCTGGACGCGCGAGCCGCCAAACTATGACACGCATCCTGTCTGTCGCGTCGGAATGTGCGCCGCTGATCAAGACAGGGGGGTTGGCAGATGTGGTTGGCGCGCTGCCTGGCGCGCTGGCGGCGCTGGGCGACGAAGTGAAGACGTTGTTGCCCGGCTATCCGGCAGTGATGGCCAAGATCGGCAAGGGCAGGAAGGTTCTGGGCTTCAACGATCTATTTGGGGGGCCTGCGCGGGTCTTACAGGCAAAGGTGGCAGGTCTGGACCTGCTTGTACTGGACGCACCGCATCTCTTTGATCGCGCTGGCAGTATCTACCTGAACGCCGCTGGGCATGATTGGCCCGACAACCCCGAACGGTTTGCTGCGCTCAGCTTTGCTGCCGCGCGCATTTGCAAGGATGGTGTGGGCAAATGGGTGCCAGAGGTGATGCATGGGCACGATTGGCAGGCGGGATTTGTTGGTGAATACATGGCGACGCTGGGTGTTGACCGGGCGGCGGTGCCATTTGTGTTCACCATCCACAACATTGCGTTCCATGGATCAACCGGTGCTGACAAGCTGGCGGCGCTGAAGCTGGATAGCGCCCGCTTTCATCCTGATCATTTCGAGTTCTGGGGCCAGATTTCCGCGCTGAAGGCCGGGCTGACCGGGGCGGATGCGATCACCACCGTGTCCCGCACCTATGCAGAAGAACTGATGACGCCAGAGTTTGGCATGGGGATGGACGGTATCCTGCGCGCGCGAGCAGGGAGCCTTTCGGGGATCGTGAACGGTATTGATACCACGGTCTGGGATCCGGCTGCTGACCCAGAGGTCAGGCCCTACAAGACGCCCACTGGCAAAAAGGCCAACAAACGCGCGCTGCAGAAGGAATTTGACCTTACACCTGCAGACGGGCCGCTTTGCGTCCTGATCTCGCGGCTGACCCAGCAAAAGGGCATTGATCTGTTGCTGGATGCGCTACCCGCGTTGTTGGGCAAAGGGGGGCAGTTGGCGCTGCTTGGGTCGGGGGACCCCGCATTGGAGGTGGTGCTGCTGGAGCGCGCCGCGCAAGAACCCAACATGGCCGTGAAACTCGGCTATGATGAGGCGCTCTCGCACCGGATGATGGCGGGTGGTGACGCGATCCTGGTGCCGTCCCGGTTTGAACCCTGCGGGCTGACCCAGCTTTATGGTTTGCGCTATGGGACCATTCCGGTGGTTGCGCTAACGGGCGGCTTGGCCGATACCGTGATTAACGCCAATCCGGCCGGGCTGGACAGGGCTGTCGCGAACGGTATTCAGTTTTCCCCCGTCACCGCTGGGGCGCTTGCCAACGCGTTTGACCGCCTTTGCAGCCTATATGCCGACAGAAAGTGTTGGGACAGGATGCAAAAGAACGCCATGAAACAGCCCGTGGGCTGGGATAAATCAGCCGCGGAGTATAGCGCGCTTTACGCGCGGTTGCGGGCCGCCTGACCGGTGCCGAGCCTGTTTTCGATCCGACCGGGTACGCCCTATCCCCTTGGCGCGACCTTTGACGGCGATGGCGTGAATTTCGCCGTCTTTTCGCAGCATGCCACACGGGTGATGCTCTGCCTCTTTGATGATGCTGGCAACGAAGTGCAGCTAATCAACATGCCGGAACGGGAGGGCCACGTCTGGCATTGCTATCTGTCAGGCATGCGGCCCGGCCAGCAGTACGGCTACCGCGTGCACGGCCCCTATGCACCCGAAGAGGGCCACAGGTTCAATCCCTACAAGCTGTTGATTGATCCTTATGCAAAGCGGCTGACCGGCCATCCGACGTGGGACGACGCCCTCTTTGGTTACACTGTGGGGGACAAAGCCGGCGATCTGAGCTTTGACAAGCGTGACAGCGCGCCATTCATGCCCCGTTCGGTCGTGGTCGATCCGGCCTTCAGCTGGGGGGCAGGGGAACGGCCCAGAACGCCCCGGTCCGAGACGATCATTTACGAGACGCATGTCAAAGGTCTGACGGCCGCACACCCCGGCATGAGGGACGCCGGCACCTTTGCTGCCATGGCGTCAGAGCCGATGCTGGATCATCTGACAAAGCTGGGCGTCACAGCGGTTGAGCTGCTGCCCGTGCACGCGTTTATCGACGATGATTTCCTCGTTAAACGCGGCCTGCGCAACTATTGGGGCTATATGAGCTACGGCTTCTTTGCGCCGGACCCGCGTTACATGCGCGGCACGGACATCGCCGAGTTTCAGCACATGGTCGCGCGGTTTCATTCGGCGGGTATCGAGGTGATCCTTGATGTGGTCTACAACCACACGGCCGAGGGTGGGCAGCTTGGCCCGACGCTCGCCTTTCGGGGCCTCGATAACGCAAGCTATTACCGGCTGAGTGCGGACAATCCGAGGTTCTATGTGGATGATACCGGCTGCGGGAACACGCTGAATTTCGACAACCCCTTCACCTTGCGCCTTGCGATGGATTCGCTGCGCTACTGGGTTGAAGTGATGCATGTCGATGGGTTCCGGTTTGATCTCGCCTCTTCATTGGGGCGCAAGAACGGGGTGTTTGACCGCGACGGGCCATTCTTCAACGCGATCCGGCAGGACCCAGTGCTCAATGGGACCAAGCTGATCGCGGAACCCTGGGATGTGGGGCATGGCGGGTATCAGTTGGGGGCCTATCCGGCGCCGTTTTCGGAATGGAATGACAAGTTCCGCGACGACACGCGCAAGTTCTGGCGTGGGGATGCCGGGATGCTTGCACGGCTGGCCGGGAGGCTGACGGGGTCTGCGCTCTACTTTGACCATGATGGCCGGTCGCCCACGGCCTCGGTCAACCTGGTCACCGCGCATGACGGTTTCACGCTGATGGATACTGTCAGCTACAACGAAAAACACAACGAGGCGAATGGTGAGCAAAACCGCGACGGGCATTCGCACAATGCCTCTGATAACTTCGGGGTCGAAGGCCCGACGACCGATCCAGATATCAATGCCGCTCGTGCCCGGCGGCGGCGCAACCTGATGGCGACGCTGCTCTTTTCCCAAGGCATCCCGATGATCCTGTCAGGGGATGAGATCGGGAACAGCCAGGGCGGCAACAACAACGCCTATTGCCAGGACAACGAGATCGGTTGGGTGGACTGGACAGACCCGGACACTGATTTCCTGGCGTTCTGCCAAAAGGCGATCGCGTTCCGCAAGGCGCATCCGATCCTGCACCAGCGCCGCTTTCTGCACAGTCAGGAACGGTTCGTTGACGGGCAGCCGGATCTGTTCTGGCAGTGTATTGACGGGCAGCCCATGACACAGGCGGACTGGGATGACCCGGAGCATCGCATTCTGGTCGCAGAACTGCGTATGGCGTCTGGGTCGCCAGAATATGTGGAACGGACGGGCGCGTTGACCATTGTACTTAATGCGGGTCCGGCGGTTGAGGTCACATTGAACCCACCGCGTGAAGACACGCGTTGGGTCCGCGCGTTTGATACTGCCGAGCCAGAGGCCGTGGGCCATTTTGCAGGCACGTTGATTGATGCGGATTCGGTCGTGGTCTTCGTGCAGGAGACCGCCGAGAAGACAGACTGAGGGGGAGGAGACGACATGCGCATTGAAGAGGTGCAGACGCAGCCCATCGCGGGGCAGAAACCGGGAACAAGCGGTTTGCGCAAGAAGACCCGCGTCTTCATGGAGCCGCATTTTCTGGAAAACTATGTACAGGCGATCTTTGACGGGACAGGTGGCGTGGCTGGCAAGACGCTCGTCGTCGGCGGTGATGGCCGTTATTTCAATGACCGCGCTATTCAGGTGATCCTGCGTATGGCTGCGGCCAATGGCGCGGCGAGGTGCATCGTTGGGCAGAACGGCATTCTGTCGACCCCGGCGGCGTCACATCTTATCCGCAAGCGTGGCGCTGATGGCGGGCTGATCCTCTCTGCGAGCCACAACCCCGGCGGCCCCGATGCGGATTTCGGGCTGAAGTTCAATGGCGCGAACGGCGGTCCGGCGAGCGAGGGTGTCACCGCCAAGATCTATGCCAAGACCGAAGAGATCAGCGTTTACCGGATTGTTGCCGGGCAAGACCTTGATCTGGGCGCGCTTGGTGAGCAGTCGCTGGGTGTGATGGTTGTTGAGATCGTTGATCCCGTGACCGACTACGTGGACCTGATGGCGGAGCTTTTTGATTTCGATGCCATCGCAGGCCTGTTCAAAGGCGGCTTTCGCATGTCGTTTGACGCCATGCATGCTGTCACCGGCCCCTATGCAATGGCGATCCTTGAAGACCGGCTTGGCGCACCTGCTGGCACCGTCCGCAACGGCACCCCGTCACCTGATTTCGGTGGCGGCCATCCGGACCCGAACCCGATCTGGGCGAAGGAATTGATGGAGACGATGTATGGCCCGGATGCCCCCGATTTCGGCGCGGCCTCAGACGGGGATGGCGACCGCAACATGATCGTGGGCAAGGGTGCCTATGTGACACCCTCTGACAGCCTCGCGCTACTGGCGTGGAAGGCGCATCTGGCCCCGGGCTACGCCAAGGGCCTGGCCGGTGTGGCGCGGTCCATGCCGACCTCTGGCGCAGTTGACCGGGTGGCGGAAAGCCTTGGTATTGACTGCTTTGAAACGCCGACGGGCTGGAAGTTTTTTGGCAACCTGCTTGATGCTGGCAAGGCCACGCTTTGTGGTGAGGAAAGCGCAGGCACGGGCAGCGATCATGTCCGCGAAAAGGACGGGCTTTGGGCGGTGCTGCTTTGGCTCAACATCCTCGCCGCGACCGGCAAATCGGTGGCGGAGCTGATGGCCGACCTCTGGCAGGTGCACGGGCGCTGCTATTACTCGCGCCACGACTACGAGGATGTGGAGGCGGAGAAAGCAAACGCGGTCATGGACCGGCTACGTGGTTTGTTGGGCGACCTGCCGGGCCGCGAGGTGGGCGGGCTGACTGTCGAATGGGCAGACGAGTTTGCCTACACCGATCCGGTGGACAACAGCGTGTCAGAGGGACAAGGGCTGCGCATCGGCTTTGCCGGTGGCGGGCGGGCCGTCTTCCGCCTTTCCGGTACCGGTACCGTGGGCGCCACGATCCGCATCTATTTCGAACAGTTGGAGACAGACCCCAAGCGCCTGCATCTGGACCCGCAAGAGATGCTGGCCCCGATCATCGGGGCGGCGGCGGAGCTTTCTGACCTGCACGCCATGACAGGCCGCGACGCGCCCAATGTGATCACCTGATCCACCGCCATGGCCGACAAACAGACGACCGATATCTTTGATCTGCGGCTTGAACGGAGCGCTGCGGACCTCTGGCCAATGCTGGAGCGGCTCTACGGCGCGCACCCCGGCTACGCCAGTTTCAAGGATGATCTGCTTGCCGAGATGCGCAAAGCGTGGAAGGCGCGGCCTGCGGCGCTGAAAGAACTCGACCTGCGCCGCGATCTGGAACCGGACTGGTTCCAGCGGCCTGACATGGTTGGCTATGTCTTCTACATCGACCGGTTCGCGGGCAGCGTGAAGGACGTGCATGACAAGCTCGACTACCTTGAGAGCCTTGGTGTTACCTACGTCCACCTGATGCCCTGCCTGAAGCCGCGTCCGGGAGATAGTGACGGCGGCTATTCGGTGATGGACTATCGGCAGGTGAACCCGGCGCTGGGCAGTATGAAGGATCTGCAGCAGCTAGCAGATGCGCTGCGGGCGCGTGGCATTTCGCTGTGCGTGGATATGGTGCTCAACCACACCGCCAAGGAACACGCCTGGGCGAAGAAGGCCGCGAAAGGTGATCTGACCTATCAGCACTACTACCTGATGTTCGACGATGACCGGCTGCCAAAGCAGTATGAGAAGACGCTTGTCGAGATCTTCCCCGACAATGCGCCGGGCAGCTTCACCCATTACCCCAAGATCGACAAATGGGTCTGGACCACATTCAACGAACATCAGTGGGATCTGAATTGGGCGAACCCGCGGGTGTTCCTCGAAATTGCCTCCACCATGCTGTTCCTCGCCAACAAGGGTGTCGATGTCCTGCGGCTGGACGCCGTGGCTTTCATGTGGAAACGCATGGGCACGCGCTGCCAGTCAGAGCCTGAGGTGCACATTATCCTGCGCGCCTTGCGGGCGGTCACGCGCATCGTCGCGGCATCGGTCTTGCATCTGGAAGAGGCGATTGTCGGCCCGGCGGAGATGCTCACCTATTTCGGGCGTGGCGAACATGACGGGCGTGAGGGAAACCTCGCCTATCACAACAACCTCATGGTCCAGTTCTGGAGCGCCTTGGCCACCCGCGACACGCGGCTGATGACGCATGTGCTGCACACCCATTTCCCCGAACATCTGACCAACGCGACCTATGCCACCTACATCCGCTGCCACGATGATATCGGTTGGGCGATCACGGATGAGGATGCGGCGGCCATCGGCCTGACGGGGCAGGGGCATCGCAGCTTCCTCTCGGATTTCTACGAAGGAGTCTTTCCTGCGTCTTTCGCGCGCGGTGCACTGTTTCAGGTGAACGAGGAAACCGGCGACAAGCGGATTTCCGGCACGTTCGCGTCGCTTGCCGGGCTGGAACGTGCCAAAGAGGCAGGCGACAGAGAAGCTATCGCGCGGGCGGTGGATCGCATGTTGCTGGGCAATGCGTTGATCGCGTCGTTCGGTGGGGTGCCCTTGATCTACATGGGTGATGAGATCGCCATGACGAACGACTACAGCTACCTGACCGTCCCGCACCATGCGCATGACAGCCGTTGGGTGCATCGGCCGCAGATGGATTGGGATGCGGCGCTCTCTGCGGATCCCGATACCCCTGGCGCAACAGTGCTCGCCGGTACCCGCCATATCTACCAGCGGCGCAAGGTGACCCCCGCCATTCATGGTGGCAATCCAACACGGGTTGTCGAGGCGCCAAACCCTGCAATATTCGCGTTCCAGCGCCTTGCCCCGATAGGAACACTTCTTTGCCTTTTCAACTTCACCGAAGAGTGGCAAGACGTGCCAGCCGAATGGCTCCGCTTTCGCGGGGTGGAACGTTTCTATGATATGCTATCCGATCACTCGGTCGACAGCGTTGAGGGGCGGTTTACCCTCCCGCCTTATGGCCGGGTCTGGCTGGTCTGAGAAACAGAATTTGGTAGCTGTATGAACGTTGTCACACCGGTGCAGGTGCAGGATCTGCGCACGCAAATCCACCGTCACCTTGCCTATACGCTCGGCAAGCCCGTGGCGGAGGCCAGTGTCTATGACTGGCGCATGGCCGTATCGCACACGGTGCGCGACCTTGTCGTTGACAGCTGGTTCGCGGCCGAGCGCAAGACGCAAGAGGCGGGTGGCAAGCGTGTCTATTACCTGTCGCTGGAGTTTCTGATCGGACGCATCCTTGAGGACGCTATCGTGAACCTAGGTCTGCATGAAACCGTTGCGGCCGCACTTGCCGAGGACGGGATCGACCTGCGCGATGTGTTCGAGGATGAACCTGATGCGGCGCTGGGCAATGGTGGCCTTGGCCGTTTGGCAGCCTGTTTTCTGGAAAGCCTTTCCACCATTGGCTGCCCCGCGATGGGCTATGGCATCCGCTATGAACACGGGCTGTTCCGGCAGCGGTTTGAAGGTAGCCGTCAGGTGGAAACGCCAGAGGATTGGCTGAACCAGCCCCACCCGTGGGAGTTTGAGCGGCACGAGGCGGCCTATACGATCCCTTTCAAGGGCACGGTGCGCGAGGAAAATGGCCAGATGGTCTGGCACCCGGCCGAAACCGTGATCGCGCGCGCCTATGACACGCCTGTCGTCGGGTGGCAGGGCAAATGGTCAAACGCGCTGCGGCTGTGGTCTGCGCATCCGACGGAACTCTTTGACCTTGAACGCTTCAATTCCGGTGATCACACCGCGGCGGCGGCACCCGAAGCGTTGGCGCGGTCGTTGTCACGCGTGCTTTATCCGGAGGATTCCACCGATATAGGGAAAGAGCTGCGCCTGAAGCAGGAATTCTTCCTGACCTCCGCCGCCCTGCAGGACATCCTGCGCCGGTTCCTGTCGGAGTATGACGATCTAAACCTTCTGCCCGAAAAGGTCGCGATCCAGATGAATGACACCCATCCGGCGCTGGCAGGGCCGGAGTTGCTGCGGCTGTTGAGCGACGAACACGGGCTGGATTGGCCCACGGCGCGCGACATCGCCGGGCGCTGCCTGAACTACACCAACCATACGCTGCTGCCTGAGGCGCTGGAGCGGTGGTCCACCTGGTTGATGGGCCGTGTCCTGCCGCGCCATATGCAGATTATCGAGCGGATTGACCGGGAGCATTATGAGGCCGTGGGCTGCACCCCCGACCTCTGCATCGTGCACAACGATCAGGTGCATATGGGCACGCTTGCCTTTGTGATGGCTTCGCATGTGAACGGGGTGTCGGCGCTCCATACCGATCTGATGAAGGAAACGGTCTTTGCCGATCTGCACAGCCTCTATCCCGGCCGGATATTGAACCAGACAAATGGTGTGACCCCACGGCGGTGGCTGCGGCTTTCGAACCCGGCGCTTTCACGGGTGCTGGATGACACCATCGGGCACGGGTGGGAGCGTGATCTGATGCGCCTTGGCGATCTGGCCCAGCATGCCGACACCCCGGATGTGCAACAGGCGACCCGAGGGGCCAAAGCGGCCAACAAGGCGGCCTTTGCCGCATGGGTTAGCGAGACGATGGGCATCGTCATTCAGCCAGACGCGATGTTCGATGTGCAGATCAAACGCATCCACGAATACAAGCGCCAGCTGATGAACATCTTCGAGACGATTGCCCGCTGGCAGGCGATCCGCAAGAACCCCGGCGCAAGCTGGGTGCCGCGGGTGAAGATATTTGGCGGGAAGGCCGCACCGGGATACTTCATCGCCAAAGATGTTATCAGCCTGATCAATGACGTAGCCCGCGTTGTGAATGCGGATCCGGTTGTTGGTGATCTGCTGAAAGTTGTCTATCCGGCGAACTACAATGTCTCCATGGCGCAGCGGTTGATCCCGGCGGCCGACCTGTCAGAACAAATCTCGACGGCGGGGAAAGAAGCATCCGGCACCGGCAACATGAAGTTTGCGATGAACGGGGCGCTGACCATCGGCACGCTTGATGGGGCGAATGTGGAGATCCGCGAATATGCGGGGGCCGAGAATTTCTTCCTCTTCGGGATGACGGCGGACGAGGTACTGGAATGCTACCGCAACCCCGGCCATGCCCGCGCCGCCATCACCGCAAACCAGCAGATGCAGGACGTGTTGCAGAGCATCGCGGAAGGCCAGTTCAGCTCCGATGATCCAAACCGGTATCACGGGCTGGTCGATAGCATCTGGAACCATGATCCGTTCCTCGTCGCCTCAGACTTCGGGGCCTATGTTGCCGCGCAGGCAGAGGTTGATGCTGCGTTTCAGAACCACGAACGTTGGGACCGCATGGTGATCCACAACATCGCGGGCTCCGGCTATTTCTCCTCCGACCGCACGATCCGGGGCTACATGGAAGAGATCTGGGGCGCGAAGGCGCTGATCTGAACCTCTACGGCTTGCGCACGTAGACCAGCGCCATTGAGTCCTTCAGCGTGATCGGTCCGCCTTGGTATTCGTCACCGATGGATGGGGTGCGCAAGGCGAGTTTCCATCCCGTCCCCTTGATGCCCGGCACGGGCAGCGTCAGTGGGTCAATCTCTGCTGTGGGCTTGCCTTCCATATGCGCGACGGAGAATACCTGCTCCCCATCTGGCCCGTGGCGGAGCGAGGTGAGCACCGTGCGCCCTTCGATCGGGTGGAGGTAATCGAATTGGTCCTTCTCGCTATAATTGTTGCGTAACCAAGGCCTTGCGGCACGGAATTCACGTAAATTCAGACAAAAATCAGCCTGTGCGGCGTCCAGTGCAGGAAGCGAGTTTGACACATTACAGTAGTCGTGCATGTCGTCCATCCAGGCGCGCGCGATCTCTTTCAGCGTAGCGACGGAAAATTCGGGGCCCGCAATCGGTGGCTCTGACGCGTTCAGCAGACGTGCGATTTCTTCAAGGTCATATTCCGTGACCTCTACCAGTGCTGGCAGGAATTCGAAGAAGCGTGCGAGGTCTTCGCGTGTCTCAAACCCGAGGTCCTTCAGGCGCCGGAAGTTGGCGGGGACGGAGTAGCTGTATTCATCGACCTGCCATTTCAGGCTGATCGCTTCTTCGGCCACGACCTTCACGCCGTAGCGGTCGTCCTGATTGCGGATGAAGCCCCAGCTGGCACGGGCCATCGCGTTGAGGAAGTCCATCGGCACCCCGGGCATCCCCACGTAGGTTAGAACGTGAACCGCAGGGTTGTCGTAGGCCTTATCAAGGATTTCCATTCGGCTGTTGCCGAGCCGGGTGTTGACGTTGAGCTTGGGGCTGACCTGCGTACCACGGCGCAACGTGTCATGGTTGGAGGTGCCAGAAATCCAATTGGACCCGACCGAGACCATTTCCCGCATCCGCCAGAACTTCGACAGCCAGAAGGTGTAGAGGAACGGCGTGTTATGGGCGAATGTCAGCGGCCCCCATTGGAACACATCATCATCGCGCTGGTTTTCGATCACGGCACGGTAGGTTGACGACAGCTCCCAGTCTTCTTCCGGCCAGGGGCGGCCATCCTCAAAGACGAACCAAGGGCGGTATTGCGTGCCTGCGACCTCTTGCACGATATCGGCCATGGATTGCAGGTAGTCGTCGTCATGGCGCAGCACCTGCGCTGCCGCATCCCACCATTTGAAGTCTTGCGCGCCATCGACGCGCACGCCGTCGGCCCCGAAATTCACCTTACGACGCTGCATTTCCAGCAGGATCGCGCGCACTGCGGGGTTCTGGTAGTCGAGGTTCTGGCCGTACATGTTCGGCCCGGCAAAGAAATGGCTGTTGAGCGCGCGCAGCCCCTGATTGTCCGAATGGCCAAAGACCACGTCGAAGACCAGCTTCTTCGGCCCACCGGGGAAGGTGTGCAGAACCGCGGCGAGGTCCACCAGCTCATCCGGGCGCCCGCTTTCCAGCAGCACCGGGTTCACGGTCGACATGCCGGAAATCACCACGTCATAGCCCCAGTTCGTCGTATTGGGGCGGAGGAGGGATGCGGTCAGTGTGTCGTCGTTGGCCTCGCTTTCCTCCCAGAAATCGGGGCCTGCTTCGTAGACGGTCGTAGGCTCGACCGGCAAGAGCTGCACAGAGTCGTAGCCGAGGAACAGCTGATCGGCAGGTTCAAGCGGCAAATCACGTTCCACCCGTTCCGCAAGCCGTTGGAACTGACGCGTCAGGCTGGCGATCGTGCCGCCAGCGGTCGCAGTGGGGATATGGATTTGCAGGATGTTGCTGGGTGGGCCGAATTTATGCGGCGCATCACCCTTCAGCGCCTCGAAATACGCCCGGTCCGCGCGCCGTTCGTGCATAGAGGCGACATCATAAAGTTCTGCCGGGGCCATCGGGCCAAAGGGCAGGGACATCGCCATCGGGTCAAGGATGCGGTGCCATGTGTCTTCTGCATCCCGCCATGTGAGCGCGTAGAAATCACCGACGCTGTCACGCCGCCCGGCGCGCATGCCGGTCACTGCGGTAAAGCAATGCGCGTTTTCGCGGATCACCGGGATAAAGGTCCGTTCGAACTCTACGGATTGATGGGCGCGGGTGAGGTCGAGCGGTTCCACTGGCCGCAGCACCTCAAGAAAGATGTCGCCAGAAGGCACCCGGGCGTCGAGCAACTCAGGCGTCCAGAAGCCAAAGATCGCAGTTTCACCCTCAATCCGGCCGCCGAGGGTGCGGGCGATGAGCCTCTCGCCCTCAAAACTCGTCTCTGCCGTGGCGAGCGCCTTGCGCGCTGCGTCGGCTTCGGCCTGTGCGACCTCTTCCTGAAAAATCACTGTCTCTTTCAGCGACATGAAAATCCTTTCTGTCTCAACATGAGACAAATTGGTTTGGTGTCAGCGGGGCGAGAGCGCCCTTAGTTGTCCTGGACGAGGAATACGGCGGAGAGCGGCGGCAAATAGACCTGCGCGCTGGCGGCCTGTCCCTGCAACGGTTCCGCTACGGCGGTCACACTGCCCATGTTCCCGCGTCCTTCGCCGCCATAGGTGGCGGCATCTGTGTTCAAGGCCTCGCGCCATTTGCCCGCAAAGGGCAGCCCGATTTTGTAGTCCACACGCTCCATCGGGGTGAAGTTGCAGAGGACGACGACGTTCTTGTCGTCAGGTCCGCCACGGCGGATCCAGGCATAGACGGAGTTTTCGGCGTCATTCGCCTCTACCCATTGGAACCCGTTGGGATCGGCATCGGCGACGTGCAGCGCTGGCGTGTCGCGGTAGAGCGTATTCAGATCGCGGACCAAGTTCTGCATCCCTGCGTGCTCTGGCTTTTCCAGCGCGCCCCAGTCCAGCTCTGCCCCGTGGTTCCATTCGCTGGCCTGCCCAAATTCCTGCCCCATGAACAGAAGCTTCTTGCCCGGGTGACCCCACATGAAGGCGTAATAGGCGCGCAGGTTCGCGAATTTCTCGGACATGCTGCCCGGCATCTTGGCCAGCATGGAGCCTTTGCCGTGCACCACCTCATCATGGCTGATCGGCAGCACGAAGTTCTCGGTAAAGGCGTAAGTCAGACCGAATGTCATCTGGTGATGATGATGTTTGCGATGAACGGGGTCCTTTTTGACGTATTCAAGGGTGTCGTTCATCCAGCCCATGTTCCACTTGAACCCGAAGCCTAGCCCGTTCTGGTCGACAGGGGACGTCACGCCGGGGAAGGCGGTGCTTTCCTCGGCCACCGTCATGATGCCCGGGTGTGCGCCGTAGGTTTCGATGTTCATTTCCTGCAAGACAGCAATGGCTTCGTAATTTTCGCGCCCGCCGTCCTTGTTGGGCACCCATTCGCCCGGTTGGCGGGAGTAGTCGCGGTAAAGCATGGAGGCGACGGCATCCACGCGCAGCCCGTCGATGTGGTATTCATCCAGCCAGTATTGTGCGTTGGCGACGAGGAAGTTTTTCACCTCTGTCCGCCCGTAGTTGTAGATCAGCGTGTTCCAATCCTGATGGAAGCCTTCGCGCGGATCGGCATGTTCATAGAGCGATGTGCCGTCGAAGAGGCCGAGCCCATGCGGGTCTGTCGGGAAGTGCCCCGGCACCCAGTCGAGAATCACGCCCAGACCGGCGTTGTGCGCGGCGTTCACCAGATCGCGGAATTCATGTGGCGGTCCGTGCCGTACCGTTGGCGCGAAAAGACCGACCGGCTGATAGCCCCACGACCCGTCGAAGGGGTATTCGCTGACGGGCATCAATTCGATATGGGTGAAGCCCATGTCCTTGACGTAAGCCACCAGTTCCTCGGCAGCTTCGACGTAGGACAGCGGGCGCCCGCCGTCCTTGCGTCGCCATGAACCGAGATGGACCTCGTAGATGGAGATCGGGGCATGTCGGTCGTTGTTGGAACCGCGTTCCTTAAGCCAATCGTCATCGCTCCACCCATACCCCCGGATATCGCGCACGACAGAGGCATTGGCTGGCGCGTGTTCGGAGCCAAAACCGACCGGGTCGGCCTTAAGCGGCTGCAGAGCGCCATCTGGCCCGACGATTTCGAATTTGTAGCTTTCGCCTTCACCGATGCCGGGGATGAAAATCTCCCACACGCCGCTGACGCCACGGCGACGCATCGGGTGGCGGCGGCCATCCCAGGTGTTGAACGCGCCGGTGACAGAGACGCGGCGTGCGTTCGGCGCCCAGACCGCGAAATGCGTGCCCTCAACTCCTTCATGGGTCATCGGATGGGCGCCGAGGACGTCCCAGAGCCGTTTGTGGGTGCCTTCACCCAGCAGGTACTCATCCATCTCACCCATCACCGGGCCGAAACGATAAGGGTCTTCAAAGGCCCAACTATGTCCATCGCCACCAGTGGCACGCAGTGTATAGGCGCCCGCCGTGGGCAGCGGGCCGTGGAATGCTCCCTCGACCCCTGCAACGGGGGGCAGCGCCACCGCATCCTTGTCCATGATCGCGACAATGCTCTGCGCGCTGGGCAGATACACCGAAACGCTTGGCGTGCCGTCTACCTCATGCGGTCCCAAAAGCGAAAAGGGGTCATCATGCTGTCCATCTGCAAGGCGGGCAAATCCGGCCAGCAGGTCGGGGGCGGGGTGTTCTTTGTCTTTAGACATAATAGATCAGAGCATAAGAGCGTCTGGTTCAAGTTCAACCAATCGGCCGGATCTGGCCGGGATGATGGCACCTGAGATGTCCCAAGACCCTTGTTTTGTGCGTTTGCAGGGTGGGCGCGCCATTCCGCCGCGCCCCCGCCATTGCCGCGCCTCAGCCGCCGTAGAGCCCCGCAACCCTGCCCCGCAACCCGATCAGCGCGAGCACGGCGTCAATGGTCGGCGTCGGGGTTTCTGTGACGCGGCCAAGTTCCTGAACCGAGCCCACTAGCGCGTCGATTTCCATCGGACGCTCCTGGTCAAGGTCCTGTAGCATTGAGGTCCTGTGCGCGCCGACATCCGCGCCACCCTGAATGCGGCGATCCACGTCGATGGGGAATTTGACGCCGAGTTTCTCGGCAATCTCTTGGGCTTCCAGCATCATGTTGCGGGCCACTTCGCGGGTGCCGGGGTCGGTGCAAAGGACATCAAGCGTCGCGTGTGTCAGGGCGGAGATCGGGTTGAACGACAGGTTGCCCCAGAGCTTGACCCAGATCTCATCCCGGATCTTGGGGCGCACAGGGGCCTTCAGGCCAGCGGCTGCCAGCGCTTTGGACAGGGCCATCGCCCGGTCTGACTTTGACCCGTCAGGCTCACCCAGTGAAAAGCGGTTGCCCTCGATGTGTTTCACAACGCCGGGTTCGATCACCTCTGCCGCCGGATAGACCACGCAGCCCAGCACCCGGTCGGGGCCGAAGCCATCCCATTGCGCGTTGCCGGGATCGACGGTTTCCAGCCGCGTGCCCTCCAGATCGCTGCCGATCTTGTGGAAATACCACCATGGCACACCGTTTACGCCTGAGACGATCGTCGTGTTCTCGCCGATCAGCGGTTGCATTTTGGGCACGACCGGGGGCACCGAATGCGCCTTGAGCGTGACGATCACGTAGTCCTGCGGCCCCAGATCAGCGGCATCATCCGAGGCAGTGACCTCTACGGTCGTCTCACCACTTTCCTCGATCAGGCGCAGCCCGTTTTCGCGCATGGCCTTGAGATGCGGCCCGCGCGCGACAAGGCTGACGTCCGCCCCGGCCTCCGCCAGTTTTGCGCCCATGTAGCCGCCGATGGCGCCCGCGCCGAAAATACAGATCTTCATCGCGCTTACCCCAGCCCCAGTTTTTCAGCGAGCCCGATGCGCTGCAGCTTGCCTGTCGCGCCTTTCGGGATCTCATCAAGGATCAGGATCTTGCGCGGCACCTTGAATGCGACGAGCCGTTCGGAGGCGAAATCGCGGATCTCGCGGTCGGTCGCTTCCTTGCCCTCTTTCAGGACAACAGCGGCGGCCACGTCCTCGCCCAGCTTGTCGTGGGGGACGGCGAAGGTCACGCATTGGGCGATGGCGGGGTGGTCAGAGAGCGTCCCGTCCACCTCAAGCGGGCTGATCTTTTCGCCGCCGCGGTTGATGATCTCTTTCAAGCGGCCGGTGAGGGAGAGATAGCCGTCTGCGTCAAACGCGCCTTGGTCACCAGTGCGGAACCAGCGTTTGCCGTCAGCCTCGAAGAAGTTCTTCTCATTCGCCTCCGGATTGCCCTCATACCCCGGTGTGACGTTGGGGCCGGAAATGCAGACCTCTCCGGTGCCGTCGATCAGGTGGTTTTCGATCTCATGCGCGATGCGCACTTCAGGGCCAGCGGGCACACCGACGGCGCCGGGTTTCTGTTTGCCAGACCCAATCGGGTTGCAGCACATCTGGTGCGCGGCTTCGGTCATGCCGTAAGCTTCAACCACGGGGGCGCCGAAGGTCTCGGCCAGTTGTGTCATCACCGGTCCGGGCAGGGAGGACGAGGAGGAGCGCAAGAGGCGCAGGCGCGATTTTTCGATGATCTCGGCATTGCGAGGCGCGCGGGCGAGGATCGCCTGATGCATCGTCGGCACGGCGGTGTACCAGGTCGGGTCCACCTCTTCGAGCCAGCCGAAGAACTTCAGCGCGTCAAAGCCGGGTGCGCAGGAGATCGAGGCGCCGGCGGCGAGTGAGGCGCTGACAGCCGCCACAAGCCCGTGAATGTGGAAAAGGGGCATGACGTTCAGGCAGCAATCCTCTGCCGTCAGATCAAGCGAGGCGCGAATGTTCTCGGCAGAGGCCGCGACGTTCGATTGCAGCAGCGGCACGATCTTGGGGCGCGAGGTTGTGCCGGATGTGTGCAGGATCAGGGCGACGTCATCGGCTGTTGGGGCCGTATCAGGCGCGTCACCGGTCACGTCCGTCGAAAGGGTGAAGGTGCCCGCCGGGTCTGTCGCGGTCAGCTCGATCACGGTCAGATCAAAACGCGTGGCGGCGGCACGCGCCGGGCCGTCATAGCCTGCCTCCACGATGATTGCCTTTGCCTTGAGGTCTTCGAGGTAGAAGGCGAATTCGTCTTCCTTGTAAGCCGGGTTTAGCGGGGCGGTGGTAGCGGATTGTGCGACCGTGACAAAGGCCGCGGCCATTTCAGGGCCGTTGGGCAAGACAATCGCGACACGATCCTGCGCGCCAACGCCCGCGGCGCGTAATGCTTTGCGGACCTCGGCGGTAAGAGCCTTGAGAGCGCCATAGGTCATCCACGCACGTCCGGGCGCGCCGATAGCATTGGCCCTGTCTGGTTGCTGCTGGATCAGGTCTGCAAGTGTGTGCATGGCGTGTCTTTCATTTCAATTGTTGTCATGCGGGCATTCCCACGATGCGTTAACTAGAGCGGTTCCTATCCTGTGGCCACCGGGCGTTTGCGGCGCAACAGCTTGATCGCGGGCAAAAGGATCAGGATGATCGCGATCACGGTGATCGGTCCGGCGATAGGCCGCGTGAAGAAGATCGACGGATCACCAGAGGACAGCAGGAGCGACTGGCGCAGCGTCGGTTCGGCAATCGGGCCCAGCACGATGGCCAGAACGGCAGGCGCAAGCGGGTAGTCGAACTTGCGCATAAAGAAGGCGCCGATCCCGAAGATCACGATCAGCCAGAGGTCATGCATGCTGCGCGAGGCGGCGAAACCACCGATGATGGATAGCACGAAGATCAGCGGCGCGAGGATCGTGAAGGGCATCCGCAGCATCCAGATGAAGAGCGGGATGAAGGCGAGGTTGATCAAGAGGGCTGCGACATTCGAGATGTAGAAAGACCCGATCAGGCCCCAGACGAATTCGCTTTCGTCGACAAACAGGCGTGGGCCCGGTGTCAGCCCCCAGATCACCATGCCGCCCAGAAGGATCGCCGTGGTGGGGGAGCCTGGAATGCCCAGCGTCAGCATGGGCAGCATGGACCCGGTGGAGGCAGAGTTGTTCGCGGCCTCGGGTGCCGCGACACCGTCAGGTGAGCCTTTGCCATATTCTTCGGGTTTCTTGGAGATCATCTTGGCCACGCCATAGGACATCAGCGAGCCGGGCGTCGCGCCGGCTGCGGGCAAAACGCCCACAAAGAACCCGAGGATGGAGCCAATCCAGGTGCCCTTCCAGCCGCGGCGCACGGCCTCCTTCGTGTCGGCGGCCATGCCCTTGACGGTCATCTTGGGGTTGGTCGATGTGATCTCTCCCCTTGTCTGTTCGATGGTCCAGAGCATCTCACCAATTCCGTAGACGCCGATGGCGAGCACGATAAAGCCGATGCCGCGCAGGAAGCCATCGATGTCAAAAAGCACGAGGCGCGGTTCACCCGAGATCGTGTCAAAGCCGACCGTGGCGAGCACCAGACCAAAGCAGATCGAGAAGATGGTTTTTGGGATGTCATCGCCGCCAAGGCCCACGAAGGTTGCGAATGCCAAGAGCATCAGGGCAAAGATCTCTGGCGGGCCGAAGGATAGGGCGACATTGGCCAGAAGCGGCGCGAAGAGGGTGAAGAACACGTTTGCAACGGTGCCGCCTACGAAAGAGGCGAGCGCGGCCGTCACCAGCGCGAGGCTGGCGCGCCCCTGCAGGGCGAGCGGTCGCCCATCGAAGGTTGTTGCGACCGCGGTAGAGGCCCCCGGTATCCCCAATGTCACCGAAGAAATAGCACCCCCGTACATTGCCCCATAGTAGATCGCGGCGAGAAAGATGATGGCTGACCCGGGCGGCACCAAAAAGGTGATCGGCAACAGGATCGCCACGCCGTTGACGGACCCGAGCCCCGGCATCGCCCCGATGAACAGCCCCACCGTGACGCCGATCACGATCAGCATCAGGTTGACCGGTTCCAGTGCCAGCAACACGCCGCCTGCAAGAAATGAAAGAACTTCCATAATGATCCTCGGGTCAGGCGGGCGTCAGTAGATGATGTCGTACATCACGTCGAAAAACGGCTGCGTGAAAGCCATGCCCTGCGGCATTGAGATCTGCATTGCGCCTTCGAAAAAGAAAAACAGCGCGATGGGGAGCAGCAGCGAAATTGTCAGCGTCAGCGGCCAGCCATGCCGCCCCAGAAAGCGTAGATAGTAGAGCAGGAAAAGCGCGATGGCCCCGTACATCGACACAACCGAGATCAGCGCAACAAAGCCCACTATCCCGCCACCGACAAGGAACACCGTCCGCCAGCCAAAGCCATCCATCAGCGGCTCGCTCGACTGCGACGCAGGGCTTTTCCCGCGCCACCAGTTCCAGGCGATTGCCGCGCAGCTGAGCAGCATGCCTAGCGACAGCCAGAAGGGCCAGAACCCGCCACCGGGGCCCTGGCCACTGATGTAGCCGATGGGAAGCTCTGTGCTCTTCCACATCAGGTAGATCGAAAAGAGGGCAAGGAGCCCTGCAAGAGATATCTCACCTTGGCGCATCTCTGCCCCCTTTCCTTGGTCTTGGATCAGCTACCGATCTGGGCCAGAAGCTGACGATGGTTTTCGACCTGCGTGGACCAGTAGGCGCGGGTCTCGGCCTCATCCATTGGCAGTGGCGAAAGGCTCTCGGATGTCAGATAGCCCTGCCATTCGTCGCCTTCATAGACCTGGCCAAAGATCTCGCGGTAGTAGGCTGCGGCCTCATCCGACATGCCAGGCGCACCAACGATGGCCCGCTGGTTGTAGTATGAGAAATCGTGCCCCTTCTCCTTCATCGTTGGCACGTCAGGATAGGCCTCCATCCGTTCGTCCGAGAAGGCGAGAAGCGGGACGAAATCACCGGCCTCGTAGAAACCTTTGGCCTCGGCAGGGTTGTTCACGGTCGCCATGATCTGCTGACCGGCAAGGTCCTTGGCCACGGCGCCGCCGCCATCATAGGGGATGTAGGTGATGTCGAGGTCATAAGCGTCGGACATGAAGGCGATGACAATGCTGTCTTCCTGCCCGGAACCGGTGCCGCCCATGACGAACTCACCGTCCATCTCCTGCACCTTGGCGACATACTCTTCGAATGTCGTGATTCCGGAATCGGCGTGCACCCAAAGCACAAATGGGTCAACGCCCATCATCGTGATAGGTGTGAAAGTCTCGATATCGACGCCCAGACCCTCTTGCCGGATTGGCGTGGTGTAGAAAGAGTTCAGGGTCACCATGATCGTGTGATCAGGGTCGCGTGCATCCTTGAGGTGCAAGAGCGCCTCTGCACCAGAACCACCGCCGCGGTTGGTGGGCACAAGAGGACGGCTTGTCATGTCGCCTGCTTCGACCACCGACTGTACGAAACGTGCGATCTGGTCGGCGCCGCCACCGGGACCTGCCATGATGGTGAAATCAATCGGGCGCCGCGGCTCCCAATCCTGCGCAAACGCTGAAACTGGTAGAGAGGCAAGGGTTCCGCCAAGGGCCATGCCTAGGAAAAATCGCTTTGTCAGTTGCATCTTAGGGTCTTCCTCCAAATTGCCGGATCATCCGGATTGCTGTGGTGTCCGCGTTACCCGCGGTCTTATTGCTCCCGCCGACGTAAGGGCCCGCAAACGTGCCCATGGCTCTGCCGCCGGGAAACTCAGTGCGCCATCAAGACGGGCATCTCCATCTCGTTGATCAGACCCTCGGTATCCCCACCGAAGAGCCGATCAGTTTCACGCGTGTTGCTGTATGCCCCCGCGATCAACAGGCTGGCCCCAATCTCTTTGGACGTGCTCAGCAGTTCTGCCGCAGGGTTTGTGCCCGCGATGCGGACGATTTCGGCGGTGATGCCGCGCGCGGCGTAATAGGCAACAAGATCATCTTCGGACGGGCCGTGATGTTCTGATTTGCCACCCGCAAGGATGCTGACCTTTTGTGCTGCGTGCACGATATCGCGCGACGAGGCGACAGCGCGGGCAGCAGGGCGTGACCCATTCCAGCCAACCGCCACATGCGTGGCAAAACTGTCGTCCGGTTGCAGTTGCCCAGGGCAGACGAGCACCGGCCTGCTGGTGCCATAAAGGGCCGATTGCAGGGTGCTTTGGCCGAGGTTCTGTTCTTTCTGAGGTTTGGGCAAAACGATCAGATCGGCAAGCCGACCGGCATATTTGACCATATCGGCCATGCGCCCCTGATGTTCTGCAAAGGTTACGGAGGCGCCGGCTTCTGCCCCGCCGTTTTCTTTCAAGCCGAACTCTGCCGCAAGCCGGTGCAAGATGCCGCGCAGGTGATCCTCTTGCCGGTTTGCAAGCTCGCCAGCCTGTTCCAGCATGACTTTGCGCGCAAATTCCGGCAGCGGATAACCCTGCGGCAGCAAATCCTTGGGCAGGGCGCGACAATGCACGACATTGACCTGCGCACAGTGCTGGCGCGCCAACGCGGCGGCGTGGGCCAGAACGGTCGCAACCATGCCGTCCCCGCGAACCGGGACAAGGATCGACTTCAACATCACACAAGGTCCTAGAACTGATGCCAGAAAACGCGGCAAATTCTGCTTAAGGTCGTGGCGCCAACCCAAAAAACACCCTAGACGCCACGCTCTTAATGGTTGCGCGCAAAATAGTTTCGTCAAGGCTTAATCCGAAATAATTTTATTGCGATCAGATTTCGCCAAGAATATATGGCGATTTCACAAACAGGGCTGTTATTGCATCCTAAAGTATACTGCTGTGATGTGGCTACAACCTGCCTTAGGGTCGAGAACCCGGCTCTAAGCGCAGATTCGCCGCTCGAATCATGCACGCGCCAGTTGCTGGTCTGGACACGCTGTCGAAGGGTTCAATGCGGGTGCCACGGGGCAACTGGCCAAAAATGATATCGCAGCCCGGGTCGCAGGATCGCCCTCTGGTCAGACGCTGTCGCTTGCGCTAGGCGTCTGCCATGAGAAAAATCAACGATATCAGGTTGTCCGCGCGGCTGAGCGTCGCGCCGATGATGGATTGGACAGATCGGCATTGCCGCTATCTGCACCGCCTGATGTCGCGTCACACGTTGCTCTATACCGAGATGGTCACGGCGCCGGCCATTTTGCATGGCGATCGTGAACGACTGTTGGGTTTTGATGCGGCTGAGCATCCGGTTGCCCTGCAACTTGGTGGCTCGGACCCTGCAGAACTGGCAGAGGCGGCGCGCATTGCGCAGGATTTTGGCTATGACGAGGTGAACCTCAATTGCGGTTGCCCCTCTGACCGGGTGCAATCGGGGCATTTCGGCGCGGTTCTGATGGAAACGCCCGGGCTGGTGGCCGATTGCGTTGCCGCGATGATCGCCGCTGTCGATATCCCCGTCACGGTCAAGTGTCGCATCGGTGTCGATGATCAGGTGCCGGAAGAGGTCCTGCCGGAGTTCCTTTCGCGTGTTTCCGCCGCTGGTGTGGACCGCTTTGCCATTCATGCCCGCAAAGCCTGGCTGCAAGGCCTCAGCCCCAAGGAAAACAGGGACATCCCACCGCTGGACTACGATCTTGTGCGCCAGATGAAAGCACAGTTTCCGCATCTGCATCTGTCGATCAACGGCGGTATCAACAGTCTAGATGAGGCAGAGGCGTTTCTGGCCGCGGGTCTTGATGGCGTGATGATCGGGCGGGCAGCCTATCATACGCCCGCAGATATCCTGCTGGACGCAGACGCGCGGATCTATGGCGATCCGCAGGACCGAAGCGCGGAAGAGGTCGTGCATCTGATGCTGCCCTATATCGACGCGCATCTGGTCAAAGGTGGCAAGCTGGGGCAGGTGACACGGCACATGCTGGGCCTGTTTCAGGGGCGACCCGGCGCGCGCGGCTGGCGGCGGCACCTGTCAGAGAACGCGCATCGCGAAGGGGCAGGGCCTGAGGTTGTTATCGCCGCGCTTGCCTGCGTCACACAACAGGCTGCCTAAGATGGACGACGCGATGCTGCTTTTCGGCATGGCCGGAATGCTGATGATACTGGGTGGTGTCGCAGGCATTTTGGCGGGCCTTTTGGGCGTGGGCGGCGGGATCATTCTGGTTGCCGCATTCTTTTATGTTTTCAGTGTATTGGGCTTTGCAGGGCCGGACCTGATGCAGATGTGCCTTGCCACATCGCTGGCCACCATCATCGTGACATCCGTGCGCTCGGTCCTGGCGCACCACAAGAAAGGCGCGGTTGATTGGACGATCCTGCGCGGCTGGGCGCCGGGGATCGTTGTGGGGGCGGCACTTGGGGTGGGGATAGCTGCCACGCTCCGATCAGAGTTCCTGCAGCTCATTTTCGCGGTCCTCGCGACGACCGTGGGCCTTTTCATGGTCTTCGGTCGGGTCAACTGGCGTTTGGGGCAGGCGATGCCGACGGGCCCGTTTCGCATCGTTTTTTCGCCAGTGATCGGTTTTCTTTCGGTCCTGATGGGGATCGGTGGCGGGTCTTTCGGGGTGCCGGTGATGACCCTCTTCCATGTGCCGATCCATCGGGCCGTGGCGACGGCGGCGGGGTTCGGCGTGATCATCGCGGTGCCATCGGTGATCGGGTTTCTGTTTGTGGGCGTGGAAAACGCCCCGCCGCTGACCGTCGGGTCGGTGAACCTGATCGCCTTCGGGATTGTCATTGCCATGACGTTGATCACAGCCCCCTGGGGCGCGGCGCTCGCTCATAAGATGGACCCGGTGCCACTGCGCCGTGTCTTTGGCGGCTTCATGATCCTCGTGGCGCTGAACATGCTGCGACAGGCGCTATGAGCTTGGCAGCAAAACTCGCCGAAAACGGCTATGTCGTCTGCCCATTCGACGCTGCGGTTACCCGATGGGCCGCTGCGGCGGCGGGTGTAGCGACGGAGGTTTTGCAAGGGGATGGTGAACGACGCCATGGCCGCACCTGGTTTGTGGGTGTCGATGCGCTGCCCAACGCGGCTGATGGCAGTATTGGCGGTGTGCCGCTGGCAGGCGGATGGCGCGACCTCGTTCCAGCACCAAAGAAATGGCACCGTGCACAGCTTTCTGTCGTCTTCCCCGGCTATCCGCAACGTGACGCGGATGAGAGTGAGGTCGCACACCGCTATCGCCGCAACCGGGATGCCGCACATGTGGATGGGCTCTTGCCAGAGGGGCCGGACCGCAGGCGGCATCTGCGGGAGCCACATGCGTTCATCCTTGGGCTGCCATTGAACGCGACGACGGCCAGCCCGCTGGTTGTCTGGCGCGGCAGTCACCGGATCATGCGGGCGGCGTTTGAAGCGGCTTATGCGGGCATCCCAGACGACAAGATCGGTAATGTGGATGTGACAGAGGCGTATCAGGCCGCAAGGCGCGAAGTGTTTGCGACATGCCAACGGGTGCCTTTGACGGCCGCGCCGGGGCAAGCGATGGTGCTGGACCGGCATCTTCTGCACGGGGTTGCGCCCTGGGATACCGACACGGGCGATGATATGCGCATGGTCGCCTATTTCAGGCCTCTGACGTCAGCCGCGCTCTGGCGCTGACATCCGCTGCGCGTGGTAGTCATGCAGCGATTTGCCCGGCTCATCAACAAAAAGGCTCGGCAGGATGCGCAGGCCGTCGATCTGATCGACCCGCAATTCATCAAACCCGCCACGCGTTTCGCACCAGACGATGCAGGTCCAGAGCCGACCCCAGTAGTCCAACTGCAGGGGGCGGACGGTGCGTGCCTCTCCGGCGATCTGCATCTCTAGCCGCTGGCGGGTACGCACTGCTTGGCGCAGACGGGGCAGGTGTTGGAAGCCGCGCGCGGCATCGGCAAATGGGTAAATGGCAAGACCCGTCACCGTCGGGGCCCGGCTGCGATCCTCTGGCATCACGGCGTCGAGCTTGGCGGAAAGGCTCAGTGCGGCTGCCGACAGTTCCGCATCTTCAGACTGGCCCACGGCGCCAAGGCCGATGTGCAGCGCCTCCATCTCTGTCATGGTCAGGTTGAGCGGGGGCAGGGTGATCGCTGCGGTCACGCGGTAGCCGATCCCGCGTTCGCCCTCGATCGGCACGCCGGATGAGGCGAGCGTTTCCATGTCCCGGTAGATCGTGCGCAGAGACACACCCGTGGCGCGGGCCAGATCGCCCGCGCGATGCAGCGTCCCGTCACGCAGGATTTGCACGATCTGCATCAGTCGGTCGGCTCGGCGCATCTATCCCCTCGATTCGCGCCAGCTTTGCCATTTTTCTGACAACTGACAAGTTTTTGTCACAAAAAGGGAAAATCCCATGAAAAAAAGGGTTTGGGAGGGGTGAAAAGGCGCGCTTTGCTGCTTCCCTTGGCGCGATTTGCGCCCTATGTCTGTGCGACAGCCAGATTGTGCACGCGGACCTGCCCGCGGAGAGGAGAGAGCAATGTTGAACAATATCGGTTTGCCCGGCCTGCTTTTGATTGCAGTCGTCGTGCTTGTCCTTTTCGGACGCGGCAAGATTTCCAGCCTGATGGGCGAAGTCGGCAAAGGCATCACCGCCTTCAAGAAGGGCGTCGATGACGGCAAGAAAGAGATCGAAGAGGGCATGGCAGAAGCCAAGGACGTCACGCCCGAAGACGAAAAAGACAAGGTCTAAGGACCTCACCTTGCTGCAAAAGGAACGCACCTGATGTTCGGCCTTGGCTGGAGCGAAATGCTGGTTGTCGGCATTGTGGCCCTGATCGTGATCGGGCCAAAGGACCTGCCGGCGCTGTTTCGCACGATGGGCCAGTTCACGGGCAAGGCGCGGATGATGGCGCGGGAGTTTTCGCGCGCGATGGACCAGGCGGCGAACGAATCCGGCATGAAAGACGTCCAGAAGACGCTGAACGCCGCCGCGAACCCGACCAAGTTCGGGACCGACAAGATCAAGGAAGCAACGGGCATGACCAAAGGGCCCGCCACGCAAGCCTTGTCAGAGGAACGTCAGGCGGCGAAGGAAAAGATGTCCAAGGCGATGGCGGATGCCGCAACCGAGCGGCAGGCGCGCGAGGCCGAAGAGGCCGCCGCCGAGGCTGCCGCGCCCAAGGCAGATGACGCACCAGCGCCCGAGGCAAAGTCATGAGCACCCGCGACGACATCGAAGACAGCGCGGCCCCTCTGCTGGAGCATCTGGCGGAACTGCGCCAGCGCCTGATCTATTCGGTCATGGCGTTTCTGGTGGGGATGATCCTGTGCTTCTCTGTGGGTGGCATGCTGCTTGATTTCCTGCTGCAGCCGATTGAGGCAACGATGCGGCGGTTGGGGAACCCGAACCCGGTCATGCAATACACCGCACCGCAGGAATACTTCTTTACCCTGATCCGAATCTCGGTCGTCGGCGGCCTGACGATCGCCTTCCCGATCATCGCCTATCAGATGTGGCGTTTCGTGGCTCCTGGGCTGTATCGGAACGAAAAGGACGCGTTCCTGCCCTTCATCATCGCCTCGCCGCTCCTGTTCCTTCTGGGCGCTGCCTTTGCCCATTACATCGTTGTGCCGCTGGCAATGGCCTTCTTCCTTGGCTTTGCGGATCTGCCATCCTACCTTTCGGCGATCATGGCAAACGCCGTTACGCCGCCACCCGGGACAGAGCTGTTGCCGAGTGCGGACGGCGGTTTGGCCTTGCCGCCTGTGATCCCCGATGATCAGGGCATCGACATCGTATTTAACGGCAAGGTCAACGAGACGCTTGATATCACGCTGAAGATGATCGTGGCTTTTGGCGTCTGCTTTCAATTGCCGGTGCTGCTGACGCTGATGGGCTCCGCCGGATTGGCCAGCTCTCGCGGTTTGCGGGGTACGCGCAAATATGCGGTTGTCGGCATTCTTGTTGTCGCCGCACTGGTCACGCCACCCGATGTGACGACGCAGTTGATCCTCTTTGTGGTTGTTTACGGGCTTTACGAGATTTCGATCCACCTTGTCGCTGCGGTTGAACGCAAGAAAGACCGCCAAGCGCGGGCCGAAGGTGTGATTGGCGAGGATGAGAGCCTCTTTGACATCGACGATGATGACGTCGATCTGGACGAAGAGGAAACGCCCAACGTCCCTGCCGGGCAGGACCCGAAAGCGTGAGCGACGATGAACTGAGGCGGATTGCCGAGGCGCTGGAACGTCTGCGCCCGGCACCTGCGCCAGCCCCCGATTTCACCGCTGCGGCCTATGTCTGGCACACAGAGCCTGACCGCCTTGAACCGGTGGACAGGGTCAACCGTGTGGATGTTGGCCTATTGGTTGGTGTGGATCGGTCGCGCGATACGCTGATGGACAATACGCGCCAGTTTGCCTCCGGTTTCGCGGCCAACAATGCGCTCCTCTGGGGTGCGCGTGGGATGGGAAAATCCAGCCTTGTCAAAGCCGTGCATGGCGCAGTTGCCGCAGATCAGCCTGACTTGAAGCTGGTCGAAGTGCAGCGCGAGGATCTGCCAAGCATTGGCCGCTGTCTTGATCTTCTTCGCGGCAGGTCTGAGCGTTTCATCCTGTTCTGCGATGACCTGTCGTTTGGTCATGATGATGCGCACTACAAATCGCTGAAGGCTGTTCTGGATGGTGGCGTGGCCGGGCGGCCAGAGAATGTGGTGCTCTATGCCACATCGAACCGCCGACACCTGATGCCGCGCGACATGATCGAGAATGAACGCTCCAGCGCCATCAATCCGTCAGAGGCGGTTGAAGAGAAGGTCTCTCTCACG
>JBCBOD010000098.1:0-14908 GCA_039821425.1 Pseudomonadota bacterium
GAGAAACAAAATCCTGCCCCGAGTACGAGCAATGGGTAGGTTATTGTTAAGAGCTGGAAGTTCAAATGGCTGAAGCGCAACCAAAGCAAGAGACAGGCGAAAAGGAAAATTTCGTCGATGAACTGAAGCCAGGCACAAAGCTGATGCATGGCCAGTACACGATTGAAAGCTTCCTGAACGCAGGTGGTTTCGGGATCACCTATCTGGCGCGTGACAGCCTGGACCGGAAGGTTGTGATCAAGGAATGTTTTCCCGGCGCGTTCTGCCGCCGCAGCCGTTTCGTCGTGCAGGCCCGGTCCCGCGCGCATCAGAACGAGCTGAAGTCGATTGTACGCCTGTTCGTGCAAGAGGCGCGCAGCCTTGCCAAGCTCGACCACCCGAACATTGTTGGCGTGCACCAGGTCTTCGAAGACAACGATACCGCCTATATGGCGCTCGACTTTGTCGAAGGGCGCGATTTGCTGGATATCATTGAGGATCCAAACCACACATTGCCCGCAGCAACGGTGAAGACGATCCTCAAGGAAGTTCTGGGCGCGGTTGGCTTTATCCACGACCAAGGCATCCTGCACCGCGATATTTCGCCAGACAACATTCTGATCAACAAGAACAACCACCCCGTGTTGATCGACTTTGGCGCCGCCCGTGAAGAGGCGACAAAGCAGAGCCGCGTTCTGTCTGCCCTGCGCGTCGTCAAGGACGGCTACTCACCACAGGAATTCTATATTGCAGGCTCTGAACAGAGCCCGAGCAGTGACCTTTATGCGCTTGCCGCATCATTCCACCACCTGATTGCAGATGATGTGCCGCCGAATTCGCAGGCGCGTCTGGCAGCCATCGCATCCGGTGAATCTGATCCATATCAGCCGCTTGCCGGTCGCTTCTCCGACTACGATGACAAGTTCCTCACCGCGCTGGATAAGGCGTTGGCTGTTCTGCCGAAAGATCGCGTTCAGTCCGCCAAAGAGTGGATTGAGATGATGGACGGCGAGCAGGGCAACGTAACCCCGCTCAACGCTGCCGCAACGGCTGCGCCTGCTACGGCTGCACCTGCCGCTGCGGCTGCCAAGAAGTCCAACATGCCGATGTTGCTTGGGACAGCTGCTGTGATTGCTCTCCTTGTTGGGGTTGGCGCCTTCGTAATGACCGGCGGATCCGACGAGACAGCGACAGCAACCGCGCCAACACCTGCACCTGCGCCTGTTGAAGCGCCTACGGAAACAGCCGAAGCGACGACGCCCGCTGTCACCGATACATCGACGCTGTTCACATCGCCCTCAACCCCGGCAACAGAGCCTGAAGTCGCCGATACCGTAGCCGCCGCCCCGGCCGAAGAACCCGAGGTGGCCGATACCGTCACCCCCGCCCCTGTGGAAGAGCCTGAGGTGGCAGAGGTCGTGACACCGGCGCCTGTGGAAACGGAAGAGCCGGCTACAGCTGCCGAACCAGAAGAGACCACTGATCTCGCCGCCGCCCCAGTTGAAACGCCAGAACCAGCACCAGCGCCCGAGATCGTCGAAGAGCCTGAAGTGGCTGCGGTCGAAGCGCCTGCTGTTGTCGAAGTGCCAACAGCCGCCGAAACGCCAACGCCAACACTGCGTCCAGAGGCGCGGCCACCAAGCATTGCTGCTGCAGCACTGCCAGCACCTCAGCCACTGCCAGAACCTGTTGTGACACCTGACGTCGCATCTGCAGAGCCTGCCGAGACCGCAGATCTGACAAACCCGGCAACGGATGCGCCTGCTGTGGATACCCAAGTTGCGGCGGTGAGCCTGCCCGCAACGCCTGATTCAGTCGCTGAAATCGGCACCGGGCCAGAGGTCGACATCGCTGCGGTCACGCCAGGCAATGAGATCGTGCTCGAAGTCACACCGCCAGCAATTGCGGAAGCAGCTGATGATGGGATCTCACAGATCTGGACGGTGCAGCTGCCCTTCACCGCGGCAGGTGAACGCTCCAACATCATCGCAGAAGTTGGCCCCGTGGCCCCTGTCTGGGTCAAGCCCGGTCTTGTAATCACCGGCATCAACGGTGTGCCAGTCGACGCTATCGCAGACATTCAGGACGTCGTGCGCACGCAAATTCGCGAGGATGAGCTGGAATCGACGCTTCCGGTTCTCTTTGAAACGCTTGACCCTGCATCGGGTGAGCGCGCAAGCGCCGCGTGGGTCTTGCCCGTCGTGCAGCAGCTGACGCTGACCGATGGCACGCAGTTCGAAACCGTCTTTGGCGGATCGGGCTGGCGGACAACTGTCGCCGATTTGCCTGCAGATGCGGGCGGCGGCTTGCAAGTTGGGGATGTTCTGACATCCTACATCCCGACCGGCGAAGACATCGATGATCGCACTACGCTGCGCAACATCCTGAGCCGCGAAGCAGAAGCTGGGACGACCCAATACATGTTCGCGGTCCAGCGTGACGGCAGCCTTTGGGTGGCATCACTCGAATATGAAAGCGCTGCACAGTAAACTTTTTCTACAGGGGCGCGCGTGTATGCGTCCCGGTCATGGTAAAATTGGAAGGTAGGTAAGATGAAATTCATTCGTGATCTTCTCGGGAAGAAGCGCAAGGAGGAAGGTGATCGGCTTTCTCAGGGGATTGAGTCGCTCGAACAGTCCTACCGCGACACAATCGGCTCTATCGTTGAGGAAAGCGGTGAGCTTCCCGCAAAAGCGCCGGAGCCTGTCACACGCAAAACCCGGGTGATTAACGTCGCACCCAAGGCGGAAGAAGCACCGGTTGCACCAGCCGCCCCAGCCCCAGCTGCAGAGCCCGCCCCAGCCGTCAACATCTGGGATATGGAAGATGACGGCACCTCGACGGAGCTTCCCGAAACCGCACCTGTTGCCAAAACCGCAGCCCCTGCAGCCGCGCCCGCCGCTGATCCGGCCACCGCGTCTGCCGCTGCAGCACGGTCTCCTGCCCGGTCGCGCCGGACCAAGACCCGCCTGATCGGCTTTGAAAAGTCCGACGGCGATGTCGTTGATCTTTTCAATGACGCGCCAAAGGCTGCGCCTGCGAAGAGTGTGAAATTCCCAGTGGGCTGGATCGTTGTTGCCGAGGGCCCAGGCCGCGGCGAAAGCTTCCCGCTTCTGGCCGGCATGTCCCAGATCGGGCGTGGCGATGACCAGGCGATCCAGCTGGACTTTGGTGACAATTCCATTTCACGCAGCAACCATGCTGCGATCGTCTATGACGCTGACAGCAAAGAGTTTTTGCTGGGTCACGGCGGCAAATCGAATATTGTGCGACTGAACGACAAGCCGCTCATCAGCAACGAATCGCTGAAATCCGGTGACGTCATTCGCATTGGTGAAACGGTCCTGCGCTTTGTTGCACTCTGCGGCAAATCTTTCAACTGGACCGACGGCGCTACGGGGGAGGATGAAGATGTGGCGATCGCCTGAACCGCGGTTTGATGTCGCCTCGGCGATATGCCAGGGCGGACGGGACTACCAAGAAGACGCGATCATCACCGACTTTCCGTTTGGTGCAGATAGCGGTCTTGTTGTCCTCGCTGACGGAATGGGTGGCCATGCCGCCGGTGACGTCGCAAGCAAGATTGTCGTGACCGAAGTCTTCAGCGAGCTGAAGTTTGAGAGTGCGAATTTTGCTGACTTCGAAAGCGAAATCCCGACCTTCCTTACCTCCTCTGCTGTGAACGCAAACGGTGTGGTCCGCGAGCACGTCACTGCGCACCCCGAAACAAAGGGGATGGGCGCCACGCTGGTCTCGCTCGTACTGGTCGAGAACCGGATGTACTGGATGTCGATCGGCGACAGCCCACTGTTCCATTTCCGCAATGGCAAGCTGCAGCAGCTGAACGAAGACCATTCTATGGCGCCGCAGATCGACTTCATGGTGAAATCCGGCCTTCTGGATGAAGAAGCGGGACGCAATCACCCGGACCGCAACTGTCTGACCTCAGTGATCCTCGGTGATCGCGTGGCAAAGTCTGACTGCCCGAAGACACCGTTTGAGCTTCAGGTCGGCGATATCGTCGTCGTTTCATCTGATGGTCTACAGTATCTGGAAGATGCGAAGATTCAGAAGATTCTGCACCGCTACCGCCGCAAAAAGGCGGCAGAGATTGCTGGTTATCTTCTTGAGGCAATCGAGGCGCTCGCTGACCCCGATCAGGACAACTGCACCTTCTCTGTCATCAAGCTGAACCACAACAAGCCTGTGATCCGCGCCGTTCGCGCCAAGCCAGCCGGTCTTGTCGACTCGCAGGGCTCCAACGTCACACGCGTTGTCGAACTCGACGAGGTCGAAAAGGTCGCAGCGAAGTCTGACGACAAGAAAACCGTCATCAAGGAAGTCAAACCGCTCAAGCGGGTTGAGATGGACGAAGATGGCGACAGCACAGAGGAGGTTGATGCGGCTGAGCCGCCGGCTAAGATTGCCGCCGGGGGTAAGTAATGCCGAATCAATCTGCCGGGAACCGGGTCGAAGCTGCGCTGAAGCAGGCTGTTGAGAGCAGCCTTCTTCCTGACGCTGCACAAGCCCGGGCGACCCAGCTTCTGACACGTCTTCAACAGCCTGTGCGCCTTGCGCTGATGGGCATGCCGGGTGTGGGGAAATCCACGCTGCTCAATCTCTTGGTTGGCAGTGATATTTTACCCGCAGGCTTGCGTTTGCCGACGCTACAGCTTTCCTATGGTGAGACACCGCAAACCATCTGCACCTTGCCGGACGGCAGCAAGAAGACGCTTGAAACCATCGATACGGGTGAAATCACGGCACTTTCCCCTGTTTTCGTGGAAATGCAGTCCCCGCTTCCAGCCCTACGGAAGATTTCGGTCTTGGAGGTTGTCGCACCCAACGACGCCAATGCCGTCCACAAGGCGAGCCAATGGGCCGTCAAGCGCAGCGATGTGGCGCTCTGGTGCACCCGTACGTTTGAGCAAAGCGAACAACAGATCTGGGCACAAATGCCTGATCTGACGAAGGACCATGCTTTCTTGATGGTCACGCAGGCCGATATCTTGCGTCAGCAGAACACCTTCGACAGTGTCATGTACACGATCCACACTGTCGCGAAGGAAGAGTTCAACCAGATCCTCGCGATTGAGACGACCCACGCGATTGCCGCCCGAAAACCGGACGGCACCGTCGACAAGGATCTGTTGCGCAGCAGCGGTGGCATCGCCCTGATCCAGGGCGTACGGCGCCAGGTGGAACTGGGCCAGCAATCCGCGGTTGATATGGCCGAGATCCTGCTGCAACAGCATGCCGACGCACTTGCTGACCTGCCAGATCCGGCAGAGTCAGAAGATGAAGCACCGGCCGCGGCACCCACCCCGCAATCGGAACCGGTCGTGGTGTCGGATGCAGCAGCAGAGGTGGCACCAAATGAACCTCCTGCGATAGACACGCCATCGGGCCTCAGCCGCCTGCGTGAAATGGCGGCAAAGGCGCGGGAAGAACGCGGCGAAGCAGAGCTTGAGGTTGCGGAAGAAGCACCCGAGCATGTTGCCGAACCGGATCCGGAGCCATCACCTGCCCCGACTGCAGAGCCCGAAGCGGTGGAGGTGGCGCAGCTGCACCCTGATACGCGCGCAGCCTATGAGCGGGTGATCGCCTATATTGAAGAACAGGGCAAAGAGCTGTCTGCAGCCATGAGCGACATGGGCGATGACGCACCATCAGAGGTAATGGCCATGGCGGTGGAACATATCCAGTGGCTCACTGATTTCCTGAATGAAAACGGCGATGACACGGATATGGCATTGCAGCGTGCGCGCGACATGGCTTTTGACGCTGCGGATCTCGTACAATTGATGCAGATGGAAAAGCGCGACAGTGCCGCACTTGAAGCCGTGCAACTTATGCTCCAAGTAAAACGGGAACTTCAGGCGGATCTCGCGGCTTAATCGTTGACGATCAGACCCCAATCGGGGTGTTGTTGCCCTTATTGGATGTTTCCACTATGGCAATAATTTCAACATTATCCTGCGTATTTGGCGGCAGCGAAAACTCCTGATAGAGATAGTGTCAAAATCGAGGCTAAGGACAGGCGACAATGAAGATGGAAGAGCTGGCAAAAGGCGACGGGTACAAGGTCCCCGCAGCAGACCGCCCTTTCATGCGGATCGGCCTTGAGAAGCTTGAGCGCTTTCACGACGATATTGCCGATCTTGAGGTGACGCTCGCCGACGTGGTGAAGCTGGGCGGCCAGGACGCTGAAAAGAAATCCAGCAAGCTGATCAAGCAGTTACGCGCGTTTGAGCCGAGCATTACCATGATTGGCCAGATCAAGGCCGGCAAGACATCACTGGTGAATGCAATGGTCGGACGGCCCGATCTTTTGCCGGCTGACGTGAACCCGTGGACGTCTGTTGTCACCTCATTGCACCTGAACACACCTCTGCCTGTCGATGCGCCAACGGCCACATTCCAGTTCTTCAGCCAGGGTGAATGGGATCACCTGGTGGAGAATGGTGGCCGAATCGGGGAACTGTCCGCACGCGCCGGCGCCGATGACGAGCTGGAAAAAGTGCGCGCCCAGATCGCCGAGATGCGCGAGAAGACCAAGATGCGTCTGGGGCGCAAGTTCGAACTGTTGCTCGGCCAGAAACACAACTACGCCGAACTGACAGATGAACTGGTGCAGCGCTATGTCTGCATGGGCGATGATTTTGAGGATCTGGAAGAAGAGGATCAGCAAGGTCGCTTCGCGGACATCACGAAGTCTGCCGACCTCTACCTCGAGGCAAAGTCGATCCCAATGCCATTGTGCATCCGCGACACGCCTGGCGTGAACGATACCTTTATGATGCGCGAGCAGATCACGATTAATGCGCTGCGCGACAGCCGCATTTGCGTGGTGGTCCTGTCGGCGCATCAGGCGCTGAGCTCCATGGACATGGGCCTCATCCGTCTGATCTCAAACGTGAAAGCGCGCGAGGTGATCATCTTCGTCAACCGGATCGACGAACTGTCCGATCCCGGCGCGCAGGTGCCCGAGATTCGCGACAGCATTCTGCAGACGCTGGCGGACAACAATGGCCCCGAAAACCCCGAAGTGATCTTTGGCAGCGCCTACTGGGCAAACCTGGCCCTGGGTGAGGACATTGATGAGATCGTTGCCGACAGTGCTGAGGCCATGTTCAACTGGGCCGAAGCCGCGCTGAGCGCTGAAACTGCCGGGATGGAAACGAACGAGCTCGTCTGGCACCTGTCCGGTGTTCCACAGCTCTACAAGGCGATGTCAGAGCGGATTTCCGAAGGTCCCGGCGATGAAATCCTCTCCGCCTCACGCAAGCGGTCGCTGAACCTTGTGTCAGGCGTGCGCGCGTCCAATGCCGTTGTGTCAATGCGACTGCATGGTGACAGCCTCGAAGTGATGGCGACCTCACAGCTGGAGGCCCATCTCGACAAGCTGGAAGAGGAAAACCTCAAGCATCTGGATGAGCGTCTCGACATCGTCTTCCAACAGTTCGGCAGCCGGGTGGACCAGTCACACAAACGCTTCCTTGACCGGGCCTTGGAATCCCTGCTGCAACATCTGGAAACCAACGGCGAAGATGAAATCTGGCAGTACAGCCCGGATGGGCTGCGCATGCTCTTGCGCACCAGCTATCAGGTGATGCGCCGCAACGTGACTTCTGCCTGCCAGCAAGTGTTCGGCCGTGCCGCCGACGATCTGGCAGAAACCTACCGCTCTGCCTTTGGTGTATCTGTCGAGAATTTTGCGATCACACCACCCGGCGCACCTGAAATCCCGGCGCCTGTTTCACTCGGCCAGACCATCGCCCTCGACCTGCAGACGTCCTGGTGGAAAGGCTGGTGGAAACGTCGCAAGGGATATCGCGCCTTTGCCAGCGGGTTCTACGACCTGATCGAGGCAGAGACTGCCCCGATCGTGGATGAGCTGAAGCTGCGCCAGGCCGAGGATATCCGCCAGCGCGCCGTGGAAGAGCTCAAGATCTTCCTCGACGAGCAGCGCGGGCTTTTGACCGACATCAGTAACAAGTCAGAGATCGCCGTCGACGATCTGGAAGACATCTTTGGGATCACCGCACAGCAAGAGCGGGATGAATTGTTTGATTATATATTTGAAGAGTTAAGCGACAGCGGCCCGACACTTTTGCCGCAAGGACAATCTGATGAATGAGGACACCGTGGCCAGCACTGGCCCCCGGAAACCGCGCATTGCCCTGATGGGTGAATTCAGCGCCGGCAAAAGCACACTGTCAAACCTGTTGATGGGCGCAAAGCCACTGCCTGAAAAGGTAACGGCGACACGCCTGTCTCCCGTTTGGATCTCGCTGGGGGACGAAGCCCCTTACCGGGTTGACGTCGATGGCACGACAGAGCCTGTGTCGCTTGAAAACCTCGAAGGTATTCCGGTCCATGAAACCCGGGTCATTCGCCTTTTCATGCAGTCGGACATCCTCGAGGTGTGTGACCTGATCGACTTCCCCGGGATTTCCGACCCCAACATGCGATCCGAAGTGTGGGAGCGTATGCTGCCAGAGGTGGACGCCGTGATCTGGTGTACCCATGCAACGCAGGCCTGGCGCCAGTCAGAAGCCGCTGTCTGGGACACGATGCCACCGCTCATCCGCGAAAACTCCATCCTGTTGATCACGCGCTATGACAAACTGACCAATGACCGCGACAAGCTGCGCGTGCTCAAACGTGTGGCGCGCGAAACGAAGGGGCAGTTTGGTGCGGTGTTCCCGGTGTCTCTGCTGCAGGCAATTGCCGCGGGCGAGGACTATGAGAAATGGGATGCCAGTGGCGCCGGACCTTTCACGCAGCATCTGATTGATATGATTGAAAAGCTGCAGTCACTCGCCGCGCGGGCAGAGATGCCGCTTTACAACTACGAGGAAGGCATGAAAGTGCCAGAGCCAGTTGTTGCACCGGTCACACCGCGCCGCGTGCAGCGCAGTGCTGATGATCGGCCCCGGTCTCGCCCCATCGCGACAGATGCCGAAGATCAAGGTGCGACAGGCGCAACCTAACCGCCTGATGCGCCGAAGGCTTTTCCAAGTCATCCGTTTCGAGTACTCATACCGATCAGTAAGAACAAAGCAGGTCCTTTATGGTTGTTGATGAGTTGGACGCCCTGCGTGAAAAGTTTGATGGCTGCGATACGCTGGCGTTCGCGGACCTGTCCACGCAGATGATCCTTGTGACGAATTCAGGGTCGACCCTGCGGCGCGAGGCACTTGATAATCTTTGCGCCGAAGCGGCACTGGTCCTCGGGTCCAAGGGCGACCCGGCGCTTGGCCAAAACCCGACAAATCAGGCGATTGTGCTGAACAAGCGTGCGGCACGCATTTTTGTGAGGAGCGCGGCAGAGCCAAGTGATGCTTTGTGCTGTATCTGCGGCCCCGAGACAGATATTGCTGGCCTGACAGCCGAAGCCACGGCATGCCTTGACCGTATACTTGCCAACGACGCCTAACCGCAGGAACATACCGCTGATATGAGCGATCTCAGTGCCCTAGCCGAGAAACTCAGTGCGCTTGCCGGCGATGCCGGCGACGTCTTTGAAGATGGCGCACGCGTCATCGCGAATGGCGATGGTAGGGCACCGGTAAAGGCCATCCTTGATGCAGTGGATGACACGGTGCTTGAACGGAAGCTACGCGTCGAGATTGACGGCAAGCGGATTGACCTGATCGCCGCGGGGCGGCGATTGCGTGGGATCCTGACTGCGGATGGCGCCAGCGGTGATGATCAGTCCGTCATGGGACAGGTGCTGTCTCGGGAGGAGCCCGAAGTCGTGGCCGCAGCGGGGAAGATGATCAATAATCGCTGCGCGGGTGCCAAGCGCATCACAGTGCGCAGCCTGCCACCGGACCCATTTGGTGTTGGCGGTGAACGTGGGATTTCCGCCAGAGGACTGGCAGGTCTGTGGGATGTGGCAGCGCCAGAACCTGCCGTCGCTGAAACGACCGCTGAGCCTGCTGAAGATGGGGGCGCGATGGCGCAATTCCTGTCATCCAACGCCGCTGCGCTGACCGCCACGATGCATGTCAACAACGGTGAGATGATCAAGATCTCTGGCGACTACAAGACACTGCAGAATATCTGGAATGAGCAGGTCTTGCAGTTCCGCAAATCCCACAGCCGGTTCCTTGATCCTGCGGATGGCCCGCAATTAGTCTGTCTGGAAGGCGCGCTCGAGAATGGGGATGCCGCCGCGATGGCCGTGGATGGGGATGATGTCGCGCTAATGGCCTACGACCCGGCACATCTTGATCAGATGCTGACCTCTTGGCGTTCACTGACCAGCTGATGCATCCCGCTGCTACCGCCGCCCGACCTGCAGATAGCTTCTTCGAAGGCTTCACAGAGGCGACGCTCGACCTCAGCGATGGCACGCTCTTCTACCGGATCGGCGGGTCAGGTCCGCCACTCCTCCTTTTGCATGGCTATCCGCAGACATCCGCCATGTGGCACGCGGTGGCGCCGGAACTGGCAAAATCCTATCAGGTGATCTGCCCTGATCTGCGCGGCTACGGCCGGTCATTGAAGCCCGAAACGGATGCCGATCATGCGCCCTATTCCAAGCGGGCAATGGGGTCGGACATGATTGGGCTGTTGGACCATCTTGGGCATCGGCAATTCCTGATCGGGTCGCACGACCGCGGGTCGCGCGTGGCGCACCGGTTGGCGGCAGACCACCCCGATCGGGTCATCGCGCTTTCGACGCTCGACATTGCGCCAACGCGCGAAATGTACCGCGAGGCGGGCAGCGACTTTGCCCATACCTATTGGCACTGGTACTGGCTGACGATCAAGGCGCCCTTTCCCGAAACGCTGATCGGGGCGGACCCGGATTTCTACTGGCTGTCGAAATGCGGGGCGGGGTCGGCGGGTCTGACGCCGTTTTGCCAGCAGGCACTGGATGAATATCTGACCTGTTTTAATGATCCTGCGGCGATCCGTGGTGCTTGCGAAGACTACCGCGCGGCGGCCAGCATCGACATCGCGCATGACGATGCGGATCCTACGAAACTTCAGATGCCCTTGCTCGCCCTTTGGGGCTCTGACGGGGCGATCGCGGCACATTTTTATTGCCTTGCACTTTGGCGCGAGCGGGCGGCGGATGTCACAGGCTACGCACTCAAAGGCGGGCATTACCTCGCCGAGGAAAACCCGCAAGCCGTGCTGGATGCATGGCTGCCGTTCTTCGCGCGTTTCAGGTAAGCCGCGCGGGGAAGCCCTCTGCCCGCAGGTCAGTCTTCAGCAGATCCTCCAGAAGCTTCACAATCATCGGTGATTGAGCCTCTCCCCCATAAGCCGCGCGTGCGGCCACATAGGTCTGCTCTGTCGCGGCGGCGAGCTCCAGCGGCACTTCAAACTCGCGCGCAAAGCCCATCGCGAACCCAAGGTCCTTCAACGCCAGATCAATGTTGAAGGCCACGTCATAAGAGCCGTTCAGAACCAACGCCCCTTCGGTTTCATGGACAAATGACGTCCCGGACGAGGCCTTGATTGCCCGCCACGCCTGACCAAGATCCAGACCACCGCGCTTGGCCAGCATCAGCGCCTCACCGCAGGCCTTCAAATGGATGAAGGCCAGCATGTTTGTGATCACCTTGATCACACTGGCAGAGCCGAGTGGCCCCATGTGAAAGACCTCGTTGCCCATCGCCTGCAGCGCGGGCAAATGCAGGTCGAACATATCCTTGTCGCCACCTGCGAGCATGGTGATGTTGCCTTGCGCGGCCAGGTGCACGCCGCCGGTGACGGGCAGTTCCATCAGGCGCACGCCGTGCGCCACGGCTTTGGCCGCAAAGGCCAAGACCTCCTCTCGGCCCAGCGTCGACATCTCGATCCAATGGGCGCCGTCGCGCATGGCGGGCAGCATCTGATCGGACACCATCTCTGACACCGCAGGCGAAGGCAGGCAGGTGATCACGTGATCGACTTCTGCAGCGAGGGCTGCAGGGCCGTCAGCCCATTTAGCACCTGCTTCCAGTGTTTTGGCACATGCGTCGCGGTTGATATCTGTAACCGTGACATCGAAACCGGCGCGCAGCAGACATGCCGCGCAATTGGCCCCAAGGTTGCCCTGGCCGATGTAGCCGTAGTGCATCGCGGCCCCCTAGTTGAAGTAAATGTTATAGTCTTTGCGGATCGCCGCATCGAAGGCCGGATCGAACT
The DNA here is from genome assembly GCA_039821425.1 of Pseudomonadota bacterium. Taxonomy (GTDB): domain Bacteria; phylum Pseudomonadota; class Alphaproteobacteria; order Rhodobacterales; family Rhodobacteraceae; genus Yoonia. The sequence goes on from JBCBOD010000098.1 coordinate 12,133, forward strand.
TGATCTGCGCCTCAGCGAGGATTTGGTTCTTTCGGGCTATGGCGGCCTCGATCAGGTCAGGGCGGTCTGCCTCGTTCCATTCCTTCGGGCTCATGCGGTTGCCGAGCGTCGGATAGATGTATTCCGTCTGCATCAGCTTGAGCGTCTGGTCAGAGCCAAGGTAATGGCCGGGGCCACCAAGGCAAGCCTCTTTCATCGCATCGATCGACAGGCTCTCATCGGTCACATCAATGCCGCGAACCGCTCGCAGCACCTGCCCGATCACATCGTCACCCAGCACGAGCGACTCCATGCAGAACCCCAGAAGGGACGCATGCATACCCACTGCCTCATAGGCCATATTGAGCCCCGAAAGCCCCGCCAGCACATTCGTGATCCCGGTTTCCCAGCCAGCCTGCATGTCTGGCAACTTAGCGTCAGATATCCCAGCCGCCGCGCCGCCCGGCAGGTCATAGAAGCGATGCATCTGGGCACAGCCCGCAGTCAACAACGCCTGTTCGGCTGATCCGCCTGACATCGCGCCGGTGCGCAAGTCAGACACGAATGGCCACGTCCCAAAGACCGCAGGATGCCCCGGCGCAATCGCATTCACATACACCACGCCGGCGAGGCACTCCGCAACGGCCTGCACGATGGCCAGCGCAATGGGCGCGGGTGCCGTCGCCCCCGCTTGCCCGGCGGAGAGCAAGACAACCGGCATCCCCGCTGCGACGCAGTTTTCCATCACGCGGCAGCTTTCCTCGGCGAACTTCATTGGCGGGACAACGAAACAGTTGCTGTTCGACATGAAGGGGCGCGCGCACCATGCCTCTTCGCCACCCGCAATACGGTGCAGCAACTCAATCCCCGGCCCGACGTGAGAGGGATCATCGAAAGAGGTGCCGATATGCTTCGTCGTGCCAGCGGTGCAGGCGTAGATGGTGTTCAGGTCCATCTCGAGATTGTCTGTGATATCACGTGCCACCATCGCCCGCTGAAAGAAATGCACGTTATCAAGGGCATGAGTGATCTTGGCGGCATCATGCAGGTCTTGCGCCGTGCTGTCTCGGTAGTTGCCCGTCTTGACATCGACCACATGAACCGCAGCACCGGCTGTGCCGAAATGTACACGAGAGCCGGACAGATGCAGGTCATACTGCGCATCCCGCCCATGAAGCGTGATGTTCCGGGCGGCCTTGGCCAGCATGTCTTCGACAAGGGAACGTGGAAAGCGGATGCGCCCGTCGTCACCTTGGATCGCGCCAGCGCCAGTGAGAATCTCCACCCCCGATGGCGGGGCTTGGGACAGGCCAATTTGTTCCAGTGCATCAAGCGCGGCCTCATGAATGCGGGTCACTTCGGAATCGGTGAGCGGCTTAAAGCGGCCACCTTCCAAACCGGGCCTGACGGGTCGCAAGTCTTTGGAGAGGGGCGCATTGCGCATGGCCACACGGGCCGCGCGGCCCCCGCTGCGCCGTTGCTTTGGGCTTTGATCCAGCATGTCGATACCTCCCCCAACAGTATTTGACGGAAAATCCACCCAATCAATCGCATGCGCCGCTTATTATTGATCGGTTTTCCCGATTAGTGCAGGCTCACAGCATGCAGATGGATCTCATCACCACCTTCCTCGACCTGTGTGAAACACGCAGTTTCAACCAAACGGCAGAGCGTTTGGGTGTGACACAGTCCACAGTGTCGGGCCGGGTGAAAGCGTTAGAGGCTGAGGTGGGCGTCAGCCTGTTTCGCCGCTCGCGTTCTGGTACCGCACTGACAACCGAAGGGCTTCGGTTTGAGCCACATGCCCGAAGCCTACGGCATGATTGGGTCACTGCGCTCAACGCGACGCGCGATCCAGGCATGGCGGGGGTCACAATGCGTATCGGGTTGCAGCACGATCTGGTGAGCATCGATATCAAGGGCCTGATCGACGCCTTCCGCGACCTGATGCCCGACACACAGTTTCTATTTGAGGCGGATTATTCCGGTCAGATCTGCAACGATCTGAGCACGGGGATGCAGGACATTGCCGTTCTCTATACCCCCAAGCCGGGCCCCGATCTGCATTTTGTCCATCTTGGTGACGTTCGATACGTGATGGTGTCGACCCATGCCGAGACGCTTTCAGAGGTCTCGACAAACAGCTACATCGTCGCCAACTATGCCCCGGTCTTTGCGCAGACACATGCGGCACTTTTGCCCGGGTTGTCACATGTTGCACTGTCCATTGGTCAGAATGCAGCGATGGTGGATCTTGTCACGTCTCTCCGCGGTACGGCCTACATTCTGGAACAATCTGCACGCAAGTTTGTCTTCGATGGGATCGGGCAGGTCGTTGCCGGCGCGCCGGTGATCAGCCAGCCGGTCTTTCACGGCTTGAACATGCGCAACAGGCATCGCCCGGCCTATGCCCGGCTTTTGAAAGTGGTCCGGGCGCACTACGCGGGCGCGCCTTAGGGCGGGAAAATCTTACAACTTTGCGGTTTTGCAAGACTTTTTGTGGCGAAGGTTTAGAGTTGGCAGCCGCGAAACCTGAATGTGCCAGTCACAATTGCCGCGACAAAGTTCGCATACGCGTGTGGCATAGGCGTTCAGGCGTCACTGTACCTGTCCTGGATCCAAGGCAATGCTTGACCTGCTCCCCTGAAAAGTCCGGTGTTTTGAGTTAGCCTGTTCTCCCAAAACACCGGACTTTTCAGGGGAGCAGGTCAAGCATTGCCTTGGATCCAGGACAGGTACAGTGACGCCTGAACGCCTATGCCACACGCGTATGCGAACTTTGTCGCGGCAATTGTGA
>JBCBOD010000167.1:0-5571 GCA_039821425.1 Pseudomonadota bacterium
GTCAGATGCACCGTGCTGCCATCAACCTCCACCGTTTTGGCGTCTAGGTTCACGGCGATCTGCCCGGTCCAAGGGCCATGCTCAGTCGATCATCAAGACCGGGCAGATCGCCGTGAACCTAGACGCCAAAACGGTGGAGGTTGATGGCAGCACGGTGCATCTGACTGGCAAGGAATACCAGATGCTCGAACTCCTCAGCCTGCGGAAGGGCACGACTCTGACAAAGGAAATGTTCCTCAACCACCTCTATGGCGGGATGGATGAGCCAGAGTTGAAGATCATCGACGTCTTCATCTGCAAGCTGCGCAAGAAGCTGAGCGAGGCGACTGACGGTGACAACTACATCGAAACCGTCTGGGGCCGCGGCTATGTCCTGCGCGATCCCGAACCGGTTGTGCCGGTCGAACAGATCGCGATTGGTGCCTGACGGCGCCAAGACATCACAAGAATTGGCAGGTGTGGCGCGGGCAACGACCCGCGCCATCTGAGTCTTTGCTGGACGCCTCTGCGCCACCCTCATATCAATAGCCTCAGCGGAAGATCCGAAGCGGGAGGGGGCGCAGATCAATAGTGAGCGGAGAGGTGCAAGACATTGCGGCGCTGCCGGTTGACGCGCTGTCAAAGGATCAGGCGATCTCTGAATTGGCGCGCCTGTCCGATGCGCTGACGCGGGCTAATACCGAATATCATCGCGACGATGCGCCGACGCTGTCGGATGCCGCATATGATGAGCTCAAACGGCGCAATGCGGCGATCGAGGCGCGTTTCCCCGACCTGAAACGCGATGATAGCCCAAGCGAACAGGTCGGTGGGGCATTGGCCGAAGGGTTCAGCAAGGTGCAGCACGCGGTGCGGATGCTGTCGCTTGGCAATGCCTTCGACGATGAAGATGTAGCGGATTTTGACCAGCGTATCAGGAAGTATCTGGGTCTCGGCTCGGATGTGCCGCTCGCCTATACGGCAGAGCCCAAGATCGACGGATTGTCGCTGTCGCTGCGCTATGAAAACGGCACCTTGACGCAGGCCGCCACCCGCGGGGACGGGGCCGTCGGTGAAAACGTCACCGCAAACGCGCGGACGATTGCGGACATTCCGCAGCACCTCGACGGCGCGCCCGACGTGCTTGAAGTGCGCGGTGAAGTTTATATGAGCCACGCTGATTTCGCGGACCTGAACGCACGGCAAGAAGCTGCGGGCGGCAAGACCTTCGCTAACCCGCGCAACGCGGCGGCAGGATCACTGCGCCAGCTCGACGCCAGTATCACCAAATCCCGCCCGCTGCGGTTCTTTGCTTATGCCTGGGGGGAATTTTCGGCGCCCTTGGCTGAAACACAATCAGGAGCCATTGCGCGGTTGTCCGCGCTGGGATTTTCGACAAACCCGCTGACGGAAGTCTGCGCAACACCCGCCGCATTGCTGGATCATTACCACAAGATCGAAGAACAACGTGCGACGCTGGGCTATGATATTGACGGTGTGGTCTACAAGGTCGACGAGCTCGCGCTGCAAGGGCGGCTCGGGTTCCGCTCCACCACGCCGCGGTGGGCTATTGCGCATAAATTCCCGGCAGAGCTCGCCTGGACTGTGCTCGAAAACATCGAGATTCAGGTGGGTCGCACCGGCGCATTGTCACCGGTCGCACGGCTGCAGCCGGTGACGGTTGGCGGCGTCGTGGTGTCCAATGCGACGCTGCATAACGAAGACTACATTGCAGGGCGGGGCGGTGATGGGCAGCCAATTCGCGAAGGGCGGGACATTCGCATCGGCGACTGGGTGCAGGTCTATCGTGCCGGTGACGTGATCCCGAAGATCAAGGATGTGGATCTTGCGCGCCGCCCTGATGACGCGGTGCCTTTCGTTTTCCCCGAGAAATGCCCCGAGTGCGACTCTGACGCGATACGTGAGGAAGGCGACGCCGTGCATCGTTGCACTGGCGGCATTATCTGCCCCGCGCAAGCCGTTGAAAAGCTGAAGTATTTCGTGTCGCGCGCCGCGTTCGACATCGAAGGGCTGGGTGCAAAACAGGTAGAGCAGTTCTATTCTGACGGCTGGATCGCGACACCGGCTGACATCTTCACCTTGCAAGAGCGCTACGGCAGCGGTGTGCTGCAGCTCAAAAACCGTGAAGGCTGGGGCGAGAAGAGCGCGCAGAACCTGTTTGATGCCATCGAAGACAAGCGGCGCATTCCACTCAACCGCCTGATCTTTTCGCTGGGAATCCGGCATGTTGGGGAAAGTGCCGCCTCATTGTTGGCCAACCACTACACATCTTGGACAGCCTTCGAAGATGCGATGACCGCAGCGACCGTCGGCGAAGGTGCCGAATGGGACGACCTCACCGGGATAGACGGGGTCGGCGCCGTCATGGGGACATCCCTGATCACCACCATGCAGCAAGAGGCAGAGCGCGCCTCGATCGACCGTTTGGTCGTCGGGCTGGACGTGGAAGACGCAGCCGCCGTCGCGACAGACAGCCCTGTCGCGGGCAAGACCGTTGTCTTCACCGGCACGCTGGAACAGATGACACGGGCAGAGGCCAAGGCGCGGGCAGAGGCGTTAGGGGCCAAGGTTTCCGGATCTGTCAGCGCCAAGACAGACATCCTCGTGGCCGGGCCGGGTGCCGGATCAAAGGCGAAAAAGGCCGCCGAACTGGGCATCACCACGATGGACGAAGAGGCCTGGCTGGCGCTGATCGGCCAGGGATGAGCGGACGGCCCGAAATCCTTTTCCCGCTGTTCGGTAGCCTAACCCGGCTGGATGGGATCGGACCGAAATCGGCGCAGACCTTGCAGAATGTCGGCGTCAGTCACCCGCTGGATTTGTTGCTGACGCTGCCCGGGAGTGGCGTTGACCGTCAGCGGCGCGTCAGCATCATGGAAGTGACAGCGCCCGCGGTGGCGACGGTAGAGGTTACCGTCGGTGTGCACCACCCACCGCGCGCGCGTGGCCGCCCGTACCGCGTGCATGTGGAGGATGCGCAGACGACCTTTCAACTTGTGTTCTTCCACGCGCGCCCGGACTATTTGCAAAAGCTTTTGCCGACCGGCCAGCGCCGTGTCGTGTCCGGCAAGGTGGAAATCTTCGACGGCATCGCGCAGATCGTGCACCCCGATCATGTTTTGTCACCGGATGAGGCGGCAAGTATTCCGCCGTTTGAACCGGTCTATCCTTTGCACGCTGGCATCACGCAGAAAGTGATGTTCAAGGCGACCCGCTCCGCGCTGACTTTGGCGCCAGATCTGCCGGAATGGATTGATCCCGCGCTAAAGGCGAAGGAAGAATGGCCCGGCTGGCGAGACGCGATTGCGAGAGCCCATGCGCCCACGTCTGCCGCTGATATGGCGACCCATGCGCCGGCCCGTGAACGGCTCGCCTATGATGAGCTGTTCGCGCATCAGATAACGCTGGCGCTGGCCCGTGCCGCTGTGCGCAGGGGCAAAGGCGTTGCATCTGTGGCGACCGGGGAGATGTCTGCGAAAGTATTGGAGAGCTTGCCTTACAAGCCAACGGGCGCACAGACCCGGGCGGTCGCGGAAATCACGGATGACCTTGCCACGCCATTCAGGATGAGCCGCTTGCTACAGGGCGATGTCGGGTCAGGGAAGACGCTGGTCGCACTGCTCGCGCTGCTCGCCGTGGTGGAAGCAGGCGGGCAGGGGGTGATGATGGCCCCTACGGAAATCCTCGCGCGGCAGCATCTGGATGGGTTGCGTCCCTTGGCAGAGGCGGCGGGGGTGCGGTTGGAAATCCTGACGGGGCGCGACAAGGGAGCGGCGCGGGCCGAGAAGCTCACCGCGCTTGCGGCTGGAGAGATCAGCATTCTGGTCGGGACTCATGCTGTCTTTCAAAAAGATATTGTTTTCAACGATCTGCGGCTGGCGGTCATCGACGAACAACACCGATTTGGTGTGGCCCAACGGATGGAGCTGGGGGCGAAGGGCCGTGCCGTGGATGTGCTGGTGATGACGGCAACGCCGATCCCACGTTCACTTGCTTTGGCGCAGTACGGGGACATGGATGTCTCTGTCCTCGATGAAAAACCGCCCGGGCGGACGCCGGTGCAGACGGCGCTGGTTTCGGCCGCGCGGATGGATCAGGTCGTGGATCGGCTGCGCAATGCGGTGGCTGAAGGGCGACAGGCCTATTGGGTCTGCCCCTTGGTCGAGGAAAGCGAAGTGGTCGATATGACCGCGGCCGAGGAACGCTTCAAGCGCTTGCGCGCGACTTTGGGCGAGGGGGTCGTCGGCCTCGTGCACGGGCAGTTGCCACCAGCCGAGAAGGATGCGGCAATGGCCCGTTTCGTGGCGGGTGAGACCAAGATCCTCGTGGCGACCACGGTGATCGAGGTGGGTGTGAACGTGCCCAACGCCTCAATCATGGTGATTGAACACTCGGATCGTTTTGGCCTTGCGCAATTGCACCAGTTGCGAGGCAGGGTGGGGCGCGGCGCTGCCGCCTCTACCTGCCTCCTGCTTTATCAACCTCCATTGAGCGAGAGCGGCAAGCGACGGCTGGAAATTCTGCGCGAGACGGAGGACGGGTTTCGCATTTCCGAAGAAGATCTCGCCATGCGCGGCGCCGGTGACATGATCGGGACAGCGCAGTCCGGTCTGCCGCGGTTCCGCATTGCAGATTTGGAGCGGCAGGCAGCCCAGATGAAGGTCGCCCAAAGTGACGCGCGCAAGCTGCTGCAAGACGACCCAAAGCTGGAGAGCCCCCGTGGGCAAGCCGCGCGCACCCTGCTGTGGCTTATGGAACAGGATAAGGCAATCCGTTTGATTTCAGTAGGTTAGCGCCTGTGTTCCGAAATGTTCTCAAATGTTCTCAAAAAGTTCTTTACAGAGGGTAAACGATATGAGAACAAAGTAGCAACAGAACGGAAGAGGAACACACCATGGCGGAAGAGATCAAATCAGTGATTGCACGGTCGCGTGACACGATCCTTGTCGATGCCCTGGGTGTTGCCGCTTTGTTGGTCTTGCTTGTTGTCGGATTGGCCTTGCCCGGTTTGGTCTGACCTGCCTGACGATCGCGCTGGTCCGCCACATTGCCCTGTCCCAAACTGCAATGTTGACGACCTGCCTGTCTTGTCTCACGCGGGGTTTTTGCCTCCCCCTTTTGACATTGGGCCAGCGCTGATCGTTTTCCTGCCGCCGCCATCCTGCCCGGGATGCGCGGCGGTTTTTTTATGCGGTGGCCTGGTGTGATTGCAGCGCGTCAAGCGTGGCATCGAAGGCCAGCATGATGGAGGCGTGGCGGTTCTTGTAGTCCTTGGCGGGCTGCAAAACTTCCAGACCGTCGAATGGTGCATCCGGCACTGGGCCGTCCGATTTCAGCATTCCAAAGAGCTGGTCGCGTGCCACCTGAACCTGCTCAGGGCACAGCCCGACGATGTTGGCACCAACAATCGCCGCGGCTGCCTGACCCAATGCGCATGCCTTCACGTCTTGCCCATAGTCGGTGATCACCCCGTCCGCCACCATCAAATCCACCGTCACGGTCGATCCACATAGCGGCGCCCGTTTCCGGGCGGTTGCGGTGGGTGCGTCCAGTCGCGCCGTGCGTGGCATA
>JBCBOD010000063.1:0-21817 GCA_039821425.1 Pseudomonadota bacterium
ACCACCCTTCGTTTTCAGCAGTCCACGCATGAGCAGCGGCGGTGTCGTGTTATGCTACTGCGGCGTGATCTTAATTGTCTGCCGCAAGTCACTGGTCGCACGGTCGTAGATCAGGATTTGATCGTCGCTTGTGACCACCCCGTCAACGCGCACGCCGCCATCCGCAATCAACTTGGCCAACCGCGACCGGCTGAGCGCCGCATCCTCTGGCACATCCCGTGACAGCGCCTTGTCCAGACGCGGCGCCGGGTTTGGTCCGATGATGAATGTGATGGTTGCCATTGCAGAACCCGCGCTCACCCTTCTGCCGAGCGCGATCGCCATTGACCCGCGTCAATCGCCTTCCCGCGCGCCGCGAAATTTCTGCGAAATTTTGCGGGTGGTACCACCTCCTGGTCTCGAACCAGGGACCTCTTGATCCACAATCAAGCGCTCTAACCAACTGAGCTAAGGCGGCACACCGGCGGATTTAGCCCTATGCTTTCTTGATTGCAAGTCCTTCAAAGGGCAATTTGCCAGACCTGTTCGGTCAAGTCAGCGCCAAAGTAGGTGACGGGTTTTACCTGCGCCAAGGTCAACCCGTTGCGGGCATAAATGGCACCCGCCGCCTTATGGCTTTCGAGTGTCCACAAGTGCAGACTGCGGTAACGGGCCAACCTCGCAAACGCGAGGCACCGATCCAAGAGAACCTGCGCAACCCCTTGTCCACGCGCCGCCGCGACGACGTAAAACAACCGCAGTTGTGCGGTCTCTTCGCTGAACTGGTCACAAAAAATGCAACCCAATCGTGCGCTCGCGTCCTCAGCGATCCAGCCATGACGCCGCGCCGGGTCCGGATTCTGCACAAAAGTGTCCAGTATTTTGCCCACGAAAACGCCGAAACTGGCGTCAAACCCATCCTCTTCGACGTAGTGTTTGATGTGGGTGTCCTGAACCCATGCGGCATCGTCTTTTGCAAATTGGCGTAGGTCGTAGTCCATGAAATTATGATCACCCGCCCTCTCTTGCCAATCAAGCCCCGCGCGGGGTAGGACACCCGGCAGACGCAGACGAGGGCACCATGGGCATCAACAGCGAAAGCGACATCACTGCAAATCTGCAAATCGGGCCGACCGATCAAGGGATGGTGCGCATCTTTGTCGAGGCGGATGGTGTCGAAGTGCCGATGGATTTCGACCCGAGCGAGGCAGAAGAGATTGCCGAGGAAATCCGCGCTGCCGCCATGGCGGCCCGCGCCGTCAGAAAACGCTGACAAACCCTGGATCGCGCGCTGCCTGTGCACGGATCGCGGCGTGGCGGGCAAACTTTTGCACCATCACTTTACGGCGGGCGGGGGCCAGCTTTGCTTCGGGGCCCATGCGAACAATCTCTGCATCATAGGCGTCGGCCAGGATCAGGCCGGTGTCATCAGGCAATAACTCTGTCGGGAAGTCCTGATCGACGGCCCAGAAGAAGCGATCGCACCATTCAAGATACCCTTGCCACTTGTGATCTGACTGAAAGTCGGCACGGCTCGACTTGCACTCGACGATCCAGACCTCGCCCTTGGGGCCGAGCGCCATCACATCCACACGCAGCCCAGATACTGGCACCAGTTCTTCCACGCACACGAAGTCATGGCCGCGCATCGCGCGCGACACGCCACGGGCCAGCAATTGGCCGGGCATCAATGCGGTGGTCTGGCTTCGCTCTAGCATGGCCCAACCATGAACATTTCATGAACAAATGGCAAGCCAGCCGTTCTGGTCCTCATCACGACTCAGTCGGTATGCAGCTGTACGCATCAATTTCACCAAAGCGCCCCAAAACGCCGGAATTGTTTCGATGCGTTTTCGAAATGCTAGCAAAATCAAAAGCTAAGCCGAAACGCGTTTAAACACGTTCATCCAAACCGTTCATCTTTGTGACGCAATGTTGACGCGCGAGGCCCGGTTTGGGCGTGAAAGCCTTTGCGGCGTCAATATTTGGGCGGCTTTGGCCTGTAAACCTTCTTTAACAAAGGGAACTGCTGCCAATGTCACTGTTTGCGAATATCACGTTTTTTGAAGTCTCCATGGCGCTCCTGTTCATCGGAATGACAGAGCGCGTTCTGCTTGCCTACGCCCCAGCCGAGATGGTGGGCCGCAACGGTTGGCTGTTCCGGGGCGAAATCGAAGAATAATTCGGCGCACGGTCTTGCCCGTTCTGCGCAACGCGCCTACCTCAATCGGGACGGGTTTCTGCGCTTCTCGTATCCACCAGGTACAAACTCAGTGGCCTTAAGCAAATCCGAGGGAGCTGGCTCTGTTCGGGCTGTGGTTCGATTACCCGGCGCCCACCTGTAATCACAGGTCCTCGGGGTTCGTTACCTTTTACGGTCGTTGTGGTGCCCGTCACACTAGGCCAGACCGAGCAACCTTTTGAGGACAGTGCGGGCACCTTCACTGCGGGTTTGGTATGGCTGGCTTGGCGCGTTGGGAGAGTTCGCGCCCATGTCCGCATCATACATTTCGCCTGCAGCATCCCACTCGCGATCGGCAAACCGCTCAAGCAACGCATGGGCCTTTTCATTCAGACGGTCGGTGTCGACTCTTTGAAACTGTGCCTTTGACATGGTGTTCCCTTCGGATCTGACCCAAGAAAAGCACCACAGATGGGTCAAGGAGTCTGCGTAACATTGGTTTAGACGCGTATAACTTTGGTTTATTCGCCGATTTCAATACAATTCGCAGGATTTAGAGGGATTGTCGGCGGCGCCTTACCGGCCCGGTCGTTTCCGGTCAGCACGCGCATAGGCAGGAACCGCGACGTTCCGCCCGCCGGGCGCCTGTGGCCCTGATGTGCTCTCATCAGATTGCAGCAACAACCGCACTGCAAACTGTGCGGCCCCAAAGGTCGTTCCGTGAAAGAACCACAGCAGGAAAACTGCGATGAACCCAACATCGGAGTTGGCCACCAATGCGCCGAGGCCGACCACATCCCACCACAGAAGGACGCCAACAAAGACCGTGGACAGCGCAAAGCCGATCGCGCCTTGCGACAGGAAGAATCGGTACAGATTTGTTTGGTTCCGTTGCTGCATGGGCTGACCTCTCCGCGAGGTCAGTTAGCCCAGCACCTCTGTTCGACAAGCAGCCTAGTGGGCCGCGAAGGCATCAGGCTGCGCCTCGCGCGCCATATGATCCAGCACAGCATTGACGAACTTGGGCTCTTTCCCGTCCGATGAAAACGCCTCGGCAATGGTCACAAATTCCTTGATCACGACCTTGGGCGGTGTGTCCTTGATCACCAGTTCCGCACCAGCCGCGCGGAAAAGGGCCCGCCATGTCGGGTCAATCCGGGCAATGGGCCATTTCGCCACCAGCGCCCGATCCGTCATCTGGTCGATCAGCGCCTGTTCGTCTACCGCGCGATCCATCAAGGCGCGAAAGCTGTCGATGTCGCCCTCGGCCATCTCACCCTCTTCGTAGGACGCACCAAAGCGGTGATCCTCAAACTCGCGCGTGATCGCCTCAACCGTTTGGCCGGTCGTTTCCATCTGGAAGAGGGCCTGCACCGCATAGAGGCGCGAGGCTGACTTCATCTTGCGTTTCTGGTTGTTGGACAAGGTCATGCGGTCGTGTCACCCGCCATCAAGATCTCACGGGTAAAGCCCACGCCCTTTTCCGCCTTGCCCCACTTGCGGGCGATGGCAATGAGGTGAAGGGCTGCGGCGGCCGCCCCCCCGCCCTTGTTCATCTGCGCGGGATCCGCGCGGACGGCCGCCTGATCGTAGTCCTCGACCGTCAGGATACCGTTACCGATGCACAGCCCCTGTAGCCCGAGCAGTTGGATCGCGCGGCTGCTGTCATTGCAGACCGTGTCGTAATGCGTCGTCTCCCCACGGATCACGCAGCCGAGCGCGACGTAGCCGTCAAAATTGCTCATCCGTTCGGCGATGCCGATCGCTGTGGGGATTTCGAGCGCGCCGGGGACATGCACGATCTCGTGCATCGCGCCCGCCTTTTCGATCTCAGCCACCGCGCCAGCGACCTGATGGTCGCTAATGTCCTTGTAGTAGGGCGAGGCGACAGTCAGCAGTTTCACCGGCTTTTCGAACTCCGGCAGCGGCATGATGTGATGGGACGGTCCGGCCATTAGCCAATCTCCGAAATTTTACGCGTGCCGACAATCTCCAGCCCGTAAGCATCAAGGCCCACGATCTTGGGCTTGGGGGAGTTGGTCAGCAATTCAATCTTGTGCAGTCCAAGTGACGACAAGATCTGCGCGCCCAACCCATATTGTCGCAGGGTTTGGGGGGAAACCTCTTCGGATGGGTTCAGCTTCATATGCAGATCACGCAGCAGCACCAGTGCACCGCGCCCTTCGGCCGCAATCGCTTCCATCGCATCGCCAAACTCATTGCGGCGCCCCCTGGGGCCCGCACCCACCACGTCAAGCAGCGGATCCATCGCATGCATCCGGACCAGAACAGGTTCGTCCGTCGTGATGTCACCCTTGACCAGCGCGATATGCTCGGCGCCCTGCGTCTCATCAGTGTAGATCCGCAGTTCCCACTCGCCGCCGAACTCGGACTCGATCATGTTCTTTTCGCGGACACGGACCAGATTGTCGTGCCGGCGGCGATAGGCGATCAGGTCACTGATCGTACCGATTTTCAGCCCGTGCAACTGGGCGAAGGCGATCAGGTCCGGCAGGCGCGCCATCTCGCCATCTTCCTTCATGATCTCGCAGATCACGCCAGAAGGGTTGAGGCCGGCAAGTCGGCTGATGTCCACCGCAGCCTCCGTATGCCCGGCCCGGACCAACACGCCACCATCACGGGCGCGCAAGGGGAATACGTGGCCGGGGGTGGCAATATCGGCCGCGCCTTTGCCCGCATCAATCGCCACGGCCACTGTGCGCGCACGGTCGGCTGCAGAAATCCCGGTGCTGACGCCCTCGCGCGCCTCAATACTGACGGTGAAGGCGGTCTCGTGGCGGGAGGAGTTCTGCGAGGCCATCAAGGGCAGCCCTAGCGCATCAATCCGTTCCCCCGGCAGCGACAGGCAGATCAATCCACGCCCGTGCGTCGCCATGAAGTTGATCGCATCCGGTGTCGCCATCTGCGCGGGGATCACCAGATCACCTTCATTCTCGCGGTCCTCGTGGTCCACCAGAATGAACATGCGCCCGTTGCGCGCGTCCTCGATGATCTCTTCGACCGAGCTGATCGCGTCAGACCAGTCCCGTTCAACGGGACCCGGCTTTTCGAAACTGTGATTCATGGCGCACCTCGCATCGGTCTTGGCCGAGCAGATAGCCCAGCGCTGCGGGATTGAAAAGGAATGAAGCGGTGCTGCGACGTAAGGTGCGTCTTGACGCACCTCAGCCGAAGAACTGTTCCGCCTGCAGATAGCCCGCGGTACGGGCCGCCTCGGCCCATTCGCGCTCAAACGCCGTGTCTCCGATCATCAGGAAGCGGTCGAAGGCTTGCCCTCGGCCGCGATGATGTCTTGCATCCGGTCGCGCATCGCCGACCAGCTTTGCACGAAGCTTGGGGCCGCATGTGCCGCATCAATACCGGACAAATGCATCAGATCATTTGCGCCAACAGGACGCTGCGCCAGTCCCACGCGGCGCGCGCCCTGCAACGCCGTCAACTTCTTTCGGCGCGCCTCGGGCATGTCCTGCCCCGCCCGCAGCACATGCAGCGCATTGCTGGAAAACATGAAACCGATCAGATCGTGCCCGGTGCTCGCCCGGATCCCCGCATAGGTCTTGTAGGGAAGCCCGAGTTCCGCGGCCCGGCGCACCCGCAGACGCACAACTTCCAGCGGCAACGTCGGCATCAACTGCTTACGCGCCTTCGTCCACACATGCCGCCGCCAGCTTGTGCCGGGCTCACTGACCCGGCCAGAGTTATGTCCGATCTCTGCGATCATTCGTCATACTCGCGCAGCCGCGCAACATAGCGGGCCATGGTGTCGATCTCCAGATTGATCAGATCGCCTTCCGCCACATCACCCCAGGTCGTTGCAACTTTCGTATGCGGGATGAAATTGATCCCGAAATCCGCGCCATCGACCTCATTCACCGTGAGCGAGGTGCCATTCAGCGCAACGGACCCTTTTGGCGCGATAAACCGGGCCAGATCAGTGGGCGCGCGGAAGGTCACGCGTGTGCTGTCGCCCTCGTCACGGACGCCCACAACCTCGGCCACGCCATCCACATGGCCAGACACGATATGCCCGCCAAGCTCATCCCCCACCTTCAGCGCCCGCTCAAGGTTCACGCGATGCCCCTCGGCCCAGCGCCCCACATTCGTGGCCCCGACGGTTTCGGCCGAAATCTCCACATCGAACCAGTTCTGCGGGGCGGAGCCTGTCGCGATCACCGTCAGGCAGACACCATCGCAGGCAATAGACGCTCCGATCTCTACCCCCGCGACGTCATAGGCGGTGCCGATCCGCGCACGCAGGTCGCCGCGCTGTTCCAGCTCCAGCACATTGCCGATATCCGTGATGATGCCTGTGAACATTTGCGCGCTCCTTGTCCTTCGCCCATCAGGTAGCGGGTTCCGCCGGTACGGGCAATAGAACCCTCTGGTCAGGCGCGCTGCGGCATGGGACAAGGTGGCGATGACGGAAAGACGCTTCCTCTTCCTGCAAGGGCCGCATGGGCCATTTTTTCGCCAGTTGGGCGGGATGCTACGGGCGGCGGGCGCGCAGGTCTTGCGCGTGGGCTTCAACGCGGGCGATGCAGCATTCTGGGGTCGCGCGCCCGGCTACATCCCCTATCGGGGACAGGCAGAGGATTGGGCGGAAACATTCAACGGATTGCTGGAACAACACGCGATCACTGACATCGTGCTTTATGGTGACACGCGGCCTGTCCATGCAGAGGCGGTACGGCAGGCCAAGGCGCGCCGCGTCCGCATCCATGTCTTTGAAGAAGGGTACCTGCGCCCCTACTGGGTCACCTATGAGCGCGACGGCAGCAACGGCCATTCAGCCCTGATGCAGATGAGCGTGGCCGAGATGCAGGCGCGGGGGGGAACGGACATGCCCGTGCCGCCGTCCCATTGGGGCGACATGCGCCAACACATCTTTTACGGCGCCGCCTACCATTGGTTCGTGATGTTCCGGAACGGACGCTATCCCGGGTTTCGACGGCACCGCGCCTTGCCCGTCAGGGCAGAGGCGCTGCTCTACAGCAAACGCCTGTTGCTGATGCCGGTCCAGTCCATCGGGCGGGCGATCGCAACCCGGCGGATCAAGGCTGGCGGCTACCCCTATCACGTCGCGCTTTTGCAACTTGAACATGACGCGAGCTTTCAGGCCCATTCCCCGTTCGCAGCGATGCAGGAATTCATCAATCTTGTGATTGACGGTTTCGCGAAAGGGGCACCTGCGCACAACCACCTCGTCTTCAAGGCGCACCCTTTGGAAAGCGGACAATCCCCCCTGCGGCGGCTGATCCAAGATGCGGCACTTGCACATGGCATCGGGCCCCGCGTCCATTTCCTGCGCGGGGGGAAACTGGCTGCGCTTTTGGGCGATGCACGCTCCGCGGTCACCGTGAACTCGACCGCCGGACAACAGGCGCTCTGGCGCGGGATCCCGCTGAAATCCTTCGGCACGGCGGTTTACAACAAGCCGGAGTTTGTATCTGATCAGCCCTTGACCCAATTCTTCGCCACCCCGCAACGGCCAGACGCCGCTGCCTACCGCGCCTATCGCGACTATCTGCTACAGACGAGCCAAGTACCGGGTGGGTTCTATTCCGCGAAAGGGCGCAAGCAGCTTTTGCGGCAAGTTGTCGACAAGATGCTTGCGGCAGACGGGCCATATGCCGCGCTGGCAACACCCGATGCGCCACGGCTGCGCGCGATTACCTGACCCGGATGAGCAACGAGAAACGCCAAAGCCTCTACGTCTACAATGGCGGGTTCCTGTCGCAGGGACGCGTGCGGCGCATTCTCGATCTGGCCGGATATGACATCAAACTAGGCGCACCTAGCGAAGGCGATGCGGTTGGCGTCTGGGGCCACAGCCCCACTGCGCCACGAGGTGAGGCTGTCGCAGCACGCAAGGACGCGCCGGTTGTCAGGGTCGAAGACACATTTCTTCGGTCCGTGAAACTTGGCAAAGACGGCGACGTACCGATCGGGCTGAATATCGACCGGACAGGCGTGCATTTTGATCCATCACGACCATCAGAGCTGGAAGAGCTTCTTGTCGAAGACCCGCTGGACGACACGCATCTGCTCAACCGGGCCAAAGCAGGTATCGCGACACTGAAGACGGCAGAACTGTCAAAGTACAATGCCTTCGATCCAGCGCTCCCGGTCCCCGAACCGGGCTACGTGCTGGTCATCGACCAATCGCGCAAGGATGCGTCCATCCGCGCCAGCGGGGCCGACAGCAACACGTTCCGCGAGATGCTGTTCTATGCGCTGACAGAGCACCCCAACGCGCGCATCGTCATCAAGACCCACCCGGAAACCGTAGCGGGGCATCGCGAAGGCTATTTTACCGTCAAAGATACCGAGGCCGACCCGCGTGTATCGATCTGCGACGCGCCGGTCTCCCCCTGGGCGCTGCTTGACGGGGCCATTGCGGTGTACACGGTGACCTCGCAACTGGGTTTCGAAGCAATCCTCTCCGGGCACAAACCCATCGTCTTTGGCCAGCCATTCTACATGGGCTGGGGGCTGACGGACGACCGGACGCCCCTGCAGCGGCGCCAGCGCAACCTGACCCGCGCACAGCTTTTCGCGGGGGCGATGATCAATTACCCGACGTGGTACGACCCGTTTCATGACCGACTGTGCAGCTTTGAAGAGGCCGCGGCGACACTGACCGAACTTGCGCGCGCATGGCGTGACGATCATCGCGGCTGGGTCGCACCCAACATGCGGCTCTGGAAGCGCAAACACCTGCAAAAGGCCTTTGGTGGCGAGAAACCGGTGCTCTTCAAGCCAGCGGCGCGGGCGAAGAGAACGGATCAGCGCGTGATGCACTGGGCGAGCACTGGTGCGCGGGACGGTGTGTTGGTCGAGGACGGATTCCTCCGCTCACGAGGCCTTGGCGCGGATTTGGTGCCACCATTGAGCCTCGTCCTGGATGATGTCGGGATTTACTATGACGCCACGCGGCCCAGCCGCCTTGAAAACCTGATCAACGGATCCGAAAAGCTCGACGCAGGGCAGCGCGCCCGTGCAATGGCGCTGATGGAGCGGATCACCGACGCGGGGCTGAGCAAATACAATCTGTCAGCCGCGCCCTTGCCGGAGCTGCCAAAAGGACGGCGCATTCTGGTGCCGGGTCAGGTGGCCGATGACGCCTCGATCAGGCTGGGCACGACGGACGTCACCGATAACGCGGGGCTTCTGGCGGCTGTGCGCAAGGCCAACCCGGCGGCCAAGATCATCTACAAACCGCACCCCGATGTGGTCGCGGGCCTGCGGGACGGAGCAGTGCCAGACGCTGCGGACCTCGCCGATCTAGTTTTAGAGGCTGGCGACCCGATTGCCGCCATCAATGCTGTGGATGAGGTATGGACCATGACCTCTCTGCTTGGGTTCGAGGCGCTCTTGCGCGGCAAAGCGGTCACCTGTCTCGGCAGCCCGTTTTATGCGCACTGGGGTCTGACCGACGACCGGGCCATGCCGATCCCGCGCAGACAGGCGCGGGTCGATCTGCCTGCCCTGGTCTATGCCACCTTGATCGCCTATCCGCGTTACTTTGACCCGGTTACCGGCCTGCCCTGCCCAGTCGAAGTGATCGTTGACCGCATCGAAAACAACGACATCCCCGCCCTGCCCCGTGGCAACCGGATCCTGGCAAAGCTACAGGGGTGGTTGGCGGGGTACGCACATCTCTGGCGATAATGCTTGTGGCAACCTCGGACGCCTCCGGCGGGAGTATTTTGGGCGAGATGATAGGCGCGCTGGAGATCAGGGTGTGACCTGTCGCGACCACGTATGGCAGATGTCGTCGCCGATGCGGCTGACGCTCCCCAACCCAAAACGGGGGGCCGTCGCCAGTGCATCAATGCCCATTGCAGCCAACATCGGTGTGCCCTCTGCCCCAATCGCTGCCCCGGCCGTGAACACGGTGATCCGATCCACGAGGTCGGCATGCAAGAGTGAGGCCGCGAGCATCCCACCCCCCTCGCAAAAGACCCGAGTGATCCCGCGCTCAGACAGTGCCGCCACCACCGCTTGTGGATCAACCTGTCCAGACACCACGTTGCACGGCAAGCTTTCAGCACCCTTGTCGGTCCACCCACCGGTGTCCGCCCCATCCCCATGGCAGAGCCAGACCGGCAGATCACGGGCTGTCTGCGCCAGCTTGCACGCCGTGTCGATCTTCATCGCGCGGCTGACGATGACGCGGACGGGCTGGCGCGCAATCCCAAGGCCCCGCACCGTGAGCGAAGGATCATCCGCCCGCACTGTCCCCGCCCCCACCATCACCGCATCATGGCGTGCGCGCATCATATGCACCGCACGGCGGGCGGCCGGGCCGGTGATCCACTGGCTTTCGCCAGTGGCGGTGGCAATCCGACCGTCGAGCGTGCCTGCGAGTTTCAACGTCACAAAAGGCCGGTTCTGGGTCACCCTCAGAAAGAAGCCAGCGTGATCTGCGGCGGCCTCTGCCTCCATGACCCCGGTCGTCACATCGATCCCCGCGTCGCGTAGCATCTGCAGCCCCCGGCCCGCAACGCGTGGGTCAGGGTCACCGGCGGCGACTACGACGCGGGCGACGCCAGCGGCGATCAGCGCTTCCGCACAGGGCGGGGTCTTGCCGTGATGGGAACAGGGTTCAAGCGTGACATAGGCCGTCGCACCTTTTGCAGCGGTACCGGCCTGGCCCAACGCGCGGACCTCGGCATGCGGGCGCCCGCCATCGGCGGTCCATCCGCGACCAACAACACGGCCTTCTTTCACGATAACGCAGCCAACGGCCGGATTGGGCCACACACGGCCCATGCCACGCCGCCCAAGGCCAAGGGCCATCGCCATAGAGCGGGCGTCGGTGGCGGGGCTCACGCCTCTTCGTCTTCGTCTTTGCTGTCTGGGCGCAACTCACTGACGAATTTGTCGAAATCGTCAGCGGCCTGGAAGTTCTTGTAAACGCTGGCAAAACGGACGTAGGCGACCGTATCAATCCGGGCAAGGCTTTCCATCACGATCTCACCAATGGTGCCGGACGGGATGTCCGTCTCGCCCATGCTTTCGAGGCGCCGTACGATCCCGCTGATCATCTGGTCGATCCGCTCAGGCTCCACCGGGCGTTTTTGCAGGGCAATCCGGATAGAGCGTTCAAGCTTGGGGCGATCAAAGTCCTCGCGCCGCCCGTTCGATTTGATCACAACCAGATCGCGCAGCTGCACACGTTCATAGGTCGTAAAGCGCCCGCCACAGGCCGGACAAAAGCGGCGGCGCCGGATCGCAACGTGATCTTCGGCCGGGCGGCTGTCTTTGACCTGGGTATCAACACTTCCGCAAAAGGGGCAACGCATGGCACATCCTGACCTGATCTAAGGGGTGCACAATGACGGCGCTGCCCCATCTATTGGGCCGCACTATATGCAGTGGTTTTCGCTTTGTGTAGTGGGCAAATGCAGGGCGGTCAGGCCAGATGGGCCACCGCACTGCGCCGATGTGGACGATACCGATGTTCAAAAAGGTAGATGCCCTGCCATGTGCCCAGTGCCAGACGGCCTTCCGTGACCGGGATGCTGAGCTGCGTTGGCAAAAGTGCGGCCTTGATATGGGCCGGCATATCGTCCGGGCCTTCGTAGGTATGTGTCAGGTAAGCCATCGACGGGTCCGTTGTTGGCGGGACAAGACGGCAGAAAAAGTTTTGCAGGTCGACCTGCACCTCTGGGTCCGCGTTTTCTTGGATCACCAGGCTGGCAGAGGTGTGCTGGATGAACAGGGTCAAAAGACCGGTGCCCTCAACCCACAGCGCAACGTCACGCGTGAAGTCATAAAGGCCCGGGCCGTTTGTCTGGATCTCAAAACGGGTCTGCATGCGCCCATGCTCGGCCCATCACCCTGTCGTGGCAAGGCTATTATTCAGCACAGACGACGGCAGTCTCGACGCCCTCGGCTGGTGCGGCCCGCCAATCGGCTGGCAGGGCAAGTGCTGCGATGACATCGGGTGTCACCGTGATCTCGCATGTCTCGTCTGCGGTGGAGGAGATGGGCTGCGACAGAATCTCAGCCTGGATGAGTGTTGGTGTCGGCGCGGCTTCATCGACCGCATAGGCGTTTGCGGTCGCGGCAAGCAGTGTCAGCGGCAGGGCAAAAAACAGTGATTTCATCGCGGGCATCCTTCTACACCCCGCAAGTATATCCATGCACACCGTTATCAATGTGTTGAAATGCGAAATCACCTGTTCGTAAACGCAGATGATTGCGCGTGATCGCACATGGGCCGTCAGTCGAAGAGGCGATCACCCATCTGGTCGATCAACTGCTTGGCCTTGTTGACCGAAGCGACCTCTGCCTCGCCCTTGTCCTGGATAACATCGGCCCGGATCAGTTGATAGGATTTGCCGTCCTTCTCAATCGTCGCCGCAATGCGCCACCCGCTCGGGTCCTTTTGGGGGCCGGGAGAGATGGTGAAGTCTTTGTAATCTTCGGTTGTCACCTTGGGCGGTTCACCGCCGCCGAAGAGTTTTGAGAGGAGGGACATGGTAGACCCTACTGATCCAAGAAGGACCGCAACTTCCGGCTCCGGCTCGGGTGTTTCAGCTTCCGCAGTGCTTTCGCCTCGATCTGGCGGATGCGTTCGCGGGTGACGCTGAATTGCTGGCCGACCTCTTCCAGCGTGTGGTCGGTGTTCATTCCGATACCAAAGCGCATGCGCAGCACGCGTTCTTCGCGCGGTGTAAGTGACGCGAGCACGCGGGTCGTCGTTTCCTTCAAATTCTCCTGAATGGCGGAATCGAGCGGCAGGATCGCATTCTTGTCCTCAATGAAATCCCCAAGCTGGCTGTCTTCCTCGTCGCCAATGGGGGTTTCCAGTGAAATCGGTTCCTTGGCGATCTTCATCACCTTGCGGACCTTTTCCAGCGGCATCTGCAGCTTTTCTGCCAGTTCCTCCGGCGTGGGTTCGCGGCCAATCTCGTGCAGCATCTGGCGTCCGGTGCGCACCAGCTTGTTGATCGTTTCGATCATATGCACGGGGATACGGATCGTGCGCGCCTGATCTGCAATAGAACGGGTGATCGCCTGACGAATCCACCATGTCGCATAGGTGGAAAACTTATAGCCGCGGCGGTACTCGAACTTGTCCACGGCCTTCATCAGGCCGATGTTGCCTTCCTGGATAAGATCAAGGAATTGCAGACCACGGTTCGTGTATTTCTTGGCGATGGAAATCACGAGGCGCAGGTTCGCCTCTACCATTTCCTTCTTGGCCTGGCGCGCCTCTTTCTCACCCTTCTGGACTTGCTGCACGATACGGCGGAACTCGGTGATATCGACGCCAACATATTGGCCGACCTGGGCCATGTCGCCGCGCAACTCTTCGATCTTCGCGGTCGACTTCTCGATCAGCATCTGCCAACCGCGGCCAGTCTTTTCCGACATCTCATCGAGCCAGTTCGGGTCGAGCTCGCGCCCGCGATAGGCGTCGATGAATTCGCGGCGGTTGATGCGGGCCTGGTCGGCCAGCTTTACCATTGCGCTGTCGATGGACATGATGCGGCGGTTGATCCCGTAAAGCTGGTCAATCAACGCCTCGATGCGGTTGTTGTGCAGGTGAAGCGAGTTCACCAGCTCCACGATCTCGGCCCGCAGTTTCTGGTACTTGGTTTCATCCTTGTCAGAGAATGAAGAGTCCTCGTTCAGCGTCGCGGACATCCGCGCGTCCTGCATGTCTGACAGCGTGGCAAAGTCGCGCGCGATCAGTTCCAGCGTTTCCAGCACGCGGGGCTTCAGGGCCGCTTCCATCGCGGCGAGCGACATATTGGCCTGATCGTCGTCATCGTCATCATCGTCTTTGGCGATGGGGTTGCCGTCAGCATCCAGTTCCTGCGCGGCTTCCTTCTTTTCCTCAGTCCCTGCCACAGGGGTTGCGACAACGGTTTCTTCCTCGTCGTCGCCCAGCTGATTGCCAAACGTCGTTTCAAGGTCGATGACATCGCGCAGCAGGATGTCTTCGCTGAGAAGTTCGTCGCGCCAGATCGTAATGGCCTGGAAGGTCAGCGGGCTTTCACACAGCCCGAGGATCATCGTGTTGCGGCCAGCCTCGATGCGCTTGGCAATCGCGATCTCACCCTCACGAGAGAGGAGTTCGACCGACCCCATTTCGCGCAGGTACATGCGCACCGGGTCGTCGGTACGGTCGAGTTTTTCCGTCTCGGCCCCGCCAAGGGCCACGTCGCGCGAACCGGCGACAGTGGCAACTTCGGTGCTGCCCTTGTTGTCGTCTTCGGCTTCTTCGCTTTCCTCTTCCTCGGTGACCTGAATGCCCATTTCCGACAGCATCGACATCACGTCTTCGATCTGGTCGGAGGACACCTGGTCGGGTGGCAACACCGCGTTCAGCTGGTCGTAGGTGATGTAGCCGCGCTCGCGCGCTTCTGCGATCATCTTCTTGACGGCCGCCTGGCTCATATCCAGGCTGATATCACCATCCTGATCCGCATCCTTACGGTCGTCGTTATCTTTGGCAGCCATTGCGGCCCTTTCAAAACTTGGATCCCCGGCCGAACCGATTCGGCTGATTCGGTTCAATTCGAATCAATCGCGCATCTGAGTGATTCGCAAGGTTGCGCGATTGTCTTTTTGTCACGTGTTGCTTGACTACGATCTAGGGCTGCGCCCGGATTTGGCAAAGTCGATGTTGTCGAGCAGCCGGTCAAAGGCGGATTGCTCATCTTTCTTGATTCGTGCGCCGTTCTTGCCCAGCGCATATTCGGTCCTGTCGTCGTTGTTGCCGCGGCCCGCTTTGTCGATTGCGGCGGTGGCCTGCGCCAGCCGCCATGTCAGCCCTTCGTCGGCCACACCGGTCAGATCATCAATCGCGTCCGCAATCTCGCGCGCGTGCCCTTGGCGGGCGGTCAGTTTTGCAAACTCCTCTGCCAGACACAGCCTGACAACATCATCCTCATCCTTACGCCTGACGCCCGGACTGATGCGCACATGGTTCTGCGCCATGAGCTTTTCAAGCCCCGCATCGTCAAGTTCAGCCGCAATGAGATCCTGCATGTCGCCCTGCCCCAGATGACGCAGAACAGCGCCCTGCAACGCCCGATGGTCGGGATCATGGGTTTCCATCTGCTCAAGCGCGGTTTCGAACTCCACCGCGACCGTGGGCGCGCCAATCATGGTGGCGAGGATCACCGCCTCGCGCAGATGGTTTTCATCCGCTCCCGCCGCAAGGGCAGAGGTGCGCGCAGCCGCCACTGGGCTGACGGCTTGTTGCCATTCAGAGCCTTTGCCGCGCCACTGCCCTCTCGCCCCGCCCTTTTGCGCGGGCTTGCGGGTCTGGAACAACGCCCAGCGCATCTCCTTGATGGCTTGCCCATAGTGGTTGCGGATCGACGGATCGCGGATCAGCTGCAGCTTGTCGCGCAGTGCCTTATCAAGCGCCGCCTTGCGTTCAGGACTGTCGAAGTCCTTCCCTTCCGTCTCGCGCCGCCACAGAAGCTGCACCATCGGCAGTGCGGCATCGAGGATCTTCTGCATCGCCCCCGCGCCTTGCGCCTTCAGCACATCGTCGGGGTCCATGCCTTCGGGCATCAGGGCAAAGCGCAGCGATTGTCCTGCCTCCAGCATCGGCAGCGCGATGTCGATCACCCGCATCGCCGCGCGCAGACCCGCCGTATCTCCATCCAGCGCAATGATGGGTTCAGGGGCCATGCGCCACATCAGGCGCAATTGGTCCTCGGTGATCGCCGTTCCCAATGGCGCAACCGTGGCCGTGAACCCGGCTTCTGACAGCGCGATTACGTCCATGTAACCTTCGGCAACCACAAGCGGTTTGCCCTTCCCTGCAGCCTCCCGCGCCGGGCCGTGGTTAAAGAGGCTGCGGCCCTTGTCGAACAGCGCAGTTTCAGGCGAGTTATAGTATTTCGCCGGATGGTTCGGGTCCATCGCCCGACCACCAAAGCCGATCGCCCGACCCCGGGCATCCCGGATCGGGAACATGATGCGGTCTCGGAAGCGGTTGTAGGGCGCACCGCCATGATCACTCTCGGCGGCAAGCCCTGCCTCGATCACCAGTTGGGCCTCGACACCCTTCCCGGTCAGTTGCTCGAACACACCGCCCTTCGCGGGGGCAAAGCCGATCTCCCACCGTTCCTGCGCCTCGGCACTCAGGCCCCGCCGCTCCAGATAGTCCCGCGCCTCTGCCGCTGCACCGGTCTGGAGCTGCAGTCGATGATAGCGCACCGCCTGCTCCATCACTTCAACCAGTTGGGTGCGCTTGTCTGCCTTCTTCTGCGCCTCCGGGTCCCGCTCCGGCACTGTCATTCCCGCCTCACCGGCAAGGATTTTCACGGCTTCCATGAAGTCCACGTTCTCGGTCTCACGGACAAAGGTGATCGCATCCCCCTTCGCGTGGCAGCCGAAGCAGTAGTAGTAACCCTTGCGGTCATCGACGTGGAAACTGGCCGTCTTTTCCTGGTGGAACGGGCACGGCGCCCAGAGATCACCCTTGCCCTGGTTCGATTTGCGCTGGTCCCACATCACCTTGCGCCCGACGACTTGTCCAAGGGACAGCCGGTTGCGCAATTCATCCAGGAAGCCGGGTGGCAGACTCATGTGGCACAGTATCGCCCAACGCCCGCGCGGTTGCCAGCCGGTTCAGTCGCGCGCGGCGAGACCTTTCATCGCGGTCTTAAGGTCATGCACCAGTGTCGTGGCCATGGACCGCATTGCCATGATCTCAAACCTGTCAGGGCCTGTCCGGACAATCGTGATGCTGAGATGGGCCAGCATCGTTTTCGCCACGCTGTTTTTGGGAAACCCCGCTGACCGTAGGTCAATCGGCACCAAGCGGGCCAGCACGTCTTCGGCGCCCGCCCCTGCGATCTCTACCACGGCCCAGGCATCTGACTGGTCTGTCACTGCGGCCCCATCCAGCGCGACGCGATCCGCGACGAGGTACATGCCGTGCCCAAACCACGTCACTGCACCCGCGCGCTGCCCAACCTCTGGCAGGCCGTCACCAACAGCTTTCTTAAGGGCGGCAGAGACGGCTTTCTCCTGCCCCTTGAACGGCGCCACCGACGTCAGCGCCTTGGGCAATACCTTAGAAACCGTAACCCCGCCGATCTCAATCGGCAGCAACCCGTCGCAGGGCGTCAATGGAACCAGCTTAACCACGCGCGCGCCCTCCTTCAGGATCAAAGAAGACGGGATCGCAGACCTCAACCTCTTCGGTGATGTCCCGCAAGTGATCGCGCATCTTGATCACGTCACCATGCCGCGCGCGCCCGTTTTCGAGGAACCCGAGCGCCAGATGGCAATCAAGCGTCGGCGAATAACAGACAGACGTCGTGTAGCCCTTGCTGTTCACCCGCACCTCATCCGCGCCCAGATCAAACAAATGCGCACCAGCCGACAGCGCGTGATCCGCCCCTTTCGACTTCACCCCCACCAGTTGTTGGCGGGCATCACCCACCAGCCCGGGACGGGCCGCGGCTGACTTGCCAATGCAGTCTTTCTTGGCGCTGACCATCCGCTCCATCCCGATGTCAAACGCCGTCGTGCGCCCATGGATCTCCGCATGGGTGATGAAGCCCTTTTCGATCCGCAAGACATTCAGCGCCTCCATGCCGTAAGGCCCACCCCCCATTGCTTCGGCCTGTGCAACCAAGAGACGGAACAGACTCGCTCCATAGCGCGACGGCACGGATACTTCGTAGGCGTGCTCACCCGAGAATGAAATGCGGAAGAGCCGCCCCTTCACGCCACCGATGCTGATCTCACCGCAAGCCATGAACGGCCAGTTTTCATCGTCAAGCTCTTGATCCAGAACGGTATTCAGAAGATCCCGCGCCTTTGGCCCGGCCACCGCAAACTGCGCCCACTGTTCAGTGACAGAGATGATCTGCGCATCCAGATCGAGCCGCAGCCCCTGGCGCACGAACTCCAGATGCCGCATGACCTGCGCAGCCGCGGCGGTGGTCGTCGTCATGACGAAATGGTACTCGCCCAGCCGCGCAGTCGTGCCGTCATCCATCACATGCCCGTCTTCGCGTAGCATCAGGCCGTAACGGACGCGACCCACTTTGAGGGTGGAGAACATATTGGTGTAGACGAAGTCGAGCAGGGCGGCGGCATCCGGCCCTTGAATGTCGATCTTGCCCAGCGTGGATACATCACAAACACCCACCGCATTGCGCACAAACCCCACCTCGCGGTCGCAGCTTTCGCGCCAGTGGGTTTCGCCCTTAGCCGGAAAATAGCTGGGGCGATACCAAAGGCCTGCTTCGATCATCGGCGCGTCACGCTGGACGCTTGCGGCGTGTGATGTGGTGAACCGTTCGGGTGCGAAGCCAACCCCCTGGCTGCCCGCCCCCATGACTGCAATCGGCACCGGCACGTAAGGCGGGCGGAAGGTCGTCGTGCCAGTCTCCGGAATGCCGCGTCCGGTCGTATCGGCCAGGACCGCAAGCGCGTTGACGTTCGAGGATTTCCCCTGATCCGGCGCCATGCCTTGGGTCGTGTAACGCTTCATATGCTCGACCGAGCGGAAGTTTTCCTGGGCCGCCAGCCGGATATCCTTCACGTGTACGTCGTTCTGGAAGTCCACCCATTTGCGGCCCTTGCCCTCAACAGTCCAAAGCGGGCTGATCGCATAAGCGCTGTCATCCGCCGCCGGCACCGTCACCTTGGGTCTCAACCCAAGGTCTTTGGCGATGTTCGCTGCCGCTTGCGCGCCTTCGGCAAGGCACGCCGCCGTCGAAAACGCCCCATTGCAGGCTCCAGCGGTGACCATGCCCGGAATACTCTCCGGTGTCGGCACGAAAGAGGCGATCTCTTCTTTCCACTGCGGGCGGCCGTTCATATGGCAGGTTAGATGCACGGTCGGGTTCCAACCGCCTGAAACTGCAAGACAATCCGCCTGAATCTGGCGCGTTCCGCCACCCGTTTTGATCGTGACACCGGTCAGCCCGTGGCGCCCTTTGGTGCCGATCACCTGCGCGCCTGTGTAAACGGGGAAATCACCCTCCACCTGCGCGTCATCCCGGCTGTCGATGACGGCTGCGATCTTGATCCCTGCCGCCTGCAGGTCGCGCGCCGTCCGATGCGCGTCATCGTTGTTACCAAAGATGGCAACCCGCTTGCCCGGCACAACGCCCCAACGGTTCACATATGAACGCACTGCACTGGCGAGCATCACGCCCGGGCGGTCATTGTTTGGAAAGGCGATCGGGCGTTCCAACGCACCCGCGCAAAGGATCGCGCGTTTGGCCACGATGCGCCAGAAACAGGAGAGCGGTTTGCCGTCTGCACGTGGCCCCGGCACCTGTTCCAACGCGCCATAGGTGCCCTGGTCATAAGCCCCAGTCACCGTCGTGCGGGTCATCAGGCGGACATTATCCATCCCCTGCAACTCGGCCAGCGCCTCGGCCACCCACTCCGCACCCGGCTTCCCGTCCACGTCTTCGCGTTCACGCAGTAGGCGGCCACCCATCGCCGTATCTTCATCAGCAAGGATCACATCCGCCCCTGCCCGGCCAGCGGTCAGCGCGGCCATGATCCCCGCAGGCCCCGCCCCGATGATCAAGACATCGCAAAAGGCAAATGCCTTTTCATAGGCATCCTCATTCGTCTGCCCGCCCAAGGCCCCCAGACCTGCGGCGCGGCGGATCACCGGTTCATAGAGCTTTTCCCAGAAAGACCGCGGCCACATGAAGGTCTTGTAGTAGAAGCCTGCAGCCAGAAACGGCGCAAAAAGATCGTTTACCGAGAGCAGGTCATAGCGCAGCGAAGGCCAGGCATTCTGGCTGAAAACCTCCAACCCCTCGGACACCTCAAGCGTCGTCGCCCGCACATTCGGATCCTGCTGCGCGCCGCGCCCGACAGTCACCATCGCGTTCTGTTCTTCCGATCCGGCAGACATGATCCCGCGCGGGCGATGATATTTGAAAGACCGGGCGACCAGCTTGATCCCATTGGCGAGCAATGCGGCCGCCACAGGTTCCCCCGGCACACCTTGAAGCTTGCGGCCATCAAAGGTGAAAGTGACGGTCTTTTCAGGGGCCTGCAGCCTCATGACGCCACCTCTGCCGCAAAGGTCACCTTGTGTATGGCATGGGTCACCGTATCCCGCTCCACTACCAGCCAGGCGCTGCAGCCTGCCTCATGGCACCAGAGCTCTCGCGTGACACCAGCCGGATTATCGCGGTTGTGCAGATAATCATCCCACGCTTCTGCCCCCGCATCGGGCGCAGGGCGGTCCAAGGCGAGGGCATCACCCTGATAGTAGAACTCGCGCCGATCACGCTCACCGCAGTTTGGACAGGTTATCCGCATGGTCTCATCATCTCGCCAAAAATACTCATGATCCCGACTGCGCCATCAGTGCAGGTTATGCTGAGAGCCGGTGCCCTCTTCATCCATCAGGCCCACACCCGAACGGAACCGATCCAATAGGAACTTCGCCGCCGGTTCATGGTGGTTTCCGGTGGCCATCAGATGCGCAAAGCTGAAACCGGACCCCGGCACCGCCTTGAACCCGCCATAGCACCAGCCGCAATCAATGAAGAGCCCGTCGATATGGGTCTTGTCGATGATCGGCGACCCATCCGGCGTCATATCCATAATCCCGCCCCAGGATCGCAGCACCTTCGCCTTGCCGATCACAGGCATCAGGGTCATCGCCGCGTCCATCACATGCTCTTTCATCGGCAGGTTCCCCCGCGACGCGTAAGAGGCGTAGAAGTCGATATCGCCACCAAAGACGAGCCCGCCCTTGTCAGACTGGCTGATGTAGAAGTGCCCCATGCCAAAGCTGACGACATGGTCGATGGCCGGCTTCAGCCCCTCACTGACAAAGGCCTGCAACACATGGCTTTCGATGGGCAGGCGCATCCCCGCCATTGCCGCCACCTGGCCGGAGCGGCCCGCAACGACGATGCCAACCTTCTCCGCCTTGATCGCTCCGCGCGTCGTTTGCACACCCTTGACGACACCCCCTTCGACGTCGATGCCGGTGACTTCGCAGTTCTGGATGATATCGACGCCCCGCTGATTCGCACCCCGTGCATAGCCCCAGGCCACCGCATCATGGCGCGCCGAACCTCCGCGCGGGTGGTAGAGGCCGCCATAGATCGGGAAGCGGACGTTGTCGAAATCGAGGTAAGGCAGGATCTCCCGCACGCCTTCACGATCCAAGAGGATCGCGTCATCCCCCTGATTGATCATTGCGTTGCCACGCCGCGCAAAGGCGTCGCGCTGCCCGTCGGAATGGAACAAGTTGATCAACCCACGCTGCGAATGCATGACGTTGTAATTGAGCTCCTCCTCCATCGTCTCCCAGAGCTTCAGCGAGTGAGAGTAGAACTCGGAGTTGCCGGGCAGGAAGTAGTTGGCGCGCACGATGGTCGTGTTGCGCCCCACGTTGCCGCCGCCGATGTATCCCTTTTCCAACACGGCGATGTTGGTCATCCCGTGTTCCTTGGCCAGATAGTAGGCCGTGGACAACCCGTGGCCGCCGCCACCGATGATGATGGCGTCATACTCTGCCTTGGGCTCTGGGTCGCGCCAAACTGGCTTCCAGCCCTTTTGGCCAAACAGCCCTTCTTTGATAACCCGAAAGCCGGAATATCCCGTCCCAAGTCCCTCTCACCCTGAACTGTCGACACTCTTGGACCAGAC
>JBCBOD010000131.1:0-9973 GCA_039821425.1 Pseudomonadota bacterium
ATCTTCCATTTGTGGTTCCACACGCGCGTCGCGATATCAACCATTGCAGTTCCCCCCGTTGGCGCCCCGTGTTAGATCAACATGGGGCTGGGCTGGCAAGGGGGCCGTGGGCATGGCATTGCGGTATGATTTCGACATGTTTTCGATCATGCCGGAGACGGTGCAGGACAAGTTTTCGTCAGAGTTCGACAAGCTGGGCCTGACCGGCATGATGTCGGAACAGAAGGCAATGTTCCGTGACCCGAATACGGTTGAGGCCCTTCGCACGGCTGATCAGGTTGTGCAGGACTATTTTCTGGCCAGCGGTTTCGGCCTGAACACCTATGACAGCGGGGCACCAGCCGGCCGCTTTCCAGCCAAGGATGAAGAGGCGCGGGCAGAGATCATCGACAACCTGACAAAGAACCTGCAGTCCCACGACCTGAAAGGTGCCAATTTCGGCGGCTTCAACTTCTCGGATTTTCTGACGTCCATCGGTGAAGCCAATCCGATTACCATGCCCAGCAAAAGCGCGGCACCCGATGCGCCCGCACGCGCACGGCCCAGTGGTTTGACCAATGAAGAGGCGACCGATCTGGCGATGGCCCGCATGGCGTCACAGCGCCAGAAAGGCTTGCGGATGATCGCCTTTGGCGGACTCTTGCTTGGCTTGATCCTGATCTTCTATGTGGCGGGGCAAATGCTCTGACTTCCGCCTCACCCTACTCTGTCCGCCTCGTGGTCAGCGTTGTGCTGGCCATGACCCTGATCGTGGGCGGTGATGCTGCGGGGACTTTGCTTACCGATGCGGGCTTTCCACCCACATTTGTCGCCTGGACCCGATTTGCACTTGCTGCCGCTGTTCTCGCGCCTTTCTGCGGACTAGAGCGCAGCGACCTGCGCCATCTTGCGGATTGGCGGCTCTACCTGCGTGCGGCGCTGATTGTCGGCGGTATCACCTGCATTTTGACAGCCCTGCGGACAGAGCCGCTGGCCAACGTCTTTGGCGGGTTCTTTGTCGGGCCGATTGTGTCTTATTTCCTCGCCGCACTTCTGCTGGGGGAGCGGATCACACCGCTGCGCACGCTGCTGCTGATGGGCAGTTTTGCCGGGGTGCTGCTTGTGGTGAAGCCTGGGTTCGGGATGACGGCGGGCATGGGCTTTGCCATCCTCGCCGGGTGTTTTCACGGGTCTTATCTGGTGGCAACGCGCTGGCTTGCCGGGGTGTACAGGCCACGGTTCCTGCTCTTTTCGCAGCTTTTGATCGGTGCGTTGATCCTCTCGCCCTTTGCGATGCCCGACAGGCCAGAGATCAGCCTGCCGTTCTTCGGGTTGATCCTGATATCTGCCCTTGGGTCGGCGTCTGGGAATTTGCTCTTGGTGCTGGTCAACCGCACAACGCCTGCTGGCGTTGTGGCACCACTGATCTACTCACAGCTTCTCTCGGCCATGATCATCGGCTGGCTCGTCTTTGCCGAATGGCCCGATGCGCTGAGCCTTCTTGGCCTTGTGATCATCATGGCTGGCGGCGTGTCCTCCGTCTGGTTCGCCCGGCAAGGGCGCTAGGCAAGTTTCACGCCAACTTCGCCCATGCCGGCCTTTGCGGCATCCAGGGAACCGTCGAAATCAATGGCGCGGCAGAGGTCCATGCGCACCGTCACATCAAAGCCCAGCTTGGCCGCATCTACAGCCGAATAGTTCACACAGAAATCGGTGGCGAGCCCGACGAGGGTGAGCCTGTCGATCCCCCGTGTGCGCAGATAGCCTTCCAGCCCCGTTGGTGTCGTCTTGTCGTTTTCAAAGAAGGCTGAATAGCTGTCGATCGCTGGGTTGTAGCCTTTGCGGATGATCAGATCGGCCCGGTCCGTCATCAGATCCGCATGGAAGGCCGCGCCATCTGTGCCCTGAATGCAGTGATCGGGCCACAGCACCTGCGGGCCATAGGGCATTTCGGTCATGCTCATCGGTTCGGCGTCGTGGCTGGACGCAAAAGAGGAATGCCCCGCCGGGTGCCAGTCCTGCGTCAGGATCACCGCCGCGAAATCTGCCATCGCTGCGTTGATCCCCGGCACAATCGCGTTGCCATCTGCAACGGCCAGCGCGCCGCCGGGGCAAAAGTCATTCTGCACATCGATCACAAGCAGGGCGTGGGTCATCGCGAAGTCTCCTCTGTCATTGGCAAACTAGCGAGGAACGCGCGCACCTGCGAGGGGGATTTGAGGTGGATCACCTGCTGGTGCGTGGCCGTGGCCGCTAAAGCTGCCAGTTTGGCCCGGGCAGAGCGCCGCGTCCGAAAGATGTAGCGCCAGAAGGCCAGCGTTTCGTGGTGGAAGCCTTCGGGGCAGTCCGGCGCCATATCGGGCCGCGTCTTGCCCCGATCCCGGAACGTGCGCCAGACGACACGGAGAAAGCGGATGTGCACCGGCAGATCAAGCCAGATGAAGGTGCCCGCACGGGCCAACCGCTCTGGAAACGTGGTGGAGAAGTTGCCTTCGAAAATCCAGTCGTCAAAGGCCACGATCTCGCGCACCATCGCGATCTTGTCGTCCTTGGCCCGCTCAACCCAGCCCGGCATCCAATGGATGTGATCCATGTGGTAGACAGGCAACGCCGTCATCGCGCCCATATGGCGCGCGAGCGTGCTTTTGCCGGACCCCGGCCCACCTGTGATCATCACCCTTTGCATGGCGCCCGTATTGCAGTGGTTGAGTTTCGTGAAAAGGGGTTGATCGGCCTGACGCAATCCCATATCCGGCGCGTCTTTCCGAACTGGCAGGGGGCGGTGATGGCGACCTTGGGCATTGACTTTGGCACGTCCAATACGGCGGCGGCGGTGATGCGCGCGGGCCGCCCGCAGCTGATCACGGTGGAGCCCGGGCGGAGGACGCTGCCAACGTCGGTCTTCTTTGATTATGACCGCAAAGAGACATCCTACGGCAGCGCCGCCAACGCCGCCCTGATCGACGGGCGTGAGGGGCGGTTCATGCGCGCGCTGAAATCGGTATTGGGCACGCCGCTGATGCGGGAGAAGCGCCAGATCGCTTATGAGCGCCTGACCCTGATCGAGGTCGTGGCGCGGTTTCTGGCGATGATCCGTGAACGCGCAGAGGCGGAGACCGGCGAAATCTATGCGACCGCCCTGTCTGGTCGCCCGGTCCGTTTTCATTCCACCGATGATGCGCGCGATGCGCAGGCGGAGGTAGACTTGCGCGAGGCGTATCGCGTAGCAGGCTATGATGACGTGACCTTCATGTATGAGCCAGAGGCCGCCGCCCGCGCCAGCGGCCCGCTGGACAAAGGTGCACTGGGCCTGATTGTGGACATCGGCGGCGGCACGTCAGACTTTTCTGTTTTCGCCCGCGACGGGCAGCGGACAGAGATCATTGCGAGCCACGGTGTGCGCGTCGGTGGCACGGATTTTGACCGCTCCATTAGTATTGCAGAAGTCATGCCGCTTTTGGGGCGCGGGGCCAAAGTGCGCAACGCGCTCGGTGACGGGACCCATCTGGCACCCAATGCGATCTTCAATGACCTTGCCACATGGGCCAAGATCCCTTTCGTCTACACCCCCGAAAACCGGCGCATGGCCGCGGATTTTGCCAAACTGGGCAAAGATCCGGTGCTGTTCCAGCGTCTGCTGACCGTGCTGGAGATGGAGTTGGGCCATGATATCGCCTTTGCGGTGGAAGCGGGGAAGATTGCGCTGAACGCCGAAGATACCGCCCAGACCAGCATCGACTTGAACGTCATCGAGACGCGCCTCGCCCACCCGGTGACGGAGGATGCGATGATCGCGATCCTATGCGACCACGCGGCAGAGATCCGGGCCTGCGCCGCCGAGACCTTGAGAATGGCCAATGTCACACCGGACAAGATCGGCAAGATTGTCTTTGTCGTGGGCTCAAGCCTGCTGCAAGTCGTCATTGACGCGATGACGGGCCTTTGCCCCATGGCCGAACTTGAGCGGGCAGAGGCATTTACGGCCGTTGCCGACGGGCTAGCCATCGCGGCGGCAGAAGCCTAGCGCCGCGGGGGCGGACCTTTGCGGAAGTCCTGCGATGGCGTGCCGGTGAAACACCGCGGTACGACAGGCCAGTCTTCGGTGATGAAATAAGCATAGGTGCCGCCCGGATACTCCGCTGACTGGGTAAAGGCGCCGTTGCATGCATCGAGATTGCCGAGGCCCGCGACATATTCATAGTCCTGCACAAAGGCACCGTCATAGGCACCCCCCGGCTGCGCCCCGCCGGGGCGGGTGCCAGATTTCAGCCGGTAGGACGATGTCATCTCGGTCAGTTGTCCGTCGACGATCCCCGTCAGGGCGTAGATCGGATAGCCATCCGCGGCATAGCCGACCAATGGGGAATGCGCGGTCTCGTCATAGCGCAACAGTTCCAGCAGGCCGAAAGACATGCCGTGGTAGTGGTAGGTGCCGCCCGGCTGGACATGGCCATAGTTTTCATCAAGGCCCAAGGATACAGCGCCACCCAAGGCATCATAGTTCCAGCCGCTCCGCCGGTCGCCCTGCCAGAACTCCCCCGCAAAGGGGTCAAAGACAACGCCATTCAAGGAAACCCCGAACACCCACCCCTGGGCAGAGGTGGTCCGTCCCGCCTGAGCAGGGATAAGAGGCAGTTCAAGCGAGACGGACTGCTCCGTGATCCGGTTGGGGTTTCCCCTGTTCGGGAATTGGCCCACCAGATGGTCAGGAATGCCATTGGCCGTCACCGTACGCGTGGTGGCCGAGGTGGTGACGCTGGCATAGCTGACCCCTGCGGATCGGGTTGCGGGCACGATGGAAAGCGGCTGCGCCACTGTCGCAGTGTGATTGCGGGTCGGGGGTTGGCCCGTCACGGCGGCGGCACAGCCAGCAATGAATGCACCAAACAAAGCAAAACTCGCAAAGCGTTTGAAGATCATCGCATAGGCCCTTTCCTGCATGCCATGTCCATTCAACGCAGGGCCGCGCGGTTTCCGTCGCACCTCTTGCAAGAAAATTCGCATGGGCGTAACTGCGGGATCATGTACACCGTCGCCGCCCTCTACCATTTCACGCGCTTTGACGATCCTGCCGCCCTGCAAGGGCCACTTCTGGATTTGTGTAAGGCGCGGGGGATCATGGGCACGCTGCTGCTGGCGCGCGAGGGGATCAACGGCACCATTTCTGGCGACCCGGCCGGCATAGATGCGGTGCTGGATCACATCCGCGCCTTGCCCGGCTGTGCCGATCTGGAATGGAAGGAAAGCACGGCGACGACCCCGCCTTTCCACCGCATGAAGGTCCGCCTGAAGAAAGAGATCGTGACCATGGGCCAGCCGGATGTCGACCCGGCCGCGCGCACCGGGCACTACGTTGCCCCGGCAGAGTGGAACGATCTGATCAGTGCGCCCGATGTGGCCGTGATTGACACACGCAACGATTATGAGGTCGCGATTGGCACGTTTGACGGGGCCGTTGACCCGGAAACAAAGAGCTTCGGCGAGTTTCCCGCGTGGTGGGAGGCGAACAAGCACCGCTTCCACAACAAGCGAATCGCGATGTTCTGTACCGGTGGCATCCGCTGCGAGAAATCCACCAACTACCTGCTGGGCCAAGGGGTGGAGGATGTCTATCACCTCAGGGGTGGCATCCTGAAGTACCTTGAAGAGGTGCCAGAGGCCGAAAGCAAATGGCAGGGCGACTGCTTTGTCTTCGATGCCCGTGTGAGCGTCGGGCACGGGCTGGCGGAGGGTCCGCATATCCTCTGCCATGCCTGCCGCCGCCCGCTGGAACCCGCAGACCAGAACCACTCGGCATTTGAACAAGGCGTGTCCTGCCATCAATGCGTTGATGAGACGAGCGAGGCTGACAAGGCCCGGTTCCGCGAGCGCCAGAAACAGATGGCTTTGGCCAAGGCGCGCGGCACACATCATATCGGCGGGCTGTGACATGGGGGGTGGTCTGACCAGATGCAGCGCCCCCACCCCCTGATGCCCACCCTTTCTTATCTGCCCCACATCTTGCCGATTGCGATCGGGCTGGGTGGTGGGTTTCTGGCCTACTGGGGTGGTCTGCCGCTTCCCTGGATGCTGGGGCCGATGATTGCAAACATGCTCGTGGCCCTGAATGGGGTAAATCTGGTTAGGCCCATGCCACTGCGCCCCGTGGTGATCCCGATCCTGGGTGTGCTGCTGGGTTCCGGCATCACTGCTGAGGTGATCGCGCTGATGGGGGCATGGGTGTTCAGCCTGATCGTGCTGCCGGTCTTCATGATCTGCGCCGCGGGTGTGTCATATGCCGTCTACCGCAAGCTTGGTCGCTATGATCCGGTGACGGCCTATTTCTGCGCCATGCCCGGCGGGCTGAACGAGATGATCATCATGGGGGAAGAGGCAGGCGGTGATGAGCGCCGCATTGCCCTTGCCCATACCGCGCGCATCTTGCTGATCATTGTCTTTGTGGCGATTTTCTTTGGTCTGATACTGGGTGTCAGCAGCGGCGGCCCCGATGCCGCAGGCTGGATCGGGCTGACGGCGATCACCGCGTGGGACTATGGCGTTCTGGCGGCCTGCGCCGTTCTTGGCACGCTGTTGGGACAATGGTTGCGCCTGCCCGCCGCCCCGGTCCTTGGGCCGATGATCCTAAGCGGGATTGCCCATGTGGCCGAGATCGTGACCGTCGCGCCGCCGACGATCTTTGTCATTGCCGCGCAAATCACCATGGGCACCATCATTGGCACCCGGTTTGTCGGCAGCACATTTGCTGAGCTGAAGCTGGACCTTGGGTTGGCGGCGGTCGCGTCTGTCCTGATGCTGGGCATCGCTGTCGGATTTGCCGAGGCAATCTTTCTGGTGACGGGCATCCCGCTGGCGCAAGGGTTTCTGGCCTATTCACCGGGTGGCCTCGCCGAGATGTCGCTCCTCGCGCTCGCGATGGAGCAGGATGCGACCTATGTCTCGGTCATGCATATCATCAGGATCACGCTGGTGATCGCGATTGCGCCGCTGATGTTTCGGTGGGTTTTGAAACCCTCATAGAGCGGCGCATTTCGGCTCACACTGTATCGCCTTTCGCTGCCTCTCCCTTAGGTCGAACGCAAAAGGCGATGCATGACCAAGTGAAAGCCGAAACGCGTCAAATCATCTTGATGACGTCTTTGTCGATAGCGAGCATGTAGCCCTTGCGCGCGATGTTCTTGACGAGAAGTTCGCTCATCATCTGGTTGCCCAGGGTATCGCGCAGGCGCTTGATGCGGGTCGCGCCTGCGGCCTCATCACAGTCGGCAGCGCTGCGACCCGAAATCACGCCTTCAATCTCGGCCCCGGTCAGCACCTCGTCATCCATGCGGGCCTCGGCCAGAACCGACAGCGTTTCAATCGCCGCATCCGTCAGCTTGAACTCGAAATCGTTCAGATACACCGCCTTCTGATCGCGGCTGATGGTGAGCGAGTTGACCTCGATCCCCTGCCGTTCAATCCGGCCCATGCGGCGATTGAGCGCGATCAGCATCACAAGGAAGGCGACGGCAGCCACCAGAAGAGCGGTCGCAAAGACCAACAGGACGAAAATCACGAAACGGTAGGACGCGAGCGTGTCCGAGAAGGCCGTGCCCGACTGCGCGAGGATCTCCAGCAGCTTGATCTCGGCGTTGCTGGTCAGGTTGTCGTTTTCAATGAACAGCCTCTCCACCCGCAGGTTGAAGGCGTTGGCATCCGGCAGGTTGATGAAGAGGAGGACTGCGGTAATGGCCAGGATCGCCACAATCGCGGCAATCCCCGCGACAACGATCTTGCTGCCAATCTCGCGCGCCTCAGTAGCGGAGGAAGAAGTCACCAGCGCTTTCCTTTCTTTCATCCAAACCGGCGTCATCAAAGACGCCCAGCACATTCAACAGCTCCCAACCGCCGCCAGACAGGCGCTGGCGCAGCTGGTTCTCGGCCGACGCGACAGAGCAATCGCCCTGCACCTCTGCCACCCCGTAATGCAGGCGCAAAGGATTGTCCTGCTTTGCCTTGTAGTCAGCATAGCAGGCCGCATGCAGCGAGGTCGCCGAGACCATGAAGATCATTGAGATGGATAAAAGACGTGTCATGGGGTCAGTTAACGTGGCTGTGATCTGCTATTCAATAACGCGGAATGTTATCGCGATGGCAATCCCATAACCATCCCCCGTTATTGTTTGGCACGCGCATACGCACCCATCCTGAGGTCATCGCCACAATTGGCTGGCATATGAACCGAAAGGAAATGCGATGTTTCGACCACTGATCGCCGGGCTGATAGCCCTTTCGCTGACATTGACCACGGCAGCACCTGCGCAGGCAGAGATGGACCGGGAAGAGGTGGGCAAGCTGCTCTTCGGGTTGGCGGCTATTGCTGTCATCGGTGCAGCACTCGACCGGCGCGACCAGGAAGAGGACCGGCAGACTGAGGTGCATGAGACACCAAGTTGGAGCGGCATCAATAGCGGCAGCTGGTCTGACCTGAACCGCCAGCATCAGCAAGCCACGGACCAGCGCCGCCTGTTGCCGCATCGTTGCCTGACAGGTGTTGAAACCCGCTTTGGTACCCAGCGCATGTTTGGCCGGCGCTGCCTTGAACGCCATTATGCCTTTGCGAGCCGTCTGCCAGAGCGTTGCGCCGTGCAGGTTTACACCGGCAACGGTCCGCGCCGTGGTTATGACCCGCTCTGCCTGCGCGAGCAGGGATACCGGTCCGACCGCAGACACTGATGAGGTGGCAGGCCCTCGCACCCACCCCAGGGTGCCGGGCCACACCGGGACCGGCCTGCACCTTGTGGAGACGCTGAGCAGTGCGTGGGCAGGTTGGCACCCGTCGGGGCAGAGAGGTGGACATGGCTCTCTGCCCCCTTTTTTGTTGCAAGGGGTGGTGGCATCTGGTCAGTGCGGGGCATGTCCGGACCCGACTTCAGCTTTGAAACCGCCGCCCACGGCAAGGGCTTTGCCCGTATTGCCGGTGTGGATGAGGTGGGGCGCGGCCCCTTGGCAGGCCCGGTTGTGGCCGCTGCAGTGGTGCTGGACCCGGCAAAGATCCCAGACGGTCTGGACGACAGCAAGAAGCTGACCGCCAAGAAGCGCGAAGCGCTTTTTGACGTGCTGATGCAGGTCGCAGACGTATCCATCGCGCAGGCGACTGTGGCCGAGATTGACGCGCTGAATATCCTGCGCGCATCACATCTCGCAATGGTCCGGGCGGTGGAGGGGCTTTCAACGCGACCCGACCATGTCCTGATCGACGGCAACATGATCCCACGCGATTTGCCCGGATCATCAGAGGCGAT
This sequence comes from Pseudomonadota bacterium, assembly GCA_039821425.1. Classification (GTDB taxonomy): domain Bacteria; phylum Pseudomonadota; class Alphaproteobacteria; order Rhodobacterales; family Rhodobacteraceae; genus Yoonia. The sequence continues at coordinate 9,261 of JBCBOD010000131.1, forward strand.
TGTGAAGGGTGACGGGCGCTGTCTGAGCATCGCAGCAGCCTCCATCGTTGCCAAACTGTGGCGCGACAGACACATGGTTGCTCTGGCGCAACAGCACCCCCACTACGGCTGGGATCAGAACGCAGGCTACCCCACAGCCCAACATAAATTGGGTTTGGCGCAGTTTGGGGTCACCGAACACCATAGGCGGTCGTTCAAGCCGATACACAACATCTTGTATCAAGCGAAAAACCAAAGCGACTGAATCAATATTGGTTTTGACTTGGGCGAGGCCCTGAATCAGATTGTTTCCAGCCAAAGAGCGGAACAATCCGCCGGGGTTATGAGGCAAGTGATGACGACCAAGACCAAGGCCAAGGGTGCTCAAGCGCTCCCTCTGAACACGATCATTGACGGCGATTGCATCGACGTGATGAACAGCCTGCCTGCAGGCTCTGTCGACCTGATTTTTGCAGACCCGCCTTATAACCTGCAGCTGAAGGGCGACCTGCACCGCCCCGACAATTCCAAAGTCGACGCGGTTGATGACGCGTGGGACCAGTTTGACAGCTTCAAGGCCTATGACACCTTCACCAAGGCCTGGCTGAAAGCAGCCCGCCGTCTGCTCAAACCCAATGGTGCGATCTGGGTAATTGGCAGCTATCACAACATCTTCCGCATGGGCGCAGAACTGCAGAACCAAGGGTTCTGGATTCTGAACGATGTGGTCTGGC
>JBCBOD010000112.1:0-13623 GCA_039821425.1 Pseudomonadota bacterium
CGAGCGTTGGCATCAAACCCTGAAGAACCGCATCTTGCTCGAGAATTACTTCTTGCCGGGTGATCTTGAGGCCCAGATCGAAGCCTTCGTCGATTACTACAATCACCAGCGATATCACGAGAGCCTGAACAACGTCACACCGTCTGACGTCTACTTCGGGCGGGACAAAGCCATTCTACAACAACGCGAAAGGATCAAACGAAAGACACTCGAAACGCGACGCTTGCATCACAGACAACGCGCCGCATAATCAAACCAACCAGATGAGCCAAACTCTCTCTTAGTTTAGGCCGCCTTTGGACCCAAAAACTCTGACGACGGACAGATCAGGTTTTTCGCATCCGTCCGCCACAGGCCTCTGCGGCCCCGGTTCCCACGATGCTGATGCAATCATCCAGCATTGACGTCACAGCCGGATGGATCGGCAAACTGTTCCTGCGGCGCACGGACACGGCGAAGGTGCAAAAGCGGATTGCCGCCCTTAACGCGCAGGAACGGGACGCAACCCTTTCTGAGATGGAGGATGTCTATGTTGCCGATTTTGCGGCACGCGCGGCAGCCCATTTGCAAGATCTCATGGTGTCTCACGTCAGCCGGTTGAGCGATCTGATGGTCGCCGACGGCCGCCTGACCGCCACACAGATTCAGCATGCGCTAGGGGTCGACAGGGAAGCACATGACCGGCTCGACCGGCTTGAAACGCTCCTTAACGAACTTTCCGTATTGAAAGCAGGCCCCCAAACGACGGAGCGCGCGGCCTGATCATGCCTAAACCTGTTGACGTTTCGGATGCGGCGCACGCGCGCCTGAAAGCCTGGTACAGCCAGCGCCCAAACTTTGCATTGATGGGTGAGTTCAGCGCAGGCAAGTCGACCCTTTTGAATGTCTTGCTGGGGCGGCAGATCATACCTGCGCGGGTGACGGCAACAACGCTGCCGGTGATCTGGATGACTTACGGGCCGCCAGCAGCATTCGGTCTGACGGCGGATGGTGCTTTGCACCCGCTCGATGGCGCGACCCCTGACCCTGAGACCTGGGACGACTATCTTGTCGTGCGCATGTGCAGTGAGGCGCCGCTTTTGAAGGCGAGCGATGTGATCGACACGCCCGGTTTGTCCGACCCGCGGCTCTCTGCCGAGGCCTTGCGGTTCTTAAGGCCCTACCTTGATTTCGTGATCTGGTGCACCGCCGCCGGGCAGGCCTGGCGCCAGTCGGAAAAAGCGGCATGGAAAGCGATGCCAGATGCGTTGAAGTCCGACGCCATACTTGCCGTGACCGGTGCAGACAAGCTCGGCTCGGACGCAAAGCTTGAGAAGGTGCTGACACGGTTGAACGGGGAGGCGGGCCCTCTCTTCCGCGATGTTCGCCCGATTGCGTCTAAGGTCGCATTGACGGCAAGTGTTGATGGCAAACTGACCGACCCGGACCTGTGGCAGGAAAGCGGTGCGCACGCGCTGATCAAGACGATCAAGCGGTCGATCAAATCCGCCACCAAGGCCTGTGCCGCCAGAGAAACCCTGGCAGATCCAAAGGACACATCAGAGACGCGGGCGCCAGAGACGGGCGCTGATCAAATCTGCAAAAGCGTCCCACCCAAAGACCGCGAGCCCGCGCATGAGGCCATGCGCCATACCGCTGACACGCTGACAAAGACAAAACTGGTCGACACAATCAAACAACTGCGCCGCGCGGTTCTTGATGGCCGCGACAGGGATGAAGCCCATGCGCGGGTGCTTGAACAGTGTCTGACAATCGATGCGGCAACGCCGCGCGACTGGGATCGCGTGCTGACCCAAGTGGAGCAAGACATTGAAGATTTTTCAACAGGCGCTTGGTGCGATCTGGCTCAAAGAGCCAGCTGATGCACCGGTGCCCGAACCAACCCAACCAACGACAACCCACATGAAACGCAAGAGTAAGGAAAAGAAAATGGCAACTGATATCTCTGGACTGAGCAACATTAACGGCTTCATCGGGGCCTGCCTCGTCGATAGTGAAACAGGGCTGATGATGGCTTCTGAAGGCGACAAGGACTTCGATCTGGAGGCGGCTGGCGCTGCGAATACCGAGGTGGTCAAGGCAAAGCTGAACGCCATCGAAATGCTAGGTCTCGATGACAGCATCGACGACATCCTGATCACATTGGGCAAACAGTTTCACCTGATCCGCCCGATGGAACAGACGCCGACAGTCTTCCTCTACGTGGCGCTGGACAAGAAGGCTGCCAACCTGGGCATGGCCCGTGTGCAGGTCAAGAACGTGGAAAAAACGCTGAGCCTCTGATCAGCGTCACCCGGAAACGCAAAAACGGGCAGGTTTTCCTGCCCGTTTTCTTGTCTGGCGTCAGAAAGCTGGGCCTTAGAAATGCACTGACAAGGCGTCGATCGGCGCTTTGCGTGGTGGCGCGAACTTCGTCAGGTTGATGCCTTCTACGGCGATCTTGTACTCCTCCAAGGTCGGCGTCCGCCCAAGGATCGCCGACAGCACCACGACGGGGGTGGAGCCCAAGAGCGATTCACCTTTCTTGGTGGCCGAGTCCGCCACAACGCGCCCTTGGAACAGACGGGTGGAGGTGGCAAGCACGGTATCACCTTTTGCCGCCTTTTCTTGGTTGCCCATACAAAGGTTACAGCCAGGGCGTTCGAGGTAGAGGATATTCTCGTACTCTGTCCGCGCGGTCTGTTTTGGTGCTGCGTCGTCAAACTCGAACCCGCAGTATTTCTGGAGGATCGCCCAGTCGCCCTCTTCCTTCAGCTCGTCAATGATGTTGTAGGTCGGGGCGGCGACGACGAGCGGTGCCTGGAACTTCACCTCGCCATATTCGGCCTCAAGGTTGCGCAGCATTTGCGCCACGATCTTGATGTCGCCCTTGTGCACCATGCAGGACCCGACAAAGCCGAGATCGACCTTCTTCTGCGCCTGATAGAAGGAAATCGGGCGGATCGTGTCGTGGGTGTAGCGTTTGGAGACATCGGCGTTGTTCACGTCTGGGTCTGCGATCATCGGCTCGTCGATGGCACTCAGATCCACCACCACCTCTGCCGCATATTGCGCGGTGTCGTCGGGGCGCAGTGCAGGTTTTTCGCCAGAGCGGATTTCGGCGATACGCTTATCCGCAATCGCGATCAGCCCTTTGAGCATCTCTGCCTCGTTATCCATGCCCTTGTCGATCATGATCTGGATGCGGGATTTCGCGATTTCCAGCGATTCAATCAGCGTCTCATCGTTGGAGATACAGATGGAGGCTTTGGCCTTCATCTCGGCCGTCCAGTCGGTGAACGTGAACGCCTGGTCAGCCAGCAGCGTGCCGATATGCACCTCGATGATCCGACCCTGGAAGACGTTGTCGCCATGCTGTTCCAGCATCTGCGCCTGCGTGGCGTGCACCACGTCGCGGAAGTCCATATGCGGGGCCATTTCGCCCTTGAAGGTGACTTTCACCGATTCAGGGACCGGCATCGTCGCCTCACCGGTGGCCAGCGCCAGCGCGACCGTGCCGGAGTCGGCCCCAAATGCCACGCCTTTGGACATGCGCGTGTGGCTGTCGCCGCCAATGATGATCGCCCGGTCGTCCACGGTAATGTCGTTCAGCACCTTGTGAATCACATCCGTCATCGGATGATAAACACCCTTCGGGTCGCGTCCGGTGATCAGGCCGAACTTGTTCATAAAGGCCATCAGGCGCGGCGTGTTTTCCTGCGCCTTTAGATCCCAGACAGAGGCCGTGTGGCAGCCCGACTGGTAAGCACCGTCAACAGATGGGGACAGTACCGTGGCCGCCATCGCCTCAAGCTCTTGGCTGGTCATCAGGCCGGTGGTGTCTTGTGATCCGACAATGTTGACCTGTACCCGCACGTCAGACCCTGCGTGCAGCACCTTGCCCGGCGTTGTACCGCGCGCGTTGGCGTTGAAGATCTTTTCGACAGCAGTCAGGCCCTGGCCTTCGTGGCTCACCTCACGCGACGGGGCGAAGACGGGCTTCAGCGGTACGCCAAGCGTTTCGGCTGCGAATGTCTGCAGCTTTTTGCCAAAGACGATGGCGTAAGACCCGCCGGCCTTCATGAACTCCATCTTCTGCGGGGTGAAGGACCCGGCCAGATCGACGAGTTCATCCTTGCCTTCAGCGTCATAAAGCTTCTTGGATTTGGTGTTGATCTTCAGAACCGTGCCGGTCTCGACCGAGTATTTCTGTTCAAGGATCGGGTTGCCGTCGTTGTTCAGGATCGGCTTGCCGTCTTCGCCCAGTTTCTTCACCCAGTTCTTGAGGTCGATCCCGATCCCGCCGGTAACACCCACGGTGGTCAGGAAGATCGGGGAAATGCCGTTGGTCCCTGCCACGACAGGGGCGATGTTGACGAATGGCACATAGGGGCTGGCCTGCTTGCCTGTCCAAAGCGCCACGTTGTTGACGCCCGACATGCGGGAAGACCCCACACCCATCGTGCCCTTTTCGGCAATCAGCATCACGCGCTTGCCAGGGTGCTGCAGTTTCAGCGCCTCGATCTCTTTCTGCGCGTTTTCCGAGATCATGCACTTCCCGTGCAATTCGCGGTCAGAGCGGGAATGCGCCTGATTGCCGGGCGAGAGAAGGTCGGTGGAGATATCGCCTTCAGCGGCGATGTAGGTGACAACTTCGACCTCTTCGTCGATCTCTGGCAGCTTGGTGAAGAACTCCGCTTCGGCATAGCTTTTCAGGATGTCCGTGGCGACGCCGTTGCCAGCTTCATAGGCCGCTTTCAGGCGGTCGGTGTCAGCCTCGTAGAGGAAGACTTGGGTTTTCAGCACTTCACCGGCCTGCTGCGCAATCGCTGCGTCATCGCCAAGGGCCAGGTCAAGCAGGACATCAACAGACGGCCCGCCCTTCATGTGTGAGAGCAGTTCAAACGCAAAATCTGGCGTGATTTCTGCGACGGTTTCCTCACCCAGAATGATCGCCTTCAGAAACTTGGCCTTCTCGCCAGCCGCGCTCGTGGTGCCGGGCAGGGTGTTGTAGATGAAGTAATGCAGGCAGTCGTCGCGATGGGCGCTGCCTGCATCCTTGATATGGCTGATCACGTCTTGCAGCAGCGCACCATCATCAATCGGTTTGGGGTGCAGCGCCTGCTCTTTGCGTTTGGCGATATCGTCGAGGTAAGCGTCATAAAGGCTCATGTCAGTTCCCATCTCTGCGTGGCGATTCTGCGGCCCGTTTGGCGGGAGGCCGCTATTTGTATGCCGCTGTATACAATTGGCGGCAAAAGTGCAACCCATGTTCGGGCACGCGGGTGGCTGACACTGCCCGGCGCCTTGGTTAGGAAAGGGCCATGAAAGCCACTGATCTTGTCCTGACCCCCACACATCTGCGGTTCATGAACCGACGTTTTCCCTGCACCATCGGGCGGGGTGGGCTGACCAATCGCAAGCGGGAAGGGGATGGTGCCACCCCGCGCGGGACGCACCGGTTGGTGGGCATGCTTTACCGGGCAGACCGGATGGCGCGGCCTGCAGACTGGGCGCTGCCCATTGGGCCATTTGATCTTTGGTCGGATGATCCGGGGCATGAGGATTACAACTTGATGGTCCGCGCGCCGTACCCGCATAGCCATGAACGTCTGCGCCGTGCCGATCCGATGTATGACCTGATCATCCTGACGGATTGGAACTGGCCCTATGCGGTCAAAGGGCGGGGATCGGCCATCTTCATTCACCAATGGCGCGGGCCGGGTCGGCCGACGGCGGGCTGCATTGGCTTGCGCCGTGATCACCTGCGCTGGATCGCCACCCGGATCCGTCATGACACCCGGCTTGTTATCGCATAGCGGCAATCCGCCACCTATCTGATAGGCTGAGGCACAAGATGACCAAGGCAAAAACGATGACCCCCGACGAAATAGCAAATCTTCCCTACCGCCCCTGCGTGGGGATCATGCTCGCCAACCCGCGCGGCCATATTTTTGCCGCGCAGCGCAATGACCGGCACAAGGATGCGTGGCAGATGCCGCAGGGTGGGGTGGACAAAGGTGAAAACTGCCGCGACGCCGCGCTGCGCGAGCTTCTGGAAGAGACCAGCGTGACCGCTGATCTGGTCACCATCGAGGCAGAGACGGCAGGCCTTGTGCGCTATGACCTGCCAGTTGAACTGGTCCCGCACATCTGGAAAGGGCGCTACCGCGGGCAGGAACAGAAATGGTATCTGATGCGCTTTCACGGGACCGAAAACCAGATCAACCTCGACACTGAAACGCCAGAGTTCACAGCGTGGCAGTGGATGCAACCCGATGATCTGATTGCCGCTATCGTGCCGTTCAAGCGTGGGGTGTATGAAGAGGTATTGGCAGAATTTGGACCGAAGCTATGAAAAGCCTCACCAAAGCGCTGGCAATGGCCGCTTCCCTGTCGGCCGGAACACAGGCGCAGGCGCTGAGTTGCATGCGCCCTGATCCGATTTCCACATTCGCGTTTCTGGCGGCGGAGTCTGATCCTTACTTCGTCATCTACGGCACGCTGATCTTTGATGAAGCGCTGCTGCCCACAGGTGTCTCAAACCAACAGTCGCAAGAGCCTGCACCGATCCCAGCCCGGTTTGACGGCAAGGGGCTGTCGTCCGAAGGCTTCGTCAACGACTATGTCAGCGATATGATCCTGCAAGTCACCTGCGCGGGCCCGTGGTGCGGCACCGCGCAAAGCGGGGTAGAGGCTGTAATCTTTGTCGCGTCCGAACAACCGATCACGGTTGAGGCAGGGGCATGCGGCGGGCGCATCTTTGAAAACCCGGATCAGGCCACGCTTGATGCGCTGACCACCTGCATGCAAGGCGGGCCCTGCTCACCTTAACCGCTGTAAGAGCGACAGGGACGGATGCCCATCGGGGATGAGGCCTTGGCTGCGCTGGTAGGCGCGGATTGCCGACCGCGTGTTCGGCCCAATGACACCGTCCACCCCTTGTGTTGAGAACCCTGCGCGCGTCAGCCGCTCCTGCAGTTCACGCCGTTCCGCGCGGCGCAGGCGGCGTTCATCCGGTGGAAATGGTGTCCGCAGCGGCCCCGCACCGCGAATACGATCCCCCAGATGGCCGACCCCGATGATATAGGCCTCGGCATTGTTGTACCGATTGATCACATCGTAGTTGCGGAACAGCATGAAGGCCGGGCCACCCGCCCCGGTGGGTGTGCTGATCGTGGCGTTTCCATAGTTCGGGACGGCGCGACCAGCGGTATCGACGACACCTTGTGACGCCCAATCCGCCGGGCTACGTGTGACCGCGCGACCCGTCTGGTTGTAATTGAAGCCCCGGGGCAGGCGCACCTCCACCCCCCAGGGCTGCCCGCGCCGCCAGCTGAAACGGCGGAAGTAGGCAGCGGTAGAGGCAAGCGCGTCAGACGGATCATCCGCCCAGATATCGCGCCGCCCGTCGCCGGTGAAATCCACCGCATAAGCCTCGTAAGAGGTTGGGATGAACTGCGTATGGCCCATCGCCCCGGCCCAAGAGCCTGTCATGTTGCGGGGTGCCACATCGCCGTTCTGCAGGATCTTCAGCGCGGCGATCAACTGGCTTTCAAAAAACCGCCCCCGCCGCCCGTCATAGGCCAACGTCGCAAGGGTGGAGATCAGCGGAGTATCCCCGCGCCGCTGGCCATAGTTGCTTTCCATGCCCCAGACGGCTGTCACGATATGCGGCTCCACTTCATAGCGCACCTCTATCGCGGCCAGCAAACCTGCGTATTGCTGGACAAGGCTGCGTCCGTTGCGGACCCGGGTGTCCGACACCGCGGTGCTCATATAGTCTGCGAGCGGGCGCACGAACTCTGCCTGATTGCGATCACGCTCAATGCTGTCGGGCAGGTACTGCACATCGGCAAAGGCCGCGTTGAAGGTTCCGTCAGTGATCCCCGCGCGGCGCGCGCGGCCCCGGAACCCGGCGATCCAGGATTGAAACCCGCTTTGTGCAAAGACGGGGAAGGGAAGGGTGACCGCCAGAGCGGCCCCCAGAAACTGCCTGCGTTGCATTGCGCTGCCTTTCGCCTTTTTCCGGCAGTCTATGCCAGTTTCTGTGACAGTGAAATCACATGACCGTTGCGACCGGGGGATGCTGCCGCCGGGGTGGCAAAACCATGCTGACGGTGCCGTTCTTGAGGTCTTGCATCCACCCGCCGCCCGCCAACGTCACGTGGATCAAAAGATGCACGTTGTTGCGGGGCGGGGAACGCCCTAGCGTGCGCGAGATGCTTCGCGTGTTTTGGCACATCACGATCTTTGTCTTCCTGACGATCCTCACGCAGGTCGGCGGCATTGCATGGATTGTTGCGCTCTTCTTCCGGCGCAGGCTGCTCGTCTTTGTTGTGGCCTATGCGGGTATCAGTCTGGCCGTGACGCAGATCGCGCCGCAGTTTGGCCGTGTGCCGATCAGCTGCCTTGATGATGGTCCCTTACAGGTGCAAAGCCCGATGTACTGCGCGCTGAACCGCACCTATGTGACGCCTGAGTTGGCCGCGGTACTGCAGGACACGGCGGAAACTGTCGCGACACGGCACCCCGGCACGATCACCTTGATGCTGGATGGCAGCTTTCCGTTTCTGGACGGTTTTCCGCTGCTGCCGCATCTGTCCCATGACGATGGCGAAAAGGCCGATCTGGCGTTCTACTACACTGACGATACCGGCTATTTGCCCGGGAAAGCGGCTTCGCCCATCGGGTACTTCGCGTTTGAGGATGGCCCCACCGATTGCCCGGCGCGCTGGGCGGACATGCGGTGGGATCTGGCGTGGCTGCAGCCCCTATGGCCCGACTACAGCCTGGACGCTTCCCGCAACCGGACGGTGCTAGAGGTCATGGCCGCCGACCCACGCGTCGGCAAAATCTTTGTAGAGCCGCACTTGCTGCGCCGCTGGGGTGTCGCCGATCCGAAGATTCGGTTTCAAGGCTGCCGCGCCGCACGGCATGACGATCACATTCACATGCAATTGCGTTAGCGCCGCCGCCGTTTCACCTTGCGCGCGGTCTTGGCTGCCTCCTTGCGGGCCACCCCGACTTTGCGTTTGGCGGGTTTGCCGCGCCCGCGTGATGGACCGCGCGGCATCATCCGATCATCCAGCGCAATCAGCTCCACGATCAGCCCGCCTGTGATAGGTGCGGCTTCGGCCAGTTTGACCGTTGCCCGCTGCCCCATCCCGATCACTGTTCCGGTATCGGCCCCCATCAGCGTCTGTGTTTCCGCATCGTAATGGAAGTACTCGCGCCCCAATGTCCGCATCGGGATCATGGCGTCGGCCCCGGTCTCATCCAGCTTTACGAAAACGCCGAATTTCGCGATTCCGCTGATCCGCCCCGTCAATTCCGCACCGACACGGTCCGCGAGGAAGGCGGCGAGGTAGCGGTCCGTCGTATCCCTCTCTGCCGCCATCGACCGGCGTTCGGTGTCGCTGATCAGTTTTGCGGTCTCGGACAGATGCTCGCGGTCCCAGTCTGAAAGCCCGTCATCAGCCCAGCCATGCGCGCTGATCAGGGCGCGATGGACGATCAGGTCGGCATAGCGGCGGATGGGTGAGGTGAAATGCGCATAGGCCCGCAGCGCCAGGCCGAAATGGCCAAAGTTTTCGGGGTAGTAATAGGCCTGCGTCATTGACCGAAGGGTGGCCATATTGATCAGTTCCGCATTTTTGCCATCCGCTGCGCCAGTCAGCAGCCGGTTCAGATGCGCGGTTTTCAACACCTGCCCCTTGGCGAGCGACAGGCCAGAGGCCTCGGCGACCTCGCGCAGCGCATCCAGCTTTTCCGGGCTCGGTTCTTCGTGCACACGGAAGAGGAGGGGTGAGCGTTTGGCAATCAGCGTTTCAGCCGCCGCAACATTGGCAAGCACCATGAATTCTTCGATCAGCCGGTGTGCGTCCAGCCGCTCCTTGTATTTCACTGACGTGACCTTGCCCGCATCGTCCAGCACGATTTGGCGTTCAGGCAGGTCCAATTCCAACGGCTGCCTGCGCGCCCGCGTTTTCATCAGCGCGGCATAAGCGCCATAGAGCGGGGTAATGATGTCATCCATCAATGGAGCGGTTTTGTCGTTCGGGTCGCCATCGACCGCCGCCTGCACCTCTTCGTAGTTCAGTGAGGCCGTTGATTTCATCAGCCCGCGGTGAAAACGGTGATCCAGCTTGTTACCGTGCGCGTCGATCCGCATTTCAACGGCAAGGCAAGCACGCTCCACCCCTTCGTGCAGAGAGCAGAGATCACCAGACAAGCGGTCGGGCAGCATCGGTACCACCCGGTCGGGGAAATATGTGGAGTTGCCGCGCTTGCGCGCCTCCCGGTCCAGCGCCGACCCGGGCGTGACGTAGTGCGCGACATCGGCAATCGCGACCCAGATGATGAAGCCGCCCTCGTTCTTGGGGTCGCTGTCGGTCTCAACGTAGCAGGCGTCGTCGTGGTCGCGCGCATCCCAAGGGTCGATGGTGACAAGCGGCAGGTCACGCAGGTCACGGCGTTTGCCTAGCCCGGCGGGTTTTGCACTGTCCGCTTCGGTGACAACTTCGTCGGGAAAATGGTCCGGAATGCCATGCTGATGAATGGCGATCAGTGAGACCGCGCGTGGTTCTGTCGGGTCACCCAAGCGCGCGACGATCCGCGCCTTGGGAAGGCCCATGCGGCCCTTTGGTCCGGCCTGTTCGGCCTCCACCAACTCGCCGTCTTTCGCCCCGCCGGTGGCACCCGCGGCGACGGTCCATTGCTTGTCCGCACCCTTGTCGATGGGCAGGATGCGGCCGCCTTCGGATCCGGCGCGGAACACGCCCAAGATGCGCAAAGGGTTCGTGCCAATCCGTCTGATCAGGCGGGCTGTGTGGCTGTGGTCTTCGGTTTTGTCGACAGTCAGGCGGCCCAGTATGCGATCGCCGGAGCCGAGGGCAGGGTCGGAAGAGCGCAGCATCATCAGGATGCGTGGTTCAGCCCCTTCGCCCTTCCATTCCAGTGGACGGGCAAAAAGATCACCATCTGCATCCGCGCCCACAACCTCCAACACGGCCACCGGCGGCAGTTCTTCCGCATCGCGGTAACTGCTGCGCCGCTTGGTCAGCTTGCCCTCATCCTCCAGCTCGCGCAGCAGGCGTTTGAGGTCGATGCGCGCAGCCCCCTTGATGCCAAAGGCCTTTGCGATATCGCGCTTTGCAGTCTTGGTCGGGTTCTCGGAAATCCAGGACAGGATTTCGGATTTGGAGGGGATACGTGTCATGCGCCCCGCCTATCATGCGGGGCGGTCAGGGCCAATCACGCAAAATAGTCTTGCAAGATGCGTGTGTAGATCGCCTTGAGCTGCTCAATTTCCGCGACTTTGACCCGCTCATCCACCTGATGCATGGTCTTGCCCGTCAGGCCGAACTCTACCACCGGACAGTGGTCTTTGACGAACCGCGCATCCGATGTGCCGCCCGAGGTGGACAATTCCGGTTTGACACCCGTTTCGGCCTCCACGGCGCGACCCACCAAATCGGAAAGCTCACCCGGTAGTGTCAGGAAAGCCTCCCCTGAAATTCTGATGGACATCGCGATCTTCACGTCGAAGTCCGCCGCGACCATCGTCACCTCTTCCTGCATCCAGTCGGTCAGGCTCTGACCCGTGTGCAGATCATTGAAACGGATGTTCACGGTGGCTTTCGTCTGCGCAGGCGTGACGTTGGTGGCCGGGTTGCCTGTGTCGATGGTCAGGACCTGCAGCGAGGAAGGATCAAAATGTTCGGTCCCTTCATCCAGCACGCGCGATGACAGCACATCCATCAGCCGCGCTATTGCTGGCATCGGGTTCTTCGCGCGGTGGGGGTAGGCCGCATGCCCTTGCACCCCCGTCACCGTGAACCAGGCCGTCATCGACCCGCGCCGCCCAATCTTCATCGCTTCGCCCATCACGTCAGGGCAGGTGGGCTCGCCCACAAGGCAAACCGTCATCGCCTCATTATTCTCGGCCATCCAGTCGAGCAGGGCGGTCGTGCCGTCGACCGCATCGCCTTCCTCATCGCCGGTGATCGCCAGAACGACGGCACCATCGGGTGGCGTTTCGGCGACGAAATCCAAGGCGGCGGCAGCAAACGCGGCGACGCCCGACTTCATATCCGTCGATCCGCGCCCGTAGAGGTATCCGTCCATCACCTCGGCCCCGAAAGGCGGCATCGTCCAGTCCGCCTCATCGCCCAAGGGCACCACATCCGTATGGCCGTTAAACCCAAACGTCCGGTTCGCCCCCTGCCGTCCCCAACGGGCATAGAGGTTTGCCACACCGCCGCGATCCACACGGGTGCAGGTGAACCCGCCCGCGGTCAGGACCTTTTCCAGCAACACCAATGTGCCGCCTTCCTCCGGCGTGATCGAGGGGCAGCGGACAAGGTCGGCGGTCAGTTCAACGGGATCGGTGGGCATGGGCATAGTCCTTTCGCGCCCATGGCTAACGGCGCGCGCCGCCGGATGCAAACGCCCCTAGCGCCAGTCCAGCACGACCTTCCCGCTCGACTCTGACAGCATCGCGGCGAAACCTGCCTCGAAATCATCAGCCTTCAACCGATGCGTGATCACACGGCTGACGTCGAGGCCGTTTTCCAGCATCGCGATCATCTTATACCACGTCTCAAAAATCTCGCGTCCGTAGACGCCCTTGATCGTGATCGCCTTGAAGACGATGCGCGACCAGTCCACGGGTGATTTGCCCGGCGGGATGCCCAACATCGCGATGCGGCCACCCATCACCAGCGCCTCGACCATCTGGTCGAGCGCTGCATGATTGCCTGACATCTCCAGCCCCACATCGAAGCCTTCTTTCATGCCCAATTCGGTGATCACATCGCGCAGGTCCTCTTGGGCGACATTCACGGTGCGCACATCCGCGACCTTGGCCGCGAGCGCCAGCCGGTCGTCATTGATATCCGTGATCACCACCCGTCGCGCCCCCACGTGGCGGGCCACGGCGGCGGCCATGATCCCGATTGGGCCAGCGCCGGTGATCAGCACGTCTTCGCCCACCAGATCAAAAGACAGGGCGGTGTGCACTGCGTTCCCGAGCGGATCAAGGATCGCGCCGATATCGTCGGAAATTCCGTCTGGCAGCGGCACCACGTTGAAGGCGGGCAACGCCAGATACTCAGCAAACGCGCCTTGTTCATTCACGCCAATCCCCCGCGTGCCCGGGTCCAGGTGGAACTTGCCCGCGCGGACCTGCCGGGAATGCTGGCCGATCAGATGCCCTTCCCCCGAACAGCGCTGGCCGACGGTCAGGTCCTTCACCGCACTGCCAATCTCCACAATCTCCCCCGCAAACTCATGCCCGGTGATCAGGGGGACAGGCACCGTGTTCCGCGCCCATTCATCCCATTTCCAGATATGGATGTCGGTGCCGCAGATGCCCGTCTTGCTGACCCGGATCAGCACCTGATCGGGCGCAATCTCGGGGACGGGCGCGTCCTCCATCCAGAGCCCTTCGTCGGACTTTGCCTTCACCAGCGCTTTCATGTGATTGCCCCCACTTTGCGACCAGCGGTGCCAAATGCCGCGAGCGCCTGATCCAGATCATCGCGGGTCAATGCCGCATTCATCTGCGTGCGAATGCGCGCGGCGCCTTTTGGCACAACAGGAAAGAAAAAGCCCGAGACATAGACGCCTTCGTCAAACAGC
>JBCBOD010000168.1:0-5506 GCA_039821425.1 Pseudomonadota bacterium
AGCGGAATTACGGGCCTTGTCGACCTGCAATGCGACTCTCTGGATGGCCGGGCATCCGCGACCGCCGAATTGGATGAAGGCGGGAACCTGATCCAATTCTTCAATGATGTCTTTTCGGCAGTGTCGGGCATCAACGATTTCCCCGCTGATGCAGAAACGGCCACCGTTGAGATCGCCTCGCAAACCGATCTTGTGGCGCTGATCGCGATCTCGGGGATCAGCGGGAAAGAGGGTTTGGTCGCATACGCGGACACCCTGTCAGACCGGTTGCTTGCACTGCCGGGGGTCGCAGGCGCCGATGTCACCGGGATCACCGATCGCGAACTTCAGGTGACATTTGATGAACTCGCCTTGCGCAGGTTCGGACTGTCCAGCCAGGATGTGGTGGATGCCGTCGAAACCCGATCATTCCGCCAACCACTGGGCTCCGTTTCTCTGGACGACGGCGATCTGGTCCTGCGCTATGTCGGGGCGACCCGCAGCATCGCAGAGCTGGAAGATCTGATCATCATCGACAACGCGGATGGCGGGATCGTCCGCCTCTCTGATTTGGCGGACGTTAATCTGGTTGATCGCGACGAAACGCGGCAAAGCTTTATCGACGGCGCGCAAACGGCGATCATTTCGATCTCCAAAACCGCCGATGAAGACAGCATTGATGTGTTCAACCGGGTGCAGGAGGTCATTGATCAGGAATTGGCTACCTATCCCGATCCGTTTGATATCGCTGTTATCAACAACCTCGCTGACCTCGTTGCAGAGCGTCTGACCCTAATTGTCGAGAACATTGCCATCGGTCTGGTCCTTGTTTTTGCGACCATGTGGCTTTTCTTTTCGCTGCGACAGGCACTGTGGATATCGGCCGCCCTGCCGGTTTCGTTTCTGGGCAGCCTGTTCGTGATGAGCATGCTTGGGATCACCATCAATATGATCACGCTGATTGCGCTCCTGATGGCTGTTGGGCTGATCATGGACGACAGCATCGTGATCGCCGAAAACATCGACAAGTGGAGGCGCAAAGCTCCGCCGCTCGAGGCCGCGGCGAGGGGCACCATGGAAGTCCTGCCCGGCGTGATGTCATCCTTCATCACCACAGCCTGCGTTTTTGGCCCGCTAATGTTCATCTCTGGCGAATTGGGCCAGATCCTGCGGTTCATCCCAATGGTGCTTTTGATCACGCTGGCCATTTCATTGATCGAAGGCTTTCTGATCCTACCACATCACCTGAGCCACGCGGGTGGCCCGGACGCACCCACAACGAAGGAGCGCCCCGCAGAACGCGCGCTGAACTGGGTGAAGGAACGGGCGGTGATGCCGCTTGCAACAGCAATGGTGCAGTTGCGCTACCTGACACTTGGCACAGTGGTGGCCGGTCTGATCCTCTGCATCGGTTTGGTCGCCTCTGGCACGATCAAACTGATCGCTTTTCCCGCAACCGAAGGCGACACAGTTGTCGCCCGCGTCGCGCTGACATCAGGTATCGCGCGGGACCGCACGGTCGACACCGTTGCGCAGCTATTGGAAGGGCTTGAGGAAGTTGACGCAAATCTCACCTCAGGCACGACAGACAACGCGCCGCTGGTGGAGCGTGTTTTGGTGCAATATGCGGTCAACGCCGACGTAAGCGACAACGGCTCGCACACCGCAACGATCACCGTGGATCTTTTGGCAAGCTCGTTGCGCAACGTGCTGGCCGACGACGTACTGGCCGCCTGGCGCGAGGCCGCAGGTCCCTTGCCGGATGTCGTGCAGATCAGCTTTTCCCAGTCAGAGGTCGGGCCGGGGGGATTGGATCTGGATGTTGAAGTTCTGGGGCGCGACCTGGCCGAGCTTGAAGAGGCAACCGGTGTTCTGCTGGCAGATTTATTGGCCCGTGGAGACGTGACAGAGGCATTCCAGGACTTTTATGGCGGTCGCCAAGAGGTACAGGTCGCGCTGAATGCATTTGGCTACTCTCGCGGGCTGACACCACAGTCACTCTCGGTGCAACTGCGCAACGCATTCGAAGGGGCAGAAACGGACAGCTTCCGTGTGGGGGCTAGCACCCGGACCGTCCGCGTCCAGTTGGCCGACACGATTGCCAGCGTGACAGAACTCGAAAGCTTCCCGATCGTCTTGCCAGACAGTGCACAGACCAGCCTGTCTTCGGTTGCGGATCTGACAGTCTCCTCCAGCTATCCGAACGTCACCCGCAAGAATGGTCAGGCCGTTGCGCGGATTCAGGGAAAAATTGACCGGTCGGTGACGACTTCAACTGCCATTTCCGGCGTGATCCTGAACGACCTTGCCCCAAAACTGGCAGAGGCCTATCCGGACGTCACCGTGAAAATTGGCGGTGCGACAGAAGAGCAGCAGCAATCCCAACAGTCCATCGGGGTGTCACTGGGGATCGGGCTGATCGGCGTCTATATGGTGCTGGCGTTCCAATTCCGCTCCTACTCCCTGCCCATTGTCGTGCTGGTGTCGATCCCCTTCGCTCTGATCGGGACAATCCTGGGCCATTGGGGCCTCGGGATGGACCTATCGATGCCAAGCCTCATCGGTTTTGCCTCGCTGGCGGGGATTGTGGTGAACAATGCGATCCTGTTTTTGACCTTCTTTCAGACCAACCTGGAGGGTGATGACTATATCGCCGCATCGCTGGATGCAGTGCGGGACCGTTTTCGTCCGATCCTCCTTTCAAGTGCCACCACCTTTGTCGGCCTCTTGCCCATCATTTTTGACAGCAGCCCACAGGTGCAAACTCTCGTGCCCCTTGTCGTTGCGGTTGCCTTCGGCCTCTTGGCGGCGATGGTGCTTGTGGTGCTGATCCTGCCGTCGGTTCTGTCGATTTACTTTGACCTGTTCAGCGTGCGGGCGTGGATGGATCAGTTCGAAGACGAAGACGACAGAGCCACATCGCCAGACGCGCGGGACGTGACTCAAACGGCAGGGAGACCCTAGATGAAACATGCTATCATGCTGGCAGTCTTGGTGTTCATGGGCGGACAGGCGCTCGCACAGACACTATCGGATGAAGAACGGCAACTGGCAGCCGAGAACCTACGAGAAGCGGACGCAAACGGCGATCAGATGCTCACACCAGACGAGTTTAGGCAGTTCATCGACCTAAACGCCGCAGACAACCTAGGGCGTGCGGCGCGCATCAGGAACACAGGCCTCTACAACAGGGCATTTCAACGACTTGACGCGAGCGGTGACGGGCTTCTCACACCGGAAGAACTGCGCGACATTGCGGGAGACGGCAGCGAGTAAAGGGTGGATTGCCCACTTTTTTTCAGGATAGGTTCTGTTCGCTAGTTGACCCTGCGGACTTCACCCACGCCGCAGCGAACTGACGGCCATTTTCGTCACGGCTAACCACCTGTCGATGGGTGAAAATGACCCCACTCCAAAGTGTTCCTCTGTTCAGATCAGCGAAAGCGAAATCAGCATGCGTTCAGATGATGCTGATACGAGAAACCGAGTGTAAAATGATGGATCATCCGCAAGGCCATCAATGAAAACAAAACCTCTTGCTCGCACGTTAGATGGAAAAGCGGCCTAAGTATTCACGCCATAAACATGCCACATTTATTGCCAACATTAACGCAAGATGAATGATCGCTAGGAGGTATCGGTTCAGAACCTGACCAACAGGTTTCTTTCGCTAATCACACGGATTGCTCAACAGAAGGGTCCACGATGTTCAGAGGTCAAGACGGCACCGTCATCATCGAAGCGGAAAGCAGCGCCGAAACCGGCGACTGGACCGAGCGCACCATCGGGGGCGAGCGCGTGATGCTCTGGGATTCAGCCGCGAGCAACTACAACCGTGTCGATCCGGACGAAGCACTGATTTACACATTTAGCACGGATGAAAGTGGCCGGTATTTCATCGCGCTTCACTCTACCCGCGTGAAATCCGTCATGAATGACAACGATCGTTTCGAAGAAGACGGCACGGAAAGGACGGATACCGGAAACGATATCTACTTCGCCGTTGTTGATGCGGCTACCAATTCCTATGTGACCGAACCGACAAAGTTGTTCACAGGTCTGGGGAACCGCGACCGAGAATTTGCATGGGGCACCCGGTTCGACCCGCCCGGGGACGGTGCGCAGCCCACTGCAACTGTCGATCTACAGGCCAATAAAGAGTATCGACTTGAGATAACGGGACGGTCAGACGGCTATGCGCTTGACCGAATAGTCATGAACAAAGACGGGCTGCTGCGGGATGAAAGCTCCGCTGAGTCTAACTTCGACAACAGCTTTACTCCGACACCATACGAAGGGACGAACGGTGCTGACACCTTTGTGATCATCGATGGCAATGCTGTTCGGCCTTACTATGCCAAGTCGGGCAACGACGATGTGACCGGGACCTCGCGCGCAGACTCGATCTACGGTGGGCGCGGCAATGACGATATCAGTGGTGGCGGCGGTGGCGACTATCTGGCCGACACGCTGGGCCGCAATAGCATCGACGGCGATGGCGGCAACGATGTGATCGTTGGTGGGATCGGAGTGCTCACGGCCAATGGCGGCACAGGCAACGATGTCATCCGTGGCGGTATCGGCGATGATGATCTGTCAGGTGGCACGGGCAACGACACAATTCTGGGAGATCCGCAAAACGGGCTCTTCTTTGGCAATGATATCATTGACGGCGGGGCTGGTAACGACCGGCTCGAAGGTGGTGGTGGGGCCGATACATTTGTCTTTCGCCCAAATGAAGGCAGCGATCGCATCGCATCGCTTGTCATCCGAAACAATGATCCGAACCGTACGGGCGACAACAGTCGCGACTATGATCCCGGTATCGACAGACTGGACTTGCGCGCCTTTAACTTTGCAAACACTGATGCGGCGCTTGCCGAGTTTTCACGCAGCGGGAATAACGCAATTTTTGATCACATGGGAACCGAGATCTTCATTCGCGGCGTGCGGCCAAGCGACTTGACCGACTCGGATTTCCTGCTGTGACGACGGCGCGCCAACTAGCAACGCTAGCATTTACTGGCCTCGCTGCTTGCGGTGGCGGAGGAAGCAGTGAAAGCAGGATCACCGTGCCGCCGGATAGCACTACGTATACCCAACTCGCCAATACAAGCGCGACCACCCCAACACAGCTTCGCTTTCTCGGCACGACTAGCGATGCAAGTCGCACGAACGGCAATGGCGGATCGCTGGCCCATGACACAAGTATTATTTCTGGCGGGCGGTTTGCTGGAACGATTAACCCTGGTCGGACCGAAGTCGACCTGAATGCAAGTGGGCGTGCCATCCTGTCAAATCCCGGCAGCACCGAGTATCTTCGGGTTTTTCAGACAGAAGGAAACGGAACGCCGTTATTCGGAGTCCTGGGGCAAGCAACGGCTGCAGTGTCCGTCGTCAGGGTTTTTGGAACCAATGGCGGCCTAAACTAAGAGAGAGTTTGGCTCATCTTTTTGGTTTGATTATGCGGCGTGCTGGCGGTGATGCAAGCGTCGCGCTTCGAGCGTCTTTCGTTTGATCCTTTCGC
>JBCBOD010000207.1:0-3690 GCA_039821425.1 Pseudomonadota bacterium
ACAGTCAGCCGTTTGCGCGGCTCAGGCGGTGGGGGCGTGTTGCGATCCAATGTGGACGGTCCTGATAGAGGTGCAGGGGCGCCTCAGACGCCCCCGCGCCTTTATCTTATTGCTCAAGCGCGACCATATCGATCCAGCCTGACTGATCCTGGAACCAGAAGTTGTGACGCTCTTCCAGCCAACCGTTCGACGTGTTCACGCGAATCCAGTTCGAGAAGAAATTCAACGCATCGGGATCACCTTTGCGCAGGGCAAACGCTTCGTCACCCTTGCTGAGGTTCTGGCCGTCATTGGCGACGTACACCTTGCCGGGATGCGCGGCCGACCAGAAACGTGGCTTTGGCGCGGATGAGATCGTGGCGTGGGCGTTGCCGTTCACAACCTCTTGGAAGGCCTGCGCATCATCGTCAAAACGGCGCAGCGTCGCGTTGGGGAACATCTCTTGCGCCAGGGAACACGGCGTCGCGCCCCGGCGGCATGAGATTGTGACGGCCGGGTTGTCGTAGTCGGCAAGGCTTTCAAACCCTTCGGTCAGCTCGGTATTGGCCGCCATCTGTTGGCCCGAATGGGCGTAAGGGATGGTAAAGTTGACCGTCAGGTTCCGCTGCGGCGTGATCGACATGCCGCCAATGATCACGTCGAAGTTGTTGGCCAGAAGGGCGGGAATGATCCCTGACCAGGCCGTTGGCACAAACTCGACATCCACGCCCATGTCTTCGGCCACTTTGGTCGCGACGTCGATTTCAAAGCCAACCAGATCGCCTTCCTTGGAGCGCATGGCCCAAGGTACAAAGGTCGACATACCGACACGCAGGGTACCGCGCTGCTGGATCTCTTCCAAAAGGGACTGTGCCTGCGCCTGCGGCGCCGACACGAACCCCGCCACGGCGATCGCCGCTGCCGGCAGAATTGTGGTGAAGAACTTGGTGAGTTTCATTTTCTTTCTCCGCTGTTGGTTAGTTTCGGCCCTTTTGCAGGGATCTTTCGAAAAGGCTGACACCAATCGAAAGCGTGACTGTCAGGGCAAGGTACATGCCCGCGACAAGGAACCAGATCTCAAACGCCATAAACGTCTCGGAAATCAGGTTCAGACCGGCCGTCGTCAGCTCGCTTACGGCGATGACGCTGACGATGGCGGAATGCTTGATCAGGGAAATGATCAATCCGGTGAGAGGAGGCAGGATCAAGGGCAGCGCCTGGGGAACCACGATGTAGCGATACTTGTCCACCGTGCGCATGCCGATGGCATCGGCGGCTTCGTACTGGCCCTTATCAACGCCCTGAATGCCGCCGCGAATGATTTCAGCGGCGAAAGACCCTTCAAAGAACGCCAACGTCAAAACCCCGGCCCAGAACCGATCGATGCCCAGAATTGGGGCAAGGACGAAATAGAACAGGAAAAGCTGCACCAGAAGCGGTGTATTCCGGATCGCTTCCAGATAGATCTTCGACAAGACCCGCGCAGCAATGCTATCGGACATGCGCGCAAACGCTGTCAGAAAGCCGATGATGATTGTAAAAATACCCGCTGTTCCGGCCAGGCGCAGTGTTTCGATCAAACCTTGCGGAAGGGGGCCAAGATAGTACTCGCCCTGGAACTCACGATAGAAAAACGGCTCGATCCGATACCATTGCCAGCTGTAATTCATCGCCTCGGCGCCACGCCAGATGGCCCAACCAATGACGAAAAACACCAAGATCGCCTGCAGGATTTGCCATGCCGTATTCATCGCGGCGCGCCTGTCGAACCCTTCTACCGGGCGATGACGGCGCGAGAACGCTTGTTCCATCGAGTTATCAGTTGGCATAGCGATGTCCGCACATATCGCCACTGCGGACCCGCCGGACCCGCCCCCTAGGCGCTCCCACTATCCAAGTCGCCCCATAGCCCTGTCAACAAATTACACGTTTGAAATTCGGAGATGCTATGTATTGCCACTGCATTATCAGAATCGCCTTAATTGGAGGCAGATGTTCATGAAGCTGACCTTTCGTCAGATCGATGCCTTCAAAACGGTGATCCAGACGGGAAGTATTACCGAAGCCGCGAAGCTCTTGGGCATTTCGCAACCCGCAGTCAGCCGCTTGATCGCCGACCTTGAAGAGCACTTGGGTTTCAAGCTGTTGCAGCGCGGGGGCCGCACACTGACGCCCACGGTCGAGGCCCGGCTTTTGGTCGAAGAGGTGGAGCGCGCATTGTCGGGGCTGGAGCGGATCAAAGACGCCGCCGACATGATCCGGCGGTTCCGCCATGCCCGGTTGAACATCATCACCACGGCAGCCTTTTCTACCATGATCGCACCGCCCCTGATCCGCGAGTTTTCCAACCGTTTCCCTGAAGCAGCCGTCACGCTGGAAGTCGGCGCAGCTGACGATGCGGTCATGTGGCGGGTCAGCCAGGATTTCGATTTCGGGATCACGACGGGCGGGTTCCTTCCCGCCGGCATGAACTCTCTGCCGCTGGTAGACCGTGACGCCTTATGTGTGGTGCCCGAAGACCATCCGCTTGCCAGTCATAGCGTCATCCGGCCCAAGGACCTGGCGGATCTGTCCTTCGTCTCTTACCGGCGCGAGTCGCAGACGCGGTTTGAGATCGACAGGGTCTTTGAAGAAGCCGGGGTGGAACGGCGTATGCTGTACGAGGCGCGCACCACCAACGCGATCTGCCGGTTGGTGGCCAACGGGCTGGGCGCGTCGATCATTGGCACGGTGGATGCCACTCAAGCGGCCATGGCGGGCTGCAAAGCCCTGCCTTTTGAACCCGCGATCCCGTTTTCGGCGATGCTCATCTGGTCGCAACACCGCCCGGTCTCGGCGGTGGCAGAGACCTTTTTGGAGGTCGTCAACGACTATCGCGGTTAAGCGCCCGGCGGAATCGGTCACGCGCTTCGGCGCTGTGGATGTAGTCGTAGCGCCAAGGGTAGTCCGCGCCCTTCTCGATCTTCAGCGCGGTGAACGTGGGGCCATCCGCGGCCAGAACTCCGGGCAGGTCCGACCGAAACACCTCAATATCCTCCACTGTTCCCGTCCGGGCATACCCAGCTGCGGCGGCCATGGCGGCAAAATCCACTTCGCCCGGCAAAGGCTGGGCCCCGTTCACCTCATATATCCCGTTAGCAAAGACAAAGTGGTGGAGGTTCGACACCCCTGCCCCCGCGATGGTCACCAACGAGCCAAGGTTCATCAAGAGACTGCCATCCCCGTCGAACACAAAGACCCGCCGTTCAGGGCAGGCCAGCGCGAAACCCAGTCCATGCGAAGACGCCTGCCCCATCGCGCCCGTGGCCACGTAGGTCAGATCATGATCGGTCAGCGCCAGCCAGTCGAAACACGATTGGTAGACCGCAACCACGATATCAGCAGGCCCCACATGGTCGCGCAGCACCTCAAGCGCGTAATCGCGTCTCACGGCGCCACCGGGGCGCGGCCGATCAGGAAGCAATGCGGGCGGGCGCCTTTGTAGGCGGCATCAATTTCGCCTGTTATCATGCTGACATCACTAGGCTTTTCAACCATACTATGTGACACGCCCATTGCATCCAGCACCGGGGCCACGATGCGCACGCCGTAAGACGCGGATTGATCGGCGGGCAGATGCGGCTCTTTCCCCTGAAGGCCAACCATCATGCAGATCGGTTGCTTGTAGTCCATCCCGATGGCGCGCAGGGCATTAAGAGAGTCCATCAACCC
>JBCBOD010000060.1:0-22158 GCA_039821425.1 Pseudomonadota bacterium
CCGTAGTTCAGCCCCTGAATCAGGAAGGATGCAAAGGCCAGCACCATGGCGACCATGGAAATTCCCAACCAGATCCGCGCCTTGCTGAAAAAATCGATCGAGGTGTTTTCGCGAACAAGTCTCAGGCGCATATCAAACCTCGATCGTCTTGGGGCGGGTGCGGCCGAACCAGATCACGATCAGCGACCGGGTGACGAAGATCGCCGTGAAGACCGAAGTGATGATCCCGAAACCCAGCGTCACGGCAAAGCCGCTGACCGGACCGGAGCCCATGGTGAAGAGGATCACAGCGGTGATGAAGGTTGTGATGTTGGCGTCGATGATGGAAGACAGCGCCTTTTCATAGCCGAGCTCAATCGCGCGTGCCGGGCCTTTGGCAGTCTTCAGTTCTTCCCTGATCCGCTCAAACACGATCACGTTGGCATCCACCGCCATACCGATGGTCAACACGATCCCGGCGATGCCGGGCAAGGTTAGCGTGGCCCCGACGATGGAGAGCAGGCCAAAGATCAGTCCAATGTTGATGATCAGCGCGATGTTGGCGAAGACCCCAAACAAGCCATAGCTCAACACCATATAAACAAGGATTGCGAGCCCCGCGACGATACAGGCGATCTGGCCCGCCGCGATACTGTCGGCACCCAGTTCAGGTCCGATGGTCCGCTCTTCCAAAAACGTCAGCTCCGCCGGCAAAGCACCCGCGCGCAACAGCACAGCAAGGTTCGTGGCTTCTTCCACGGTGAAGTTTCCGGTGATGATCCCCGACCCACCGGCGATATGCGCCTGAATGGTGGGTGCGCTGATCACCTCGTTATCGAGCACGATCGCAAAGGGCAGCCCGATGTTTTCAAGCGTGTAGTCGCCAAATTCGCGCGCGGCGGAGGTGTTGAAACGAAACGCCACCGCTGGCCGCCCGTTCTGGTCGAAATCCAGTTGCGCATTTTCAAGGTCTTCACCCGTGACCACAGGCCGCCGTTCGATGATGTAATAGAGACCGGGCGCATCCAGCGCCGGGACGATCATGTTGCCCGTGCCGGGGCTTTGTTCAGGGTCTGATGTGGTGCCTTCAACCGGGTTGAACGTCAGCTGCGCGGTTGTGCCCAAAAGTGCGATGATCTCTTGCGCAGACCCGACGCCCGGGACCTGAACCAGGATGCGCTCTGATCCCTGCCGCTGGATCGTCGGTTCACGGGTCCCCACCTCATCAATCCGGCGGCGAATGATTTCGAGCGTTTGTGAAATCGTGCGTTCGTTCATCGCGACGATCTCGGCCTCTGACAGGGTGATTGTCAGCAACGTGCCGTTGATGCGCACATCAATGTTCGTGGCCGCAGCACCGGTGAATGAAGCGACGGGCGTGGCAAGGCCCCGGACCAGCTCAAATGCGCGATTGGCACCTTCGGGGTTGGAAATACGCACCCGCAGTTCTGTGGCCGGGCTGTCTTCGCGGGTCACAAAACCCACGGTGTCACGTTCCGCTGCAAGCACGTCCCGCACGTTGGGCCAGAAGCCTTCAAGGAACGATGCATGGACGTCTTCGACCTGCACCTCGACCAGCAGATGCGCGCCACCACGCAGATCAAGACCAAGGTTTACAAGGCTGGAGGGCAAGAACTCAGGCCAAAGCGCGGCGTCCGCCTCAATCTCGGCGTTGAACTGCCCACCTTCAATCAGTGCGACGGCGTCGTTATGCGCCTCCACCCGGCCGTAGAACCCGTTGGGCATGGCGAACATCAAACCGACAACAACGGTCAGCCAGATCATCACCAGCTTGGGGGTGGAGATATTGATCATGCGGGTGGCCCCCTGAGGTCAGCGTCAGGTTTTTGCGGGTTCGGTCTTGTTCATCACCGTGGCGACGGTGGATTTGACAACGCGCACCTTCACACCAGAGGCAATCTCGACCTCAAGCTCGTTCTTGTCGTCGTAGACCTTGACGATTTTGCCTATGACGCCGCCCTGCGTGACGATTTGATCACCGCGGCGCAGCGCATCCAGCATCGCGGCATGTTCCTTGAGCTTTTTCTGCTGCGGACGGATCAGCAGGAAGTACATGATCGCGAAGATCAAAAGGAGCATCACTAGGTCGGCAGGTCTCATATCCCATCCCTTTGTCGTCATGCAGCAGGGGCCGCGAAATTCGCGGCACAGTATGTGCGCCACAGGTGAATGGCAACCAAGATTGCCGTTCTATGAATGCGCGATTTTGCATATGGGTGTCAGATGCAGAGAAAGCAATTGCGTTTTACGACGACGCGTCACCAAGACCGCAAAATCAGCGGGTTCCTCGCCCCTAAACTGGGGGCGAGGTAGGTCTTGCAATGACACCCTATCCTTTGGTGAGCCTGTGGCGAAACAATGCACCCATTTCCCCGCTTCACCTCTCCCTGACATTCGGGCATATGACGCGCAGGCTCTGAACCCGAGGAGAAAGAGATGCACGATATTCGCACCATCCGTGACAACCCCACCGCCTTTGATGCGGCTTTGTCTCGTCGTGGGGTTGCGCCTGTCTCCTCCGAAATCCTTGCAATGGATGAGGCCCGGCGCGCCAAGATCCTGGCCGCTGAAACCGCGCAGGCAGAGGCGAACAAGGCCGCAAAAGAGGTAGGTGCCGCCAAGGCCCGCGGGGATGAGGATGAATTTCAGCGCCTACGCACGCTCATGGCCGACAAAAAGGCCGAGATTGCAGCCCTGAACGATGAGGCAAAAGCGCAAGACGCCGCCCTTACCGATCTGTTGATGGGCATTCCCAACCTGCCCGATGACAGCATCCCGGATGGTGACGACGAGGACGACAATGTCGAAATTCACCGCTTCGGCAGCCCGCGCAATTTCGACTTCGATCCGTTGGAGCACTACGACATCCCCGCCATCAAACCGGGCATGGATTTTGAGACCGCCGCCAAGCTTTCTGGCAGCCGCTTTGTGCTGCTCTCCGGTGCCGTTGCCCGCCTGCACCGCGCGCTGGCGCAGTTCATGCTGGACGTCCATACCGAGGAACACAAGCTGACCGAAACCATCACCCCTGTGCTGGTGCGGGAAGAAATGATGTACGGGACGGGGCAACTGCCGAAGTTCGGCGAAGACAGCTATCAAACCACAAACGGCTGGTGGCTGATCCCGACGGCCGAGGTCACGCTGACCAATATCGTCAACAGCCTGACGATCGAGGAAAGCTACCTGCCCCGCCGCTATTGCGCCCACACGCAATGCTTCCGGTCTGAGGCTGGTAGCGCGGGCCGGGATACATCCGGCATGCTGCGCCAGCACCAGTTCGAAAAGGTCGAAATGGTCAGCGTCACCCGGCCAGAGGACAGCGCGGCAGAACATGACCGCATGACCAAATGCGCCGAGGCCATCCTTGAAAAACTGGGCCTGCCCTACCGTACCGTGGTTCTTTGCACCGGTGATCTTGGCGCGGGCATGCGCAAGACCCATGATATCGAGGTCTGGTTGCCCGGCCAGAACACCTATCGCGAGATCAGCTCTGTCTCGGTCGCAGGTGACTATCAGGCCCGGCGGATGAACGCGCGCTACAAGCCCGCCGAAGGTGGCAAGCCGCAATTTGTGCATACGCTCAATGGCTCCGGCCTTGCCGTCGGGCGCGCGCTTATCGCTGTCGTCGAAAACGGCCAGCAGGTAGACGGGTCCGTGGACCTACCAGAGGCACTGCACCCCTATCTGCGGGGCAAATCCCGGATCACAGCTGAGGGCGCCTTGGCGTAAATCGCCAACTCACTCCGGTTCAGGCAGGTTCATGATGCTGGCACGGTTCCTGGCGCTGCCGGGGTTGTAACCGTTGCCCAGCCCGCGCATCCGCGCCCCGACGCTCCAATGGTATTTCCATGGCTCTTCGGGGCCATTGCGCCACGCATGAATCGGCTTTGCCGTCATGTCGACGATCTCTTTGGAAAAGGCAGTTGGATCGCCGGGTGCATCAGGGATCTCTGCGTCGGGTTTCAGGCGCAATCCCAAATCAACGGCCTTCTGGATAATCCACGCTTGCGGATAGGCGACGATCTCTCGGGTTTCGTTGCTCCCGCCAATCATCCCGTGATTGCCGACAAACCAAAGCTGCTGATACCGGCGCTGGTCGCTCGTGTCGCCCTTGTTGAGCACGTCAATGTTGTTCCAATCAGTCTGGATGAACAACTCACGCTGCTCGTCCAGCGCCACCGCATGATACCCGTTGACCACCATCGACGACAGGTTGGTGTCGTAGAACTGATACTTGCGGTTCCACAGCTTCGCGACAGGGCCAAGAACGGACAGGGGCAGCCCCAGCGCGCCAACTGTGTCCCAGACACCCATGAAGTGGATATCCACGATGGTGCCTTTGCCACCCCGCGCCTTCAGGTCATCCTCTGAGGTGGCGATGTCTGGCGATAGGGCCTTGCGTTGCGTCCACGCCGGACCTTCGTCCAGCTTCTTGTAGATGCGCTTGTAGAGCCGCCAGGCACGGTTCAGCACCAGCGCCCCGTTCACGCCTTCCACCTTGTCCTTGGGGATGATCCCGCATTTGCGGATCATCCCACCGAGGGCACGGGCAGTGTAAGCGCCCCGCGAAAACCCGAAGATGAATATCCGGTCACCTGGCTCGTAGTTCAGGCAGAGCTGCTGATAAGCGCGCCGCACGTTCTGCCCCAGCCCCCAGCCAAACGCCCCGCCGCCCAGCTTGTTCATCCAGCGACGCAGGAAATTTTCAAAGTTATTGACCCCGACACCGGCCAGGTAGGCAACAACCTGATCCGGCGCGTCTTTTGCGCAGGCCTGATCAAGTTTGACCACATTCGTGGGTGTCGTGAGTGTTGGTGAGTTCCACGTCCCGTCACACAAAATGACAATATTCTTCATCTCAAATCCCCGTCTGCAATGGGGCAATGCTGCGGCATGCTTGCCCTCGGGGC
Organism: Pseudomonadota bacterium; assembly: GCA_039821425.1. Taxonomy (GTDB): domain Bacteria; phylum Pseudomonadota; class Alphaproteobacteria; order Rhodobacterales; family Rhodobacteraceae; genus Yoonia. The sequence continues at coordinate 4,911 of JBCBOD010000060.1, forward strand.
AAGTGTGCATTTCCAGACCTCGCAGGGGCAGACGCGCCTGATGCAGCGTGCTAGAGCCTCTGGCATGATGAAATCGCTGCTGACCCTTCTCTTCACCCTCACCTTTGTCCTGTCACCGCTCGCGACAGAGCCGTTCACCGGTTTCCGCGCCGATCAACTGCCAATCCCGCAGATCCGGCCACCGGTGCAGCCTGCCGGTTATGCCTTCGCGATCTGGGGGCTGATTTATGCTTGGCTTGTGGTCTCTGCCGTCTTTGGCGTGATCGCGCGACGGACAGATGCAATCTGGGACCGGGCGCGCGGGCCGCTGATTATCAGCCTGGCCGTCGGCACCCCGTGGCTCGCTATCGCAAATGAGAGTGCGGTTTGGGCGACATTCACGATCTTCATCATGGCGGCAGCGGCGATTGCGGCGCTCTTGCGCGCACCTGCGCATGATCGCTGGTGGCTCCGTGCCCCGGTCAGCATCTATGCCGGATGGCTGACAGCGGCATCATTCGTGGCGCTGGGAAGTACCGCCGCAGGCTACGGCCTGATCATGGATCAGGTCGTATGGGCCTATGCTGGCATTCTCGGGGCATTGGCCGTCGCTGTCCCTGTCACCTTGAAGACCGCCTCGCCCGGTTATCCGCTCACGGTGATTTGGGCACTGGTGGGTATCGTTGTGGCCAACAGCACGGCACTGCTGCCGGTCTCTGCAGTTGCCGCGGCGGGCATCGTGATCCTCTCCGCGCTGATGCTGCGCCGCACTGCTACCGCCCGGGGGTCTTCTTAAGGTGCTTTGAGAGACGCGAAGGCTGCGACGACTTCTTGTCCTTATAGGGGTTCTTGTCACCCTGATCGCGCAGATAGAGCCGGATCGGCGTGCCGGGCATGTCAAAGTCGAGCCGTAAGCCGTTGACAAGATAGCGTTTATAACTCTCCGGTACGGCATCGGGGTGCGATGTCATCACCACAAATGCAGGCGGGCGTGTCTTCACCTGCGTCGCATACCGCATCTTGATTCGTTTGCCCCCCGGCGCTGGCGGCGGGTGCTGTTCCAGCATGCCCGTCAGCCAGCGGTTCAGGTTCGCGGTGCTCACCCGGCGGTTCCAGACATCGTGCGACCGCATGATCGCATCGTGCAAACGGTCGAGGCCCTTGCCTGTCTTTGCCGACACGGTGACCAGAGGCGCACCCCGCAACTGCGGCAGAAGACGTTCAAAATCTTCGCGCAGCTCCTTGAGTTTGCTCTGCTTTTCGCCCTCGATATCCCACTTGTTCACGGCCACCGCAACGGCGCGGCCTTCACGCTCTGCCAGATCGGCGATGCGCAGGTCCTGCTGCTCAAACGGAATTTCGACGTCGAGCAGAACAACCACGACCTCGGCGAACTTGACCGCGCGCAACCCGTCGCTGACGGAAAGCTTTTCGAGCTTTTCCTGCACCTTCGCCTTTTTGCGCATGCCGGCCGTGTCAAAGATGCGCATCGGCACGCCGTTCCAGTCCTGCTGAACGGAAATCGCGTCACGGGTGATGCCCGCCTCTGGCCCGGTCAGCAGGCGTTCTTCCCCGATGATCTTGTTGATCAGGGTCGATTTGCCCGCATTCGGGCGGCCCACAACAGCGATCTGCAAGGGGCGGTTGCGGGTCGGGACACGTGCGGTATCTTCGTCATCATCACTGACATCGACATCGACCTCTGGCGCGTCATCTGCGGCTTTTTCTGCATGCGCGTCGGCAATCGGGTGCAGCACCGCCAGAAGATCGGCCAGCCCTTCCCCATGCTCGGCAGAGAGGCGGATGGGTTCGCCCAGACCCAGCGCATAGGCCTCCAGAATCGTCGCTTCGGCATCTCGCCCTTCGGCCTTGTTGGCGGCGAGGATCACATTGGCATTCTTTTTGCGCAGAATTTCGGCAAAGACCTGATCGGCGGGCAGCAGCCCTGCGCGCGCGTCGATCATAAAAAGGCACACATCGGCCATTTCAACGGCGCGTTCCGTCAGGCGACGCATCCGCCCTTGCAGGCTGTCATCGGTCGCATCTTCCAGCCCCGCGCTATCGATCACGGTAAAGCGCAGGTCAGCCAGCCGCGCCTCCCCCTCACGCAGGTCGCGCGTCACCCCCGGCTGGTCATCAACCAGCGCGAGCTTCTTGCCGACAAGGCGATTGAAAAGCGTCGATTTCCCCACGTTGGGGCGCCCGACGATGGCGAGGGTGAAACTCATCTGTGTGCTCCGGACGGTGTGAGGCTGCGCCGATACACCAATTCGGGATCAACGAAAAGCGTGCAGTTGTCCGGTCTTGCTGACGACATAAAGGGTCTGCCCGGCCACGACAGGGCCAGAGGCCGCACCGCCCGGCAAGGCGATCTGCCCCAGTTCCGCACCCGAGGTCGGATCAAACTGCCGTATCACCCCGTCAGAAGAGGTGACGATCAGCCGCTCGCCCGCCAACACAGGGCCGTAATGCGCAAAGACACGGCGCTCGCGGCGGGTTTCTTCCTCATCCTCAAAAGTCGGCAGCGGCACCCGCCAGACAGGGCTGCCCGTCGCCGCATCCAGCCGCACGAGGTCATTTACGTCATTAAGCAGGAAAACGGTATTGCCCACGGGCCAAACCGGGCCAACCGCCCCGTCAAGCGCCGTCCAGTTCCGCTCTCCCGTTTCCAGGTCGATGGACACTGTGCGCCCGCCGAAATTACCGATGTAGACGCGATCGCCTGAGATCACCGGATCCCCGGCGATATCCGAAATGACCGATGCCACACGCCCCACGCGGTCGCCAGACACAACCGTGTTCCAGCGCGGTATTCCACCCAGCGGATAGGTCGCCAGCACCTCACCCGAAGGGAAAGGGAAGACGACAACATCGCCTGCAACGGCGGGCGACGCGCTCGCACCAAAGTTCGCGGTGGATGGCGTGCCCCTTTGCTGCCAGCTGATCCGCCCATTGTTTGCGTTCAGCGCCCACGCGGTACTGTCGCGGGACACAAGGTAGACCAGATCACCACGCACGGTCGGCGCGGCCTTGGCCGGCGCATCAAGGTCCTGACGCCAGCGCAGGTCGCCCGTGGCCGCATCCAGCGCCGTCACCTCACCAAAACCAGTCGTCACAAAGACCTGCCCGCCGCTGACGGCAAGCCCGCCGCCAGAGGCATCCCCGGCATCTGCGCTTGTCGGGGTCACGTCACGCGACCAGAGCGGCGCACCGTCAATCGTCGTCGCCGTCACCAATGCGCGGGCATCAAGGGTGTAGATCACGCCACCGGCCACCACGGGGGCGGCTGTGATGCGCGCCTCGCGGCTATCGCCTTCGCCAATGTTGACGATGAACTGTGGCTGCAGGTCGGACCCAAGCGCCGGATGCGTGATGCTGTGGCTTGGCGTCCCGTTCAGATGGCCCCAATCGGCATTGGCTTGCTGAGATGGTAGCGAGACCGGCAACGCCTGATTGACCGTCTCAGTCTGCGCGCGGATGTCAAAGCGCTCCCCCGGCAGGATCACGTCATCTTCGCCACAGGCGGCAAGAAGGCCGACCCCGATCACCGCTGCAAAGGTTGCTCTGACACTCACACCAACATCCAATTCGCGCTTACTCGGTCTCAGGTTCGGGCAGCGGTTCGCCCAGCGCCAGCATGAGGCTCTGCACGCGTTCGCGCAAGCCACGGGTGACCCCCGCATCTTCTTCGATCTGACGCAGGATGGTCAGCGCGGCATCGGTTTCGCCAGCTTCCAATGCCAGATAAGCGCGCTGTTCCAACGCCAGCAGGCGAAATGGCTGCCCCGGTTGCGACAGAGCATCGAGCGAGGCGGCGCGCGCCGCGACATCTTGCGTCGGCAAGGTTGCGAGCTTGAAGGCGGCAATGTCGCGGTAGGTTTCCGGCACATCCTGATTGATCACCAAGCCACCCAGCACCTCGGCGGCGGCGGCAACATCGCCTGCTTCTTCCAGCGTTGCTGCCCGCAGCAGGTCAGTTACCGCAACGGCGGCACCTTCGGCCGGCAGATCGGCCATAGCCGCTGCCCGCTCGGACGCATCGTTCGCTTCCAACGCGGCGAGCAAGGCGTCACCTGTGGTTTGCGCCGTGCTGCGCTGTTGCGCGTTGCGGTATTCGTTGAACGCCGCACCGCCCACGAGCAGCAAAACAAGCGCCACGGCGATCCAGCCATAGCGGCGCAGATAGCCGTAGAGTTGCTCGCGCCGCACCTCTTCGGTGACTTCGTTGATAAAACTGTCGCTGTCGCTCACCGCTCTGCCTACCTGCCGGAGTTATCGCTCTGTTGCGCGTTCTTATCGCGAAGCTGTCAGCAGGGACAAGGGGCTTGGGGCCTGCCGCGGTCACGGGTTTGACAGCAGCCTTGAAAAGGGCGCTTGCCGCATGGATCACCATTCATTATTCTGAACTGAATAGTTTAGATTTCCGCATGCAGCCCAAGGTCGCGTGGCGGGCGCAGTTGGCTGCGCATCAACAGGGATAAGACAGATGAAGATTGTTCCGGTCATCACAGCGATCATCGTTCTCGCCGTGCTTGGCGTTGCGGTGTTGCAGCGTGATCGCCTGTTGGAATTTGCAGGCGTCGCTCCCATTGAAGAGACCACAGAAACCACCAAAGTGGCAGAGGTAGAGGCCCCGGACGATGCAATGGCCGTCAGTGTTGTTGCCATGCACTCCGAGGCGCAAACGATCGACAGCGCCGTGATCCTGCGTGGCCAGACAGAGGCAACACGGCAAGTGACGGTCGCTTCAGAAACCTCTGGCCTTGTCGTGTCCGAACCGCTGCGCAAAGGCGCCGCTGTCACAGCTGGCGACGTGATGTGCCGCCTTGATCCCGGCACCCGCCAAGCCTCCCTTGCCGAAGCGCGCGCAAGGTTGGCAGAGGCAGAAGGCCGCCTGCCAGAGGCGCAGGCGGGCGTGCTGGAAGCCTCCGCCCGTGTGCGTGAGGCCGAGATTAACCTCAACGCCGCACAACAGTTGTCGCAAGATGGATTCGCCTCTGAAACCCGTCTGGTCAGTGCCGAAGCAGCGATGGAAGCCGCGCAAGCCGGTGTGCAGCGCGCCAATTCCGCCGTCGCCTCTGCCCAGGCCGGCATCGAATCCGCGCAAGCCTCTGTCGCCTCGGCAGAGCGCGAGATCGACAAGCTCACCATCACCGCCCCCTTTTCAGGCCTTCTGGAAACCGACACTGCCGAGCTCGGCAGTCTGATGCAGCCCGGCACCCCCTGTGCGGTGATCATTGACCTGACCGAAATCAAGCTCGTCGGTTTCGTGCCAGAAGCAGAGGTTTCAAAGGTCAACATCGGCGCCCTCGCCGGGGCGCGCCTGACCAGCGGGGCAGAGGTGCGCGGCAGCGTCACCTTCCTGTCGCGCAGCGCCGATGAGCTGACACGGACGTTCCGTGCGGAGGTCACCGTGGACAACGCCGACCTCGCCATCAGCGACGGGCAGACCGCTGAAATCCTGATCGCCTCCGATGGGCGGGCCGCACATTTGATCGCGCAATCCTCGCTGACGCTGAATGACGACGGCATCATCGGCGTGCGCACTGTGGGTGAAGGCAACACCGCCCGCTTTATGCCAGTGACCGTTCTGCGTGACACGGCAGATGGCGTCTGGGTCGCTGATCTGCCCGAGAGTGTGGACATCATCACCGTGGGGCAAGAGTTCGTGGTGGATGGCGTCACCGTCGCGCCAACATTTTCGGAGGCCAAGGGATGACCGGCCTCGTCGATTGGGCCGCGTCGCGGGCGCGGATGGTGCTGGCGTTTATCGCTCTGTCACTGCTGGCAGGCGGGATGGCTTATGTGGGCCTGCCCAAGGAGGGTGAGCCGGACATCGAAATCCCCGCTGTCTTCGTCTCTGTCCCCTTCCCCGGCATTTCGGCGGAAGACTCTGAGACGCTCCTCGTCAAACCGATGGAGGCAGAGCTCGCCGATCTCGACGGGCTCGATACAATCTCGGCCACTGCTGCCGAGGGGTTTGCCATCGTCGTGCTGGAGTTCGATTTCGGCTGGGACAAGACACAGGTGCTGGCGGACGTGCGCGCAGCGATGAACCGGGCCGAGGCGAGCTTTCCGGACGGGGCCGACAACTACACCATCGACGAATTCAACTTCTCCGAATTTCCCATCGTCATCGTGAACCTGACCGGTCAGGTGCCTGAACGGACGCTTCTGCAGATCGCCAAGGACTTGCAGGACCGGATCGAGGGCCTTGATGCCGTGCTGGAGGCTGGCCTTGCCGGGCAGCGGGACGAGATGCTGGAGGTCGTCATCGACCCGCTGCGGCTTGAGGCTTACAACGTCACCGCAGGTGAGCTGATCAACGTCGTCGTCAACAACAACCTGCTGATCGCGGCGGGTGAGGTTGAGACGGCGCAGGGGGCCTTTGCGGTCAAGATCCCATCGTCCTTTGACGGTCCACAGGACGTCTACAACCTGCCGGTCAAGACGAACGGCGACCGCGTGATCACGCTGGGCGACCTCGCCACCATCCGCCTGACGTTCGAAGACCGGGTCGGCACGGCGCGCTTCAACGGGGTCAACACGGTCGCGTTGCAGGTGGTCAAGCGCAAAGGCTTCAACCTCATCGACACAGCCGCGCTGGTGAAAGAGATCGTCGCAGAGGAACAGGCAAGCTGGCCGCCGGAACTGCAGGCCGCGATTGACGTCGGCACCTCCAACGACCAGTCGCGCAATGTGGCGTCGATGGTCAGCCAGCTCGAAGGCTCGGTTTTGACCGCCATCGCGCTGGTGATGATCGTCGTGCTCGCAGCGCTCGGCACGCGCCCTGCCCTGCTGGTCGGTTTCGCGATCCCGACCTCGTTTCTGCTGTGTTTCGCCCTGCTGGCAGTGATGGAGATCAGCATCTCCAACATCGTGATGTTCGGCCTGATCCTTGCCGTGGGCATGCTGGTGGATGGGGCCATCGTCGTGGTGGAATACGCCGACAAGCGTATCCGCGAAGGCACCGGCCCCATGCACGCCTATGTGGAAGCGGCGAAGCGCATGTTCTGGCCGATCATCTCCTCAACCGCGACAACGCTTTGCGCCTTCCTGCCCATGCTCTTCTGGCCCGGCGTACCGGGGCAATTCATGGGGATGCTGCCAGTGACGCTGATCTTCGTGCTGTCCGCCTCTTTGATCGTCGCGCTGGTCTATCTGCCCGTCATGGGCGGTGTGACAGGCAGGATGAGCCGGGTGTTCGGCAACACGTCCGACTGGCTGCGTGCACGCCTGCCCTGGGTCGTGCGGGCAGCACTGGTGTTCCCCGCGATCATGGTGGTTTTCACCGGCGCGATGCTGACGCTGAACCCCGGCTATCTGGCGGGTGAAGCCGTGCAAACAGGCGGCTTCTCCGACTCGCTGCCCGGCATGATCCTGTTCCTCGGCGGTGCCTTCCTTCTGTCGATCACCATTGGGGCCGCGCGCATCGAACGCACACCTCGCGAGATCAAGGCAGGATATCGCCGCACGCCTTTTGGCTATTTCATGCACTTCATCGTCGGCAACCCGGTGATGCCGCTGGTCACCGTGGGCGCTGTGGCCTTCACTGTGGTCAGCATCTTTGGTTACTACGGCGCCAACAACAACGGGACCGAATTCTTCGTGGAGTCCGAGCCGGAACAAGCCATCGTCTATGTCCGGGCACGGGGCAACCTGTCGCTGGCCGAGAAGGACGATCTGGTGCGCCAGGCCGAGGAGATCGTCCTGGCCCATCCCGGCGTGATCACCGCCTTTTCCTTTGCCGGTGACGGCGGGCTGAACACGGACGCCAGCGGCGCTGGCACGCCGGTCGACAGCATCGGTCAAGTGCAGCTGGAGACGATCCCGTGGGAAGACCGTGCCGGGATCGCCGAACTTGACGGCGACGTGGTGCTGGCCGAGTTGCAGGAACAGCTCAACCAGATCCCCGGCATCCAGACCGAAATCCTTGCGCAATCGCGTGGCCCTGCATCGGGCAAACCCGTTCATCTGCGGCTGCGCGGCGACAGCATGGCAGAGTTGACGGAGGCCACAAACATTGCTCGGGCGCAATTTGAAGCCACCCCCGGCCTGATCACGATCGAGGACAGCTTGCCACTGCCCGGCATCGACTGGCAGATCGACGTGGATGTGGAAAAGGCCGGGCGCTACGGCGCTGACGTGGCCACAGTCGGTGCGATGGTGCAGATGGTCACGCGGGGTATCCTGCTGGATACGATGCGTGTCGACACCTCTGACGAAGAGATCGAAATCCGCGTGCGCCTGCCCGCCGAGGACCGGGTGCTTTCCACCCTCGACAACCTCAAAGTCCGCACCAATCAGGGGCTGATCCCGCTGTCGAACTTCATCACACGGACGCCAGTCGCAAAACTCGCGCAGATCGACCGGGTGGATCAGAAACGGTATTTCGATGTGAAGGCGGATGTGGACGCTGGCCTGTTCAACCTGCGGCGCGACGAACAAGACCTCGCCGTCGTCCGCATCGCGGATGAAAACGCCACGGGCATGGCTCGGTATGAGGTCGTCACACGGCTGGGCGAGGTCACCCAATCTGAACTGGCGGATGTGGTTGAAAGTGGTGAGGCAGCTGAGGTGCCGATTAACCCCAACGAACGCATCGCTCTCCTCAATGAATGGCTCGCCACCAACCCCTTCGCGGCGGGCATCGACCACGAATGGACCGGCGACCAGGAAGAGCAGGCAGAATCCGGCGCCTTCCTGCAGGTTGCTTTCTCTGGCGCGCTGGGACTGATGTTCATCATCCTGCTGGCGCAGTTCAACAGCATCTACAACTCTCTCCTCGTCCTGATGGCGGTGGTGATGTCGACCGCTGGGTCTCTGGTCGGCATGCTGGTCATGGATCAGGCGTTTTCGATCATCATGACAGGGACCGGGATCGTGGCGCTCGCCGGGATCGTGGTGAACAACAACATCATCCTGATCGACACCTACCAGGAATACAGCAAATACATGCCCCGGACCGAGGCGATCACGCGCACAGCAGAGGCGCGGATCAGGCCAGTCCTGCTGACCACCATCACGACGATGGCGGGTCTCGCACCCATGATGTTTGGCCTCAGCCTCGATTTCATGAACGGCGGTTATTCCATCGACAGCCCGACCGCACTCTGGTGGAAGCAGTTGGCAACTGCCGTGGTCTTCGGTCTTGGGATCGCAACAATGCTGACGCTGGTCTTCACGCCTTCTATGCTCGCCGTGCGGGTCTGGTTCGTGACCTATGTGCAGTGGCTGGCACAGCTTCTCGCCAAGCTCTCCATGGGCCGCAGCAGCCGCGCGGCACGCGACTGGGCACTGCGGCGGCAGGCCAAGCGGATCAAGGCTCCAGAGTTCATCTGGACGGAGGAAACACCGGCGGCACAGCACCCATTGGCCGTTGATCCGAACGTGCAGGCGGCAGAGTAGGACTGCGGCAGCCTCAGGCCACCTCTTCTTCCTCTGACTGCCGGTTCCACAGATGCGCATAGCGCCCATCGCGGGCGAGCAGATCGTCGTGCCGCCCTTCCTCGACGATCACACCGTTTTCCAAGACGACGATCCGGTCAGCGTCAGCAATGGTCGACAGCCGGTGCGCGATGGTGATTACGGTCCGCCCCTCTCCCATTGCTTTCAACTCCGCCTGAATCTCCATCTCCGTCTCGGTATCCAGTGCGCTCGTCGCCTCGTCCAGCAGCAGGATGGGCGGGTTCTTCAACAGGGTGCGGGCGATGCCCACGCGCTGCTTTTCGCCCCCCGACAGCTTCAGACCGCGTTCGCCCACGGTTGTGTCATAGCCATCAGGCAAGCCGATGATGAAGTCGTGGATCTTGGCGGCCTTCGCCGCTGCGATGATTTCGTCCTCACTGGCATCGGGGCGGCCATAGGCGATATTGTAGTGGACAGTGTCGTTGAACAGGACAGTGTCCTGCGGCACCACGCCGATCTGCGCATGCAGACTTTCTTGCGTGACATCGCGCACGTCCTGCCCGTCAATCATCAACGCCCCACCGCCAACGTCGTAGAACCGAAAAAAGAGCCGCCCAATGGTGGATTTGCCCGAACCGGAAGATCCGACAATCGCAACTGTCTGTCCGGGCTCTGCCACCAGATCGATGCCCTTCAGAATGGGGCGGGCCGCGTCATAGCCAAAGGTCACGCCCTCTAACGCCACACGCCCGCCATTGACCGCCAGCGGCTTTGCGTGCGGTTTGTCCTCTACTTCGGCAGGCTGACCTAGCAGATCAAACATATCGCCCATGTCGATCAGCGCCTGGCGGATTTCACGATAGACGGTACCGAGGAAGTTCAGCGGCATGGTGATCTGGATCATGTAAGCGTTCACCATGACAAAATCGCCCACCGTCAACTCGCCCCGCTGCACGCCAAGTGCTGCCATGATCATCACCGCGACAAGGCCACTCGTAATCAGGAAAGACTGGCCGAAGTTCAGGAATGCGAGTGAATAATTGGTGCGGATCGCGGCGTTTTCGTAGTTGGCCATCGCCACGTCATAGCGGTCAGCCTCCCACCGCTCGGCCCCGAAGTACTTGACCGTTTCGAAATTAAGCAGGCTGTCGATCGCCTTTTGGTTTGCATCCGTATCTTGGTCATTCATTTCCTTGCGGATCTTCACTCGCCATTCGGTGATCTTGAATGTGAACCAGACATAAAGCCCGATGGTCAGCACCACGACAGCCAGATAGCTGGCGTCAAAAAGAAAGAAGAGCACGACCGAGATCATCAAAAGTTCAAGCGCCAGCGGCCCGATGGAGAAGAGGAGGAACCGCAAAAGAAAATCGACACCTTTCACACCGCGCTCGATGATCCGCGAGAGACCGCCAGTCTTTCGCGTAATGTGATAGCGCATCGACAGGCGGTGAATGTGGGTGAACGTCTCCAGCGCAAGCTGGCGCAGCGCCCGTTGGCCAACACGGGTAAAGACCACGTCGCGCAATTGCTGAAAGCCAACTGTCATCAGACGGGCCATCCCGTAGGCAATCGTCAGGCCGACCGCACCCAACCCAAGGATCGTCGCAGCATCGGCACCTTCCGGGGCCAGTGCATCAACGGCCTGCTTGTAAAGGATCGGCGTCCCGACCGCGATCACCTTGGCAAGAAACAACACGGCGAGGGCCACAACCACACGCCGCTTGACCCACGGCTGATCAGCAGGCCAGAGGTAGGGGGCAACCTGTCTGATCACGCTCCACCCCTGGATCTGGGCGTCGTTCAGATTGGCATCGGTCTTGGTCAGTCGGCGCATGGGATCTCCGGTCAGCGGCCCCCAAAGGTAAGGCCCGCCAACGGCGATTACCAGATGTCACATGCTATTGATCCAGTTCCGGCATGCGGAAAATCTGGCCCGGATAGATCAGGTCAGGATCGCGGATCAGATCGGCATTGGCCTCAAAAACCTCGACGTAGAGAATCCCGTTGCCATAACGCTCTTCCGCGATAGCCCAGAGGGTCGCACCGGGTTGCACGGTACGGACGGCGACCTCAAAACCCTCCTGCGCGGTTTCTTCTGCCAGAACGGCGGCCACATCCTCGGGCTCTTCCCGCTTGAACGGGGTTTCCAGTCGCGAAACGACATCACCTTCACCATCCACCTCGTCAATGCGCAGCGTATAGACGCCAGTGTCCACCTCTGGCAGGTCGGCACGCCAGTCGCCACCCTCTTCAACCGGGGTCGTCAGGATCGGTTCGTTATCGAGATAGACCTGAACGGATCCTTCGCCTGTTGCGCGGCCGGACAGCTGCACTTCACCTTCAGGATCGTAGGTGATCGCGTCGAGGGCCACGTTGTCGGCTTCTTCGGCCTGCGCACCCTGCACGACGCGCACCCCGTCTTCGCTGCTTTCGATCACGGTGGGCGGCGCAGGCGGGGCTACCGGCGCTTCGGCAACCTGCGGTTCTGCGACGGTTTCAGTCTCAATCGTTTCGGCACCGTCATCAGCCTCGGCGATAACTGGTTCGGACACCTCTTCGACCGGAGCAGGTTCAGGCGCTGCCTCCGGCTCTGGCGCGGCGGCCACGACCACCGGCGCGGCAATCGGCGCCACGATGTAGCTTGTGTCCCCTTCAATGGCCGTCCCATCGGGGTCGGCCACCAATGTCAGTCGACGCGGCGCATCCGAGGGTGATGCAATGGGCAGGGCCACAAATGCACCCGATGCATCTGCGGTCACACGCTCCAACGCTTCACCGCCCAGCATGATATCCACGGTTTGGCCCGGCTCTGCACGCCCGGCAATCACCATGCTGCCGTCCGGCTCGACCCGGAAGGTATCAAACGTCGGCCCCGCAGGTGGCGCGGGCTCCTCGGGGGCTTCTGCCACGGTCTCTGGCGCGTCTTCGGGGGTTGCAGGCTCTTCTGTCGCGGTCTCTGTGGCAGGCTCTTCTTCCGCGGCTTCCGCCGCAGGCGCTCCGCTCACGCTCTCAGTGGCCGCAACCTCGGGGGCTTCCTCAAGCTCTTCCGGCCCAGACTGCATCAGAAAAATAGCGACAGCCGCAAGCACAGCGACCGCACCGCCGACGGCAATCGGCATCACCGATGATTTGGTTTCCTCTGACACGTCTTGCCCTCTTTGCAGCACCCGTTACAGGTCGCCCCCACCGCAATCGGTTGAGGCAGACTATCAACGCCGTTATGACCGGTCAAAGCGAAGCTGCAAGAATAGGTTCACAATGTCATCATTTCCGCGTTCCGTCTGTGTCTATTGCGGCTCACGTGATGGCAGTGATCCAGCCTATGCAGCGGCAGCAGAGGCCACAGGCGCGATGCTGGTGCGCAACGGCTGGCGACTGGTTTATGGCGCGGGTGACGTTGGGTTGATGGGGCGCGTTGCCCGGTCGGTTCAGGACATGGGCGGCAAGACGTTCGGCGTGATCCCCACCCACCTGATGGATTGGGAGGTGGGCAAACGGGACCTCGACAGTTTCGTGGTTACGGAAACGATGCACGAACGCAAGAAGGTGATGTTCGTGAACGCCGATGCCGTGCTGGTGCTGCCCGGTGGTGCAGGATCGCTGGACGAGTTCTTCGAGGCGCTGACATGGCGGCAGCTGAAGTTGCATGAAAAGCCCGTGATCCTGCTGAACATTGCGGGCTACTGGGACCCTCTTGTCAGCTTGCTCAATCACATCGTTGCCGAAGGTTTTGCCGGGGATGACATTCTGTCTTTCGTGCAGGTGGCCGGTGATGTGGCGGAGGCTGAGACGCTGCTGAAAGCCGCGCTATAGCGCTGCCATCAACTGCCCATAGCGCGACAGGGTGATGTTCGACCCACAGGCGATCAGCCCGATATGGCGCCCTGCCAGATCATCGCGCAGTGGCCCAATCAGCGCCGCGAGGGACGCGGCACAGGCCGGTTCCGCCGTGATCCGCAGCACATCCTGATAGATCTGCATCGCCTCCAGCATTTGATGGTCGGTAATCCGGACCAGCTGATCCACATGGTCCTTGGCAATACCGTAGCTCAGCGGCATGGCCAGCGGCGCGCCAAGACTGTCGGCGATGGTATCGACCTTTTCGATCCGCACAGGCGCACCGGCGGCAAAGCTCTGGCTCAGGCTATCCGCGCCGTCCGGTTCCACCCCGATCACTGTTGCATGCGGCCGCGCCAGCTTGATCGCGCGGGCCATCCCGGCGATCAGCCCGCCGCCGCCGACAGGGATGACAAAGGTGTCTGCCTCTGGCGCCTGCTCCGCAAACTCGGCCCCGCAGGTGGCGGAACCGAGCACCATATGCGGCGCCTCAAAGGGGTGGAGCATCACGCGCCCCTGCTCTGCCGCCGCGTTCATCGCAGCAAAGGCGTCGGCCATGTCGTCATGCAGCGTCACGGTTGCGCCCAGCGCGCGGCAGCCCTCCACCCGGCCAGGATCAGTGGCATTTGGCATGGTGATCAGCGCATCAACACCCGCGGCCTGCGCCGCCCAGGACACCGCCAACGCGTGGTTCCCCCCGCTCGCGGCGACAACGCCTGCCGCCCGCTGCGCATCTGACAGGCCCGAAATCCCGAGATAGCCGCCACGCGCCTTAAAGGACCCCGCCTGTTGAAACAGCTCCAGCTTCAGCATCGCACTGGCCACACCCGGCAGGATCCCATTCCAGCGGGCCGAGGTCAGCGGCAGCACCGGCGTCTTGATCGTGATCCCATCCAGCGCGGCGCGGGCATCGGCAATCATCTGGGCTGTTGGTGCTGTCATGGATCCCCCAAAGAAAAAGGCCCGCAGGGTGTCCCACGGGCCGATTGGTTTGTCGAGGGCGGGCGCGCTTACATGCGGCTTGCCACGTTTTCCCAGTTGACGAGGTTGTCGAGGAAGTTCGTCAGATATGCAGGACGCTTGTTGCGGAAGTCGATGTAGTAGGAATGCTCCCACACGTCACAGCCCAGCAGTGCCGTCTGCCCAAAGCAGAGCGGGTTCACGCCGTTTTCGGTCTTCGTAACCTTCAGCGAGCCGTCAGCGTCCTTCACCAGCCAGCACCAGCCAGAGCCGAACTGGCCTGCACCAGCCGCGCTGAACTGCGACTTGAATTCATCGACAGAGCCGAAGCTTTCGTTGATAGCTGCCTCAAGCTCACCAGGCATCTTGCTGTCGCCGGGGCCCATCATCTCCCAGAACTGGTTGTGGTTCCACAGCTGGCTGATGTTGTTGAAGATACCGTTTTGCGCGACCGCAGACTTGTCGTAGGTGCCGACGATGATCTCTTCCATCGTCTTGCCTTCCCACTCCGTCCCTTCAATGGCCTTGTTGCCGTTGGTGACATAGGCGTTGTGGTGCAGATCGTGGTGGTATTCCAACGTTTCGGCGGACATGCCTTTGGAGGCAAGCGCGTCGTGGGCATAAGGAAGATCGGGAAGCGTGAAAGCCATTGTCTCAAACCTTTCTGAGTTGTGTGACGTTGCTGCGATAGATGTCACATGGGGGTGTGAGGTCAAGGGGGGGGCGGCATTTACCAGCCCCACGCTCTCTCACCAAAACAGGGGCTTAGAGTGAAACCTGAAGGCTATCGAAGACGAGGTTGCCTGATCCATCGCTGCCCAATACCTCGATCGACACGTTGCTAGGGCTTGTCTTCTCAAATTCGACCGCCCGTGCACCCGATATGTAGCCGCCGCGACATGTTGAAGTGAAACGGATCAAACCATCAGCAGGCGCTTGCCCAAAACTCACCAATGTGCCTGATTGGCACACGCTCGCGACCAGTCTACGCACTTGTTGTTCCGAGTATCCGGATGAATTGTAAGTTCCCGACAACTGCTGCGTATCGCGATCAACACGCCCAGAGAAGAAATCCGGGTTCTCCATTGAGATCTGACTGCCGGAGGCACCGCAGGCTACAAGAGCAACACACATTAGTCCGCCGAGTAAACCGGAACGGAGATTGAGCGATTTCAGAAAGTTCATGAAATTTCCTATCGATTTTGCGAGTGTTCGCCCAAAATTGGCGAGGCACGTAACGGCTAGCTACTTTGGACTCCTTTGCCCAGCCTCAAATCTTGACAAAAGGCAGCAGCAAGCTGGGGCTTCGCGAACAAAGGTCAGAAAATTTTGACCCGCCTCGCCTTCGCTGACGCGGCAAGCAGATCAAACGCATAGCCAGCGACAGACCGAAAGCAGATCACCTCGAAGGTATCCTCATCCCGCATCCAGAACGCAGCGGCGATCTGGCCGAGGCGCGTGCGGCGGAAATCGCCAGGTTTGAACGTGTCCGGGTGCAGGTCCACGGGCGCGAGCTTCGCGATCACTTCGCGGCAGAACTCACCCTCGACATACAAGACGGCGCGGGCGTCCGAGACATTTTCGGCAAGGTAGTGCGTGCCTGCGAGTGCGGTGTCGATCTGCCCGATGGCCTGTGCCACCTCCGCGTAGGGCACCAGCACCAGCACCTCATCCGGAGACATCCAGCAGAGCCCCTTTTCACCGACGCAGTTCGCCTCGCCTTGCCCAGGGAAATCCACGCCGGTGATTCCCGCGCAAATCGCATGCAGTTTGCTGTTCGACAGATCGCCGCGCAGCGTGATCATACCCCGCAAACCCGCCTCGCGCACGGTCACTTCACCCGCTGCAACCTTACCTTCCAATGCACTGACGGCGTTAGACATTCTGCTTCTCCCCGTCCTTGTCATAGACCACCGGATCAACGATCTTGGCGCGTACTTCGCCGCCATCGACGGTGTTAAAGGCAATCACCTCGCCCATCCGATCCGGCCCTTTGTGGACCAATCCCATGGCAATACCGCGGCCTAGGTTCGCCGAATAGTAGGTAGAGGTCACGCGGCCCTGCGTGTTCCGCTGCCCATTGTCGTTGTCCCCAGCGGCCAGCGCATATGCGCCTTCCGGCAGGACCGACCCGTCTTCCGTCTCCAATCCTACCAGTTTCCAGCGGTTCGGATCGGCCATGTGGCTGCGCGTATGCGCGCGCTTGCCAATGTAGTCTTCTTTCTTCTTCGACAGCGCCCACTGCAGGTTCAAATCCTGTGGGATCACCGTGCCATCGGTTTCATCCCCGATCATGATAAAGCCCTTCTCGGCGCGCAGAATATGCAGCGCCTCCGTCCCGTAGGGCATGACCCCGAACTCTTCCCCGGCTTCCATCAGCGCAGCCCAGAAGGCCGCCCCCTGCCCGGCGGGCACGGCGATTTCATAGGAAAGCTCGCCCGAGAATGAGATGCGGAAGACGCGCGCATCAAAGCCGCCGATCTGCCCCTCAGCCCATGTCATGAACGGCAGCGCCTCGGCCGACACATCCATCCCGCCCAGCTTTTCCAGCACTTTGCGCGCATTGGGGCCAACCACGGCGATTTGCGCGTATTGCTCTGTCACATTGGCGACATAGACCTTCCAGTCCCACCATTCGCACTGCAGCCAGTCTTCCATATGGCCATGGATGTGATCGGCCCCGCCCGTCGTGGTATGGCAAAGCCAGGTATCCTCGGCCATGCGCACGACGACACCGTCATCCATCAGGAACCCGTTTTCCGAACACATCAGCCCATAGCGGCATTTGCCGACCGGCAACGTCGACATCATGTTGGTGTACATCATGTCAAGAAACTTGCCCGCGTCAGGCCCTTTGACGATCAGCTTGCCGAGGGTGGAGGCGTCGAGCAGCCCGAGGTTTTCGCGGGTGTTCTTCACCTCGCGATTGACGGCATCCTCGACGCTCTCCCCCGATTGCACGTAGGCATATGGGCGGCGCCATGCGCCGACCGGTTCGTTGTCCGCGCCATTCTCGTTCGACCAGTCGCTGATCGGCGTCTTGCGCAGCGGCTGAAACAGA
>JBCBOD010000173.1:0-5257 GCA_039821425.1 Pseudomonadota bacterium
CTGGGCTGCGTTGGCGCTTGAGCGTCCAGAGGCCCTGCACGGGCCAAAGCTGCAAACAGGCAGCCATCATATCTGACGGCTTTTCTGGGGGTGCCGGTCGGCATCGCCGGGTTTGTGACCACCGCCGTGCTGATCTTCGACATGGTGACCGATCCGCTGGTCGGATACCTGAGCGACCGGACCAAAAGCCGCTTTGGCCGCCGTGCGCCTTGGATGTTTACTGGTGTTGTCGTGATGTCGGCGGGGATGGTTGGGCTTTTCGCTGTACCACCCGGCATGGGGATGACTGCAAACCTTGGCTGGGTTGTTGCCTTTTTCGTGCTGGCGACGATCGGATTCACCATGGTCGCGATCCCCTACAGCGCGCAGTCGGGTGAAATTACGCAGAGCCCGACGGAGCGTTCGACCATGACGGGGTTCCGTATGGCCTTTGCCAGTATCGGGATCCTGATCGGTGGTGCCGTGATCCCGGGCCTTGCGGAAGGGCGCGGCTATGCCACCGCGGCCCTGATGGTGACGCCGCTGATGGTGGGGGCTGTCTGGATCTCACTTTGGGCCACGCGCAAGGCACCAAGGATTGAACAGCCAGCGACTGTTCCGCTGAAAGAGGTGTTTGGCCTCGTCTTTTCCAACCGTCCCTTTGTGGTGTTGGTGCTGCTCTACGGTGTGATGACGCTCGCCGTGGCGATGATCACGGCCGGTTTGCCCTTTGCTGCACTTTACCTGATCAACGATAAAGGCGACACGCCCCTGTCTGGCGCGGCAGAGGCACTGTCTGTCCTTAGCCTGATGTTCGCAGCCTTTGTCGTCGGGTCGATCCTCAGCCAGGCGGTCTGGGTCGTGATGTCCCACCGGTTGGGCAAGGTCGCTGCCTTGGTCATTGGCCTCTTTCTCTACATTGGCCTGCTCTATGCGCTCTACACCGCTTTGCCGTCGGTCAATGTGACGGTGATTGCCGGGATGCTCTTGCTGGGCGGGATGACAAATGGCTCTTACCAGCAGATCCCCTGGGCGCTTTATCCAGATCTGATGGATGTCACCCGCCGCCAAAGCGGTGTCGCGATCGAGGGGGCGTTCTCTGCCATTTGGCTTTTTGGCCAAAAGCTTGCCAACGCAATGGCGCCCGCATTGCTGGGTCTGATGCTGGCTGCTGCAGGCTGGCAAGAAACGGTGGAAGGCGTTGTTGATCAAAGCGAAGGGGCCTTGATGACCTTGCAACTTGCCATCACCTTGATCCCGGCGTGCATTTTGGTGGTCGCTGCATTGGGGCTATGGCTGATCTATCGCCCCATGGCCAACCGTATCCTTGTCTGATCTGGCGGAATTGGAGGCGCGCATCGCCGCGGCAGAGGCGCAAGTGCCCAACATGCGCGAGGGTTGTGCGAAGCGGATCATCTGGGCGGATGGGGTGCCTTCCCGGACGCAGCAGACCGTCGTCTTCATCCACGGTTTTTCTGCGACGGGCGAAGAGTTGCGTCCTTTGCCGGATCTGATCGCGAAAGGCCTTGGTGCAAACCTTTTCTTCACGCGCCTGACCGGTCATGGGCAGGATGGTGATGCGATCGGCCGGGCGACGTTGGCAGACTGGCAGACTGATGTCACCGAGGCGTTGGAGGTTGGTGCCGGGCTGGGCGAAGAGGTGATCGTGATCGGCTGCTCCACCGGTTGTACGCTTGTCGCGTTGGCGCTTGCAGATGGCGCGCAAGTGAAAGCAACGATCCATGTCTCGCCCAATTTCGGGCTGGCGCATCGGGTCGTGCAATGGCTGCTCGATGCCCCCGGTGCGCGCCACTGGGCCAAGTACATCGCTGGACGCAGGCGCAGCTTTCCGCCTGAAAACGCGGCACATGCCAAGTTCTGGACGTTGGAATACCCAACTGAAGCCGTGCATGTGATGGCGGATGCGGTCCGCGCTGCGCGGAAGGCGGACCTATCGGGTATCACCACTCCCGCGCTCTTTTGCTACAACCGTGCGGATCGGGTCGTGTCGGCTTCCGCAACGGATCAGGTAATCGCCCGCTGGGGCGGGCCGACAGACGTGGTCAACCTGATCCAGAGGCCAGAAGATGATCCAAACGGGCACGTGATGGCGGGTGATACCCTCTCACCCGGCCAAACGGCGCCGCTTGCTCGGCAGGTTCTGGCTTGGTTGGACGGGCTGCCCGCCGTCTGAAACCCTTGCGAGGGCGCCGCGATCCCGGCAAACTGGGGCAAAACCGCAAAAAAGGTTGAGCAGTGAACGGGTTTCTTTCCCATGACGCGTGAAACGCTGGTCATGATCCCGCCCATGTTGGCGGACGCCCGGGTCTTTTGGCACCAATTGCAGGACCTGTCGCGCGATCACGCTGTCATGGTCACCCCCACAACCTGTGGCGAGCGCATGGAAGAGATCGCAAGTCAGATCCTGTCATGGGCGCCAAGCCGCTTTGCGGTGATCGGCATGGGCATGGGGGGCATGGTCGCGATGGAGATCCTGCGCCGCGCGCCAGAGGCCGTGACACGCGTCGCCCTGATCAGCACCAGCCCCTTGCCCGACACGCCAGAGGATGCCGCCGCCCGCGAAACCCACATGGTGGCCGCGCGGGCTGGGCGCTGGGATGATGTCCTGCGGCACGAGATCAATTCGACCTGGATGGGACCCCAGGCAGATAAGGTGGCACTGGTCCGGTTGCTGAATGAGATGGGGCGTGAATGCGGGCCGGAGGTCTATGTTCGTCAAGCCCGCGCGATGCAACGCCGCAAGGACCAGCAAGCGACGCTGCGCAAACTGCGGCAGCCTGCAATGGTCATCTGTGGCCGCCACGATGGACAGTTTCAATTGAAACGGCAGGCCGTCATGGCGGAAATGATGCCCACAGCGACCCGCGAAGTGATTGAAGGTGCGGGTTACCTGCCAACGCTTGAGGCGCCAGAAGCCACGTCAGAAATGCTGCGCCGCTGGATGAAGCTGCCGATGATGCTGCGGCAATAGTTACTTCAGGTTCACAACGTTGTTGCGCTTGCGCTTGGCGTTGCCGGAATTGGCGTCGATGAACTCCAGCACTAGCGGACGGATGTTGTTGCGCCAGCTGCGCCCGGCAAAGATTCCGTAGTGGCCAGCACCCGGTTCCAGATGCGCCGCCTTCTTTTCGTCCGGAAGACCGGTCAGCAAATCCAGCGCGGCAAGGCACTGACCAGGGGCAGAGATATCATCCTCTTCCCCCTCGACGATCTTGACGGCGACGGTTGTGATCTTGCTGAAGTCAACCTTGTGCCCGTCGACCACAAATTCATTGCCTGCAATCTCGCGCCCTTTGAAGATCCGCTCGACCGTGGACAGGTAGAACTCTGCCGTCATGTCCATCACGGCGAGGTATTCGTCGTAGAAATCATTGTGGCGGTCATGCTCTGACGCTTCGCCTTTGGCGACGCGAATGATCTCATCCCGGAACGCGTTCGAATGGGTTTCCATGTTCATGGAGATGAACGAGGCCAGCTGCAGCAGGCCGGGATACACCATGCGCCCGACGCCAGAATACTTGAAGCCCACGCGCTGGATCATAGTCTGTTCCAACTGACCCATGGTGACAGAACGCCCGAAGTCGGTGACTTCTGTTGGGTTCGCATCCGGATCCACTGGTCCGCCGATCAAAGTGAGCGAACGCGGCTGCGCATCTGGGTCCAGTTCGGCGAGATAGGCCGTCGCGGCCAGCGCGAGCGGCACAGGCTGACACACTGCAAGAACATGAATGTCCGGCCCAACTGCGCGCATGAACTCCATCAGGTAGAGCGTATAGTCTTCGATATCGAACTTGCCTGCACTGACAGGAATGTCGCGTGCGTTGTGCCAGTCAGTCACATAAACATCCGCGTCTGGCAGCAGGCTGATCACCGTCTTGCGCAGAAGCGTAGCATAGTGACCGGACATGGGTGCGACCAGCATGACACGGCGTTTGCTGGGCTTGCGCCCGGGCATCGTGAAATGGATCAGATCGCCAAATGGTTTCTCCACTACGGTTTCGATGACGACCGGATAATCCTTGCCCTTTTCACCGGGAACGGGGGGGATGTTCCAGTCCGGTTTCATCACCATGCGCGAGAATGTGCGCTCGGTCACTTCGCCCCAGGCCTTGAGCCAATCCATCGCCGGATTGGCGCCCCAGGACATCGCAGGATATGAGGCAAAAGCGCGCGCCGTGGCACCGAGCCACTGGTTGGTGTTGCGCATGCTTTCCATCAGGTCATAGGTCATCATATACTTCATGTACTCGGTCTCCGATGGCCGCGCGCGCTCTATGCTGCAGGTGCAGCGTACGCTAAGGAATACGGTTATGACAACAAACGATGTAGATTCCAATACCGAGACGGGCCACAACCTTGCAAAACTCGAAGACAATCTGGCCCGGGTAGAGGAGCTGACGCAGCGCTTGTTGAAGGTCATGGGGCAGAGGCGGAACGTGGCGCCTGCGCTTCAGGGACCGAGCCAGGAACTCTACATGAAGGCGGCCACCGCCTATATGACTGAAATGATGCAAAATCCCGCGAAACTGATCGAGCATCAGCTAGGGTTCTGGACGAAGTCGGTCAAGCATTATGTCGAAGCGCAGCATCTGCTGGCGCAGGGCAAGCTGGAGCCGCCAACGGACGAAACACCCAAGGACCGCCGCTTTGCGCATGAGCTGTGGGAGACGAACCCCTACTTCAATTTCATCAAGCAACAGTACATAATGAATGCTGCTGCAGTGCAGCAAGCGGTTGAGGATATCGACGCGCTCGATTCTGAAGAAAAGAAGCGCCTGCGCTATTTCAGCCAGCAACTGGTCGATATGATCAGCCCGACGAACTTTCTGCCAACCAATCCCGAAGCCTTGGCACTGGCGGCGGAAACCGAAGGGGAAAGCCTTGTCGCCGGACTGGAAAACCTGATCGCGGATCTGGAAGCCAACGAGGGTGATCTTGTCGTCACGTTGGCGGACAAGAAAGCCTTTAAGCTGGGCGAAAACCTGGCGACGACGGAAGGGTCGGTTGTTTTCCGCAATCACATGTTTGAGCTGATCCAATACGCGCCATCGACCGAGAAGGTGCATGATACGCCGCTGCTGATCTTCCCGCCGTGGATCAACAAGTTCTACATCCTGGACCTGAAACCGCAGAACAGCCTGATCAAATTTGCGGTTGATCAGGGCTACACCGTCTTTGTCGTTTCATGGGTCAACCCGGATGCAAGCTATCGCAACACATCCATGACCGACTATGTCGAGCTGGGTTATCTGACTGC
>JBCBOD010000006.1:0-66945 GCA_039821425.1 Pseudomonadota bacterium
CGCATTTTGGTCTTGCAGAACCCAACGCTTCTTTATAGATCACGCGGCACGAACTGGAATGCGGGCGTAGCTCAGGGGTAGAGCATAACCTTGCCAAGGTTAGGGTCGTGAGTTCGAATCTCATCGCCCGCTCCAATTCGACACCAAAAAGGCCGCGACAGACGTCGCGGCCTTTTTGCTGTCGGGTCAGTATGATCAGGACGCCTGCGCGCGCCGGATCGGGCGAAACTCTTCGTAAGTCGGCAAGCGTTGGCTTTCGAAAAGGGCCGCAACCTTGGCGAGGACCGCATCATCGACCCGCTGTGGCGCATCGACACGGATGATCTCTGTCTCTGGTGCCGGCTGCACGTCCTGCAGACGTTGCCTGATGAAGGCAGGCAGTTGCGGCGCAGGTTCCGGGGAACCGGACCCTTCGTCATCGTCGGGCCGCATTGCGTCTGACAAGACAAGCGGCGGCAGCTCTGGTTCTTGCTCCACTTCTTCGGGCGGCGTCACTTCATCGACAACGATTGGCGCCGCTTCCGCGGCAATCTTTGCCTCTGCCTGCGCCTGTGCGACAAGGCGCGCGGCCCTATCGGCCATATCCGCAGTGGCGGACTGCGCCAATTGCGCGAGCAAAGCTGGTGGCGTTTCTGTTCCGACCAGCGCGTAAACACTTGGGACAAGTTCATAGAGTTCGTCGATCTCTGCGCTGGCGCGATCCGTCATCAGGATTGCGCTGATCCCCGGATTGCGCCGTTCAGCCGAGAGGGCAATCGCATGGGTCAGTTGCCCGCCAACCTCTTCCTCCATCACCAGAAGATCGAGCGTATCAATCCGGATCAGCGCATGCGCCACGGTCTGAGATTGCAGGCAGAGCACCTGAAAACCTTTCTCGGTCAAGGCATGGGCGGTGGCGACGGACGCGTCCGGGTCCGCACGAAGGATAAGGGCTTTCATCGGATTCTCCTGATTGGTGGCAGCACCCGGTGACACTACGAATCCAACCCTTAAATTTTGCTGAAAAGTCACACTGCCCGCGCGCCGCTCTTGGCCCGCCACAGCGAACCCCCTATAGAGCAACGAGAAAATCAAGGAACGCGACCCATGCGGACAGCAACGATCACGCGCAAGACCGCCGAGACGGATATCACGGTCACCATCGATCTCGATGGCACAGGCACCTACGACAACCAGACCGGTGTGGGCTTCTTTGACCATATGCTGGATCAGCTGTCACGCCATGCGCTGATCGACATGACCATCCGTGCGACTGGTGATCTGCATATTGATGATCACCACACGGTGGAGGATGTGGGCATCGCGCTAGGCCAAGCCCTGACAGAAGCGCTAGGCGACAAGCGCGGCATCCGCCGCTATGGCAGCTGTCATTTGGCGATGGATGACGCGCAGGTGCGCTGCGCGCTAGATCTCTCTGCCCGCCCCTATCTGATCTGCAATCTCGACCTGCCGTTCGGCAAGATCGGCACGTTCGACACTGAACTGGTGCGCGAGTTCTTTCAGGCGCTCAGCACCCATGGTGGTATTACGCTGCACATCGACAAGCTGCACGGCTTCAACGCGCACCATATCGCCGAGGCCGCGTTCAAAGCGGTTGCGCGCGCCCTGCGCGAAGCGGTTGAAACCGACCCACGCAAGGCGGACGCCATCCCGTCAACCAAGGGCAGCCTATGACAACCGCGCTCGTCGATTACGACAGCGGCAATCTGCACTCTGCCCAGAAGGCGTTTGAGCTGATGGCGGCAGAAGTGAGTGCTGGCCCGATCGTTGTGACGTCGGACCCGGATGTCGTGGCACAGGCCGACCGCGTGGTCTTGCCGGGCGATGGTGCCTTCCCCCACTGCCGGGAAGAGCTTTATGCGCGCACCGGGCTTGCCGAAGCGATCACCGAGGCCGTTACCACGCGCGCGCGCCCTTTCATGGGCATCTGTGTGGGCATGCAGATGATGGCGACCACGGGTCATGAATATGAAGAAACGCCGGGCTTCGGATGGGTCGCCGGTGATATCCGCCGCATCACGCCAGTCGACCCTGCGCTAAAGGTCCCCCACATGGGCTGGAACGACCTGATCATCGACACCCCGCACCCCGTGCTGGAAGGAATCGCGACAGGGGATCACACCTATTTCGTCCATTCCTACGCGATGGAGGTCACAGATCCCGGCGAAAGACTGGCCCATGTCGACTATGGCGGCGCTGTCACTGCGATCATTGGGCGGGATACGATGATCGGCACGCAGTTCCATCCAGAGAAAAGCCAGGCCGCCGGCCTGCGGATGATCGGCAACTTTCTGCAGTGGACACCCTGACGGGACGTCGGCGCTATTGAATAGCGGCGCTGTTCGCCCGACACTCAGCGCAAAGAAAACACAGAGCAGGACCACCCCATGAACCGTCGCCATCTGATACTGGCGCTGGCTGCCGTTGCCACTGGCGCGTGCAGCCGCCGCCGTGAAAGCACATCCTCGCAACCCGTCAGCCGGGCCGCCGACAACATCCCGCTTTACCCGAATGAAACGCCGGAACTGCGCGCGCTGATCAACCGATACGCGGATGTTCACGGCATCCCGGTCACCTTGTTGCATCGGGTCATCGTGCGCGAAAGCACCCACAACCCCGCCGCCCGCAACGGGCCCTACATGGGGCTAATGCAAATCCATCCACAGACAGCGGCCAGCATGGGCTACCGCGGATCACCAGAAGGCCTGCTCGATGCCGAAACCAACCTAATCTACGCCGGGCGGTACCTGCGCGGTGCATGGCTCGTCTCTGGCGGGGATGAGGCGGCGGCGGTCAGCTGGTACGCGCGCGGGTACTATTTTGAAGCCAAGCGGCTCGGCCTTCTGGAAGAAACCGGGCTGCGCTGACGAAAAGGGCGCGTTTGATGACGCGCCCCACAACCGTTCTTGACGGTCGGATTACTGCACGCGCACCCATGTCCCGCCGTCGCGGCAAATCCCGAAGACGCAGCCAGAGACGGCCAACTGATTGCCTGTCAGGCGCAGGCGTGAATTGTAGGTGCGGCCCCGGTCAGGCGAAAACACCTTGCCCCGGTATTCACCACCGCCCTGCGCCACAGTTTCAGAGATGATCTGAATCCCGATGTTTTCCGAGTCCATCTGGTTGTTGTTGGCGTCATAGGACCGTACCAGCGTGCCGCAAAGTGCCGCGCCGCATGGTGCAACCTCAATATGGCCGAAGTTGCCGTTGTCATCGCGCGATGTCTGCCAGGTGCCCAAAAGCGGTTCAGCATATGCAGCGCCGGTCATCGCCAGGACGGCTGCGGCGGCCAGTGCGAGTTTCTTCATGATTTCTCCTCCCGAAAACTGACCAGATCATGCCCAGCGCACGCCCGTGCAATCAAGACTGACGTTGGGTCGAACCAGTCGTTTGCAATCGTGGACGGCCCGTGCCAGATGAACGCAAAAGCAAAAGGTGCGCCATGATCCTCTACCCCGCGATTGACCTCAAAGACGGAAATGCCGTGCGGTTGGTACATGGTGATATGGACCAGACGACCGTGTTCAACGATGACCCGGCAGCCCAGGCCAAGGCCTTTGTCGCGGCGGGCTGCGAATGGCTGCATCTGGTGGATCTGAACGGTGCCTTTGCGGGGGAGCCCGTCAACGCCGCCCCGGTCGAGGCCATCCTTGCGGCCTGTGACGTACCGGCCCAGTTGGGCGGCGGCATCCGTGACATGGCGACCATTGAACGCTGGCTGGACAAGGGCCTCGCCCGTGTGATCCTGGGCACTGTCGCGGTGGAAAACCCTGATCTGGTGCGCGAGGCGGCCAAGGCCTTTCCTGGAAAGGTCGCCGTTGGGCTGGATGCCCGCAACGGCAAAGTCGCGACGCGTGGTTGGGCCGAGGAGACAGATATGATGGTCACCGACCTCGCCAAATCCTTCGAGGACGCAGGCATCGCCGCCATCATCTACACCGACATCCTGCGCGACGGTGCGATGAAAGGGCCGAACATTGGCGCCACAGCCGCACTCGCCCGTGCTGTCGATATTCCAGTGATCGCCTCTGGCGGCGTGTCATCGCTGGATGATCTGATTGCGCTGCGGGACACCGGCGTGATCTCCGGCGCGATTTCGGGCCGCGCACTTTATGACGGGGCGATTGATTTGGGGGGTGCGTTGGAGGCCTTGAACTGACCTGCACCATCATCTCGCCAAAAATACGCAAACAACACGGACGCTTGCCGTGACCCGGCCACCCGCCTAGAAGACATTCATGTTGAAAACCCGCATCATCCCCTGTCTCGACGTGGCCGAAGGCCGCGTGGTCAAAGGTGTGAACTTCGTCGACCTGGTGGACGCAGGCGATCCGGTGGATGCTGCGATTGCCTACAATGCGGCGGGCGCGGATGAATTGTGTTTTCTCGACATCATGGCGACCGAAGAAAACCGCGGCACGATGTTCGATCTCGCGACCCGCACGGCAGAGCAGTGCTTTATGCCACTGACCATCGGCGGCGGCGTGCGGACGCACCATGATGTGCGCAACCTGCTGCTGGCAGGCGCGGACAAGGTCAGCTTCAACTCCGCCGCTGTTGCCAACCCTAATGTCGTGTCCGAGGCCGCGATGCGCTTTGGCTCACAGTGCATTGTCGTGGCGATTGATGCCAAGACGGTAGAGCCAGGCCGGTGGGAGATCTTCACCCACGGCGGGCGCCGCGCGACGGGGATCGATGCGGTAGAATTCGCGCGGACCGTCGTCGAGAAGGGCGCGGGGGAAATCCTGCTGACCTCGATGGACCGCGACGGGACCAAGGCAGGGTTCAACCTGCCTCTGACCCGCGCAATTTCCGATGCAGTCGACGTGCCGGTCATTGCCTCAGGTGGGGTTGGCACGTTAGATCACCTTGTTGAGGGCGTGACAGAGGGCGGTGCTTCCGCGGTCCTTGCCGCCTCCATCTTCCACTTCGGCACCTACACGATTGGCGAAGCCAAGGCGCATATGGCCGCGGCAGGCATCCCGGTAAGGCTAACATGACATTAGATGAGCTCGCCCAGATCATTGCCGCCCGCAAAAGTGCTGACCCTGAAAGCAGTTGGACGGCAAAGCTGTTGTCCAACGGCCCCGAGAAATGCGCGGAGAAATTTGGGGAAGAAGCGGTTGAAGCGATCATCGAAGCGGTCAAAGGGGACCGCGCGCGGCTGACGTCAGAGGCGGCAGATGTGCTCTATCATCTGCTTGTCATGCTGGCCGCACGTGATGTTGACTTGGCGGATGTGATGTCAGAGCTGGAAGCGCGGCAAGGCCAGTCCGGCATCTCCGAGAAGGCTGGACGCAAAACCTAGGCTGACTTCGTCACCCAGGTGAACAACCCTTTCGACGTCACCTTCTGCTCTTCTTCCTGAGCCGCCTTGCGCAGCTCTTCCGCGATCCGGCGTTGCTCTTCCTCTTCCTGCTGCTTGGCAAGGCGCTGCTCTTCGGCCCAGCGTGCAAGCTCTTTCTGACGGGCGGCCTCTGCAGCGGCACGTTCTTCGGCCTTCTTGCGCTCGGCGAATTCCAGCGTTTCGCGATTGAACTCTTCCACCCACTCCGGGCGGCTCTTGTTGTTGGCAGGCTGTTGCTTTGGCTTTGCCGCTTCGGGCTGGGGTTCAGTCAACTCGCTGAACACGTGCTTGTTGGTCTCTTCGATCAACTGGCTTAGCGATTTGGTCAGGCTCCGGCTTTCCGGTATCTGCACCATCTTGACCATCTTGCTGTCCTGCTCGATCAGGGTCAGCCATTCTTTTGCGGATTGCACGCGGTCCTTTGGCGCGACGGACATTGCCCGGTCGATCGCTTCGAGGAACGCCTTCTCATACTGTGGGAACCGCCCGGTGAGCGGCACAAACGGGTCCTCATCCCCGCTCGCCATCGTCGCTACGCGATCTTGGCTGTTGGGCGGCGCTTCGCGCGAAATCAGGTGATAGAGCGTCGCGCCAAGCGCGTAGAGGTCACTGGACGGGCCTTGCTTGCCACCTGTGACGTAGAATTCATGGGGTGAGTAGCCATCTTTCACCACAAGCATGGTGGAGACGTCGTTCGTTTTCTTGCTCGCATCTTCACGCGCCGCGCCGAAATCGATCAGCGTCGGGCTGCCCCATTTGTCCAGCAGAATGTTGTCAGGCGAGATATCGCGGTGAAGCAGATCGTTCTTGTGCACCAGATCAATCGCATCCAGCGTTTTGACGGCGATCTCACGCACCTGATCGGGGCTCAGAACATCATCCTCATCATCAATGATATCGGCCAGATCGCGGCCGTGGATCATGTCGAGCACCATATAGGCGGTCGCGTTTTCCTCAAAGACGTGGTGGACGGTCACGATATTGGGGTGGCGCATCTTCGCGATGCTCCGCGCCTCCAGCATGAACATCTGCACGGTCTTGCTATACTGTGCCTCAAACTTCGGCGAGCTGACCCGGACATCATTGCCGAACCGCAGGCAGAACGCCTCGGGATAGCATTCCTTGATCACGACAGCGCGGTTCAAAAAGACATCGGTGGCCAGATAGGTAATCCCGAAGCCACCAGCGCCCACTTGACGCTCAATCCGGAACTTCCCCCCTTCAAGCAGAGTCCCTTCAGGAAGGGACGGCACGACGACGTCGTAAGTCTCCTCAGGGTTGATGATCCGGGTTTCTTCCATGACTGATCCGAGCGTTGGCAAGATTTGGCAGCAACAGAAAACTCGTCTCGTAACCTGACCATAAAGAGTTCGCAGACGCAGACAGTCAAACGACAAGATCGTCAAATTTGACCCGTACGCCCAGGATTAACCTTTAGCGAACCGTAACAATCATTACCGGAAACTCAGTATGTTGGACCGTTAACGCCCGTTCAGCAGAATCGTTCCAACCGATGAAAAGATAATATTATTCTTCATGGCTGAAGTGCGCCCGCAATGTGTCCGAAACCGGGCGGAAACTTTAACTCAAGATGAACTCATCAGCCGTGGATACTCAATCATAGGGCATCTGTCCTCGACCACATCAACGCCGCGCTCGCCCGCAATTCTTGCGGCTTCGGCGTGTCTGATCCCCAGCTGCATCCAAATCGTCTGCAGGTTGTCCCATCGCGCCAAAGCCTGTGATACAACGGATGGCACGTCCTCGGACCGCCTAAAAATATCCACCATGTCGACATCATCCGGAACCGAACTCAGATCGGGATAGACACGTTCACCCAGAAATCCCTGCCCCGCAAGGCCAGGGTTGACCGGAATGACGCGGTATCCCTTCTGTTTGAGAAATGCCGAGACGTAGTGACTGGGGCGTTCGGGCTTGGCGGAGTAGCCGACCACGGCAATTGTTCGCGTCCGTTGGAAAATTGTTTCCAAAAGTGAATCTATCGTGCTCACTGCAGCCTCCTTTGCGCCTTAACGATTAACAAAAAAGCGCCCGGATTATCCGGGCGCAAGGTGTGGAACGAGGGACAGTGAGATATAGCGCGCCAGTTCCAAAGCAGCGCTATGGTGAAAATGTGGTGACCGGCTTGCCTGCAATGAAGTCCGCTCCGGCAAATGTGATCACAACGTCAGGGCACTTGGCCAATGGGCATCCGCCTCGGCAACAAACTGGTCTGGTTGGCGTACCCAGCGGTCGCGGGCCAGCGTTGAATGCATCAGATAGAGCTTGCCATCGTACAACGCCCAGGCCTCCGGGGTGATGTCGGACAAGGCGCCAGAGGTCATGGCCATCGCGCAGTGGCCGCCATACTGCGGCGCGAAGGCGTGGGGGTCATGCTCAAAAATCATCTGGTTGCGCGCGCTGGCAAAGCGCCAGATCGCGTTGTGCCACATCAGCCGGTGGGCGTTCTGCCCGTCAAGCGGGCCACTGGCATTGAAGTAGCTGACGGGGTCATAGCCATGCAGCGCCATGCCGTTCTGCGTCACCACCCGCGACCGCTCGGCAAGCGCCGGTGTCGCAAGGGGTGCGATCAACAGAAACTGCAAAAGATGACGGCGGGTGAACATTCCAGGGGCTCTCGATGCGTTGCCCAGTGAATGTGCCTACCTGAGTGCGGTCTGCCTAGCCACCTCGCTCAGGCGTGAAATCCGGTTACAGATCTCAATCAAAGATTTCATCCACGACGTCCTCGACGAAATCCCAAAACTCAGACATCACTTTGCGGCGCAAGCCCTTTGGCTTCTTGCGTTTTTTATACTTGTAGTCGCGGTAGTCTGGCCGCTGTTCCCCACGTCGGCGTTCGGAAGGACGCACGTTGTCCCTGTCGATCTTGTGGTTCGCCGTTTTGGATTTCGGTAACACTTTCATCGCACGCAGCGGCGCGCCACAGTTGCCACATGTCAACTCGTGCGACGTCTTCCCGCGCAGAACCAGCGCCGCTTTGGTGCCGCAGTAGCAGCAGGTCGCGATTTTCGTGGCAGCCATGGATCAGTCCGTTGTTTCGTCTCTGACTGCATATAGGGCGACCGCGGCGGCATTTGAGACGTTGAGTGAGGCAAATTGCGCCGCGGCGGGGATCTTGACCAACGCGTCGCAGGTTTCGCGGGTTTTTTCGCGCAGGCCCGGCCCCTCGGCGCCCAGTACGATGGCAACAGCCCGGTCGCGCTTGCCTGCGACGGCCGTCTCGATACTGGCATCGGCCTCGCCATCCAGTCCCAGCACCAGATAGCCCATCTCTTGTAACGACGTGATCGCGTCAGCAAGGTTGCGAACACGGACATAAGGCTGCCGTTCCAGCGCCCCACTCGCCGTCTTTGCCAATGCCCCGGTTTCCGGGGCCGCGTGTCGATGCACGGCCACAACGGCCCGCGCACCGAACACTTCCGCCGAGCGCAGGATCGCACCGACGTTATGCGGGTCCGTTACACGGTCGAGCAGCACCACGCGTGGCGGCATCGGCCCTTCACCGCCAGCCAGTTCCGGCAATCCGCCCCAATCGAGCGGGCGTACTTCCAAAGCAGCACCCTGATGCACCGATTGCGGATCAAGCGGCGCTGCAAACTTGCGCGGGTCCGAGATTTCGGGCGTGAGCCCGCTCTGCGCGACCACATCGCCCAGCCGTTCGAGCGCATTGCGGGTGACCACAAGGCGCCGCTTGTCGCGCCGCGGGTTTTGCAGCGCATCCCGCACCGCATGCAGGCCAAAGAGCCAGACCGTTTCGCTGGCAGCGACCCGTTTTGCCTGTTCCTTGGCGATAACCCACTTTGGCTTTTTCATCTCATGCCCCTGCCCTGCAACCGCCCCGCGATAGCCGGAATTTCCGCCACTGTGAAGGGCTGCCCCAGCCCATGATTTTGCGGTTGACGGCCCATAGGCCCACAGGTAATCAGCCCGTCAGTGGGCGACAGGCCGCAAGGTGTGGCAGGGGACTGTAACTCCCTCGAGGCGACTCACGCCTGGTTCGATTCCAGGGTCGCCCACCATTTTTCCTAGATAGTTCAGCTAGCGCCGCATCGCGGTAGCGGCACATGCAGCCACCCAGTTCGTTTGCCTGACTTGCAGATCAATCGGTGGCCTAGCGCGAGTAAGGACGCGCCACTCAGGCACCCCGCTGAACAAACCGCTCATAAATTCAGCAAACGCGGCAATTCTGTCCGATAACTGGGCGCTCTTTAGCCTCAAACGCCAATCACCAGTTCGCTTTGTAGCAATGTCGCAGGTGCTGTGTCTTGCTTCGCCTGCCCGCACAGGGCACTGAAACGTCCCGCAGGGCCCATCCTGGCAGATAGTATCCCCGCGAGACGACAACATCACTGCTGTGGGGCGCAGATAAGTAGTCTGAGACGGAATTCAAAGTGCGTGTGCGCGTGTTTTGAAAACGTCAAAAGAACCACGGCACAATTTGGGACTGAATATATGGCTAAACTCCTCCCCCTTGCCTCACTTGTTACTGCTGGGCTTCTGTCGTCGACAGCTGCATTTGCTTGTGATGATCCGATCAAAGTAGGTGTCTTGCACTCTTTGTCCGGCACCATGGCAATCTCGGAAACCACGCTGAAAGACACGATGGAGCTCTTGATCGAGAACCAGAATGCTGCTGGCGGTCTTTTGGGCTGCGAAATCGAGGCTGTCGTTGTTGATCCGGCATCCGACTGGCCGCTTTTTGCGGAAAAGGCGCGCGAGCTTCTGACCGTGTCGGAAGTTGATGTGATCTTTGGCTCTTGGACATCCGTGTCGCGCAAATCCGCGCTGCCCGTTCTGGAAGAGCTGAACGGCCTGATGTTCTATCCGGTCCAGTACGAGGGCGAAGAAAGCTCTCGCAACGTCTTTTACACCGGCGCTGCACCAAACCAGCAGGCCATTCCCGCCACCGACTATTTCCTCGAAGAGCTTGGCGTAGAGAAGTTCGCGCTGCTTGGGACAGATTATGTCTACCCGCGGACAACGAACAACATCCTCGAAGCCTACCTTCAGGATAATGGCATTCCGGCCGAAGACATCTTTGTCAACTATACCCCCTTCGGTCACTCTGACTGGGCGACCATTGTTGCTGACGTCGTAGCACTGGGTGCTGACGGCAAGCAGGTTGGCGTGATCTCCACCATCAACGGTGACGCAAACATCGGCTTCTACAAGGAACTAGCAGCGGCAGGCATCTCTGCTGACGACATTCCGGTGGTCGCATTCTCTGTTGGTGAGGAAGAGCTTTCGGGCCTCGACACAACCAACCTTGTCGGTCACCTGGCCGCTTGGAACTACTTCCAGTCCGCTGAATCCGAGCTGAACGACGAATGGGTCACAGCCTGGAAGGCGAAAATGGGCGACGAGCGTGTCACCAACGACCCAATGGAGGCCCACTACATCGGCTTCAACATGTGGGTGAACGCCGTGACCGACGCTGGCACTACGGACGTCGACGCTGTTCGTGAAGCCATGTACGGGCAGGAGTTCCCGAACCTGACAGGCGGGACCGCGGTGATGCTGCCAAACCACCACCTGGCCAAGCCAGTCCTGATTGGTGAGATCACAGCAGACGGCCAGTTCGACATCATCAGCCAGACCGCAGAAGTTCCAGGCGATGCATGGACAGACTACCTGCCCGAAAGCGCCGTGCTGATGTCCGATTGGCAGGAACTTGGCTGCGGGATGTACAACACCGAGACCGAGACCTGCGTCCAGCTGACCTCGAACTACTAAGATCAAATGGATGCGCGGGCGACCTGCCCGCGCATCCAACATGCTGAAGAACAGGCCTTCCCGACCATGCTCCGAACACTGCTCATGGCACTTGCCCTGTGTCTTACTTTGCCTGCGGCCGTGACGGCCCAGACCCTGCAATCCGTCCTTCAGACCCACTCCGACGAGGTGGCCAAACCCGGCCGCCGCACTGTCGGTGTCTTCCTTGATGATCTGGTGGCGAGTGAGTTGCCTCAGGCCGTCCCCTTCCTCGAAGCCTGGCGCGACAGAGAGATTGTGCAGCGCGAGGAAGACGGCCTATTCTTTCGAAATGCGGATGGGACGCTTATTGATCTCGATACGGGTGAAGTTGTTGGCGCCACCGATGACGTCGCGGTGTCCGAGTCCCGCCCCAACGGCGGCGTGCGCCGCGCGATCGGCGATGTGCTGGTGCAATTCCAGCTTTCCGATCCGGATATTGCCAAACGGCAGGCCGCTGTTGACGCAATTGCGCGGAGCATGGACGCCAGTCAGCTGGCCCCTCTGGCCGCATCGGTGGACGGCGAAGAAGACCCTGCACTGCTGGCGACAAAGGAACGTCTTGTCGGCCTGCTGCAAGCGAGCTTTGCCCCAACAGCAGAAGAACGCATTCAGGCCATCGAAAACCTCGGAAGCGATCTGTCAGTCGACACACGTGCGGTGCTGAACAAGATCCTCGCGACTGAACCCAATGTCGCCGCGCGTTTGCCTGACGACGCCAACGTCGCATCGATCCTCACCCCCGGCGTCGATCTATCTGAGGCAGAGGCCTACGCCCAGCTTGTGGCCGCTGATCTTGCGCCTGCTGTTGTGAGTGATGCTGACATCCGTGAAGCACTGATCGCCAACATCGTCGATGACGCGGTCGGCGGCGCCCCGGTTGCGACATTGAATTCACAGGCCGCGCGCATCGCCGCCTACCAGGTTTTGGCAGATGCCGGCACTGTGCCGCCAATGGTGACAGCGGATGAACAGGCAGCCGCATTGGACGCGCATATCTTCTATCTGTCTTACGTAGAGCCAGAGGCGCAGATCACCGATGCCGCCCGCGCCTCGCTGGATGCCATCGAGACAAAAGTCGCCCTAAGCCAGGCCGCCGACCTGGGTCTTGATGCCCTGTCATTGGCCTCGATCTACTTTCTGGCCGCTATCGGATTGGCCATCACTTTTGGTGTGATGGGGGTCATCAACATGGCCCATGGCGAATTTATCATGATGGGCGCCTACACCGGCTATGTCGTCCAGCTTTTCGTGCCCGACTATACGCTGTCGATCATCATCGCACTGCCACTTGCCTTTGCCGTCACCTTCGGGGCCGGTGTCGCGATGGAGCGGCTGGTGATCCGTCATCTTTACCATCGCCCGTTGGAGACACTGCTCGCGACCTTCGGGATTTCCATTGCCTTGCAGCAGCTCGCGAAAAACATCTTCGGAACGCAGGCGCGCCCGCTGACCTCGCCGGGCTGGCTCGATGGCGCACTCGTTTTCAACGACGTCATCGCAATCAGCTACATTCGCATCGCCATCTTCGTGCTTGCGCTGATCTTCCTTGCCTTGATCGTCTATGTGCTGCGACGCACGCGACTGGGGCTCGAGGTGCGGGCGGTGACACAGAACCCCGGCATGGCGTCCTCGATGGGGATCAACCCGGACCGGATCAACATGATGACCTTCGGTCTGGGGTCCGGGATCGCGGGGATCGCCGGTGTCGCGATTGGCCTGTTTGCGCAGGTCACATCAGAAATGGGACAGGCCTATATCGTGCAGTCCTTCATGACCGTGGTCGTCGGCGGGGTTGGCAGCGTGTTTGGCACGCTCGCCGGGGCTGGCCTGATCGGTGGTCTGCAAAAGGGGATCGAATGGCTGAACCCGTCAAACACGCTGGCGGCACAGACCTACATGATTCTCTTCATCATCCTCTTCATTCAATTCCGTCCCAAGGGCATTGTCGCCCTGAAGGGGCGGGCGGCTGCGGACTGATCCCATGGGCAAAACGTTTCTCTCGCAAAACCCATCCGTGATCTGGTTTTTGCTGGCACTGTCAATCTTCACACTGGTGGTGACGCTCTTGTCCGAGGTGACAGGCGTCGCGCTGATTTCGACCAGCTTTGTCAAGACGTTGGGCAAGACACTGTGCCTGTGTCTGGTCGCGGTCGCGATGGATGTGGTCTGGGGGTATTGCGGCATTCTCAGCCTTGGCCACTTCGCCTTTTTCGGCATCGGTGGCTATGCCATCGGGATGTGGTTGATGTACGCCCGGACGGAAATCATCGTCTTGGAAAGCCTGGCAGGTCAGCCCCTGCCACCCACCCCGCAAGAGGTGTCAGACGCCATCGGCACACAGATCTTCGGGGTCGTCGGCAGCTCTGAATTCCCGCTGATCTGGGGCTTTGCCGATAGCCTGTTTCTCCAGCTGCTTATGATCATTCTGGTGCCCGGGCTCCTGGCGTTTGTCTTTGGCTGGCTGGCATTCCGTAGCCGCGTGACAGGGGTTTACCTGTCGATCCTGACCCAGGCGATGACACTCGCACTGGCGCTCTACCTTTTTCAGAACGACAGCGGCCTGCGCGGCAACAACGGGCTGTCAGGGCTGCAGAACATCCCCGGGTATGAGCAGACATCGCAGGCAGTGATCTCAATCGTGTTCTTCTGGGCGTCAGCCTTGGCGCTTGGGCTGGGCTATGTGTTCTTCGCCTGGGTAGTGTCCGGCAAGATGGGAAGTGTGATCAAGGGCATCCGGGACAACGAGGCGCGTGTGCGGTTTCTGGGCTACCATGTGGAAAGCTATAAGCTCTTCATCTTCACGATCACGGCCATCGTCTCTGGCATCGCGGGTGCGCTCTACTATCCGCAGGCAGGCATCATCAACCCCGGTGAGATTGCGCCCATTGCCTCCATCTATCTGGCTGTCTGGGTCGCCATTGGCGGTCGTGGGCGGCTCTACGGGGCGGTGATCGGGGCTGCGTTTGTCTCTCTCCTCTCCAGCTGGTTCACCGGTGGCGGCGCGCCCGATGTGCCGCTGGGCTTCTACACGATCAAATGGACAGACTGGTGGCTGGTTCTGCTGGGCCTGAGCTTTGTGGCGGTCACGCTCTTCTTTCCCAAAGGGATTGGCGGCCTTTTTGACAGGCTGGTGAGGAAACCATCATGAACACGTTGTTAGAGGTCTCTGGCGTCTCGGTCACTTTTGACGGGTTTCGGGCAATCAACAACTTGTCCGTCCAGTTCGCCGAAGCCGAATTGCGCGCAATCATCGGCCCCAACGGGGCCGGAAAGACCACCTTCATGGACATCGTGACCGGAAAGACAAAGCCGGACGAAGGCACCGTCACCTGGGGGGAAAGAAACATCTCCCTTCTTGGCATGTCCGAGAGTGACATCGCGATGGAAGGGATCGGGCGCAAGTTTCAAAAACCAACCGTGTTTGAAGACCAAACCGTGCGGCAGAACCTTGCCATGGCGCTGAAGAACCCGCGCGGCCCCTTCGCGGTGCTTCTGCACAAAAGGACGAAGGCCAATGGTGAACGTATCGAGGCGATCGCCGAACAGATTGGCCTGACGGATCACCTGACCCGGATTGCGGGTGAGTTGAGCCATGGGCAAAAGCAGTGGCTGGAAATCGGCATGCTTTTGGCGCAACAGCCGCGTTTGCTGCTTGTCGATGAACCAGCGGCCGGCATGACAGTGGAAGAGCGTGAAAAGACGACAGACATCCTGCGCGAGGCCGCAAAGACGCGGGCGGTTGTGGTTGTGGAACATGACATGGAATTTGTCCGAAGACTGGGGTGCAAAGTGACCGTCTTGCATGAGGGATCGGTGCTGGCCGAAGGCAGCCTTGATCACGTGACCGCCAACCAAAAAGTCATCGACGTCTATCTGGGTCGCGGCCATGCTTGAGGTCGCAAACCTGAGCCTGAAGTACGGGCAGAGCCAGATCCTGTTTGATGTCTCGCTCTCTGCAAAGGCGGGCCAGATCACTACGTTGATGGGCAACAACGGGGTCGGCAAGACAAGCTTTCTCAAGGCTGTCGCGGGTCGCCACCCCTTTAGCAGCGGCAGTCTTGCGGTTGCTGACACCTCGCTTGACCGCCCCAGTGCCTATGAAGCGGCCCGTGCAGGTATTGCCTATGTCCCGCAGGGCCGCGAGGTCTTTCCGATGATGACGGTGCTGGAGAACCTTGAAACAGGCTTTGCATGCCTGCCGAAAACAGAACACGCCATCCCGAACGAAATCTTTGACCTGTTCCCGGTGTTGAACGAAATGCAATCGCGACGCGGCGGTGATCTATCGGGCGGCCAGCAACAACAACTGGCCATCGCCCGGGCGCTGATCACGCGGCCCAAGGTCTTGCTATTGGATGAACCCACCGAAGGGATCCAGCCGAATATTATTCAGCAGATCGGCGATGCCCTGCAGCAACTGCGTGGCCGTGGTGAAATGGCAATTGTGTTGGTCGAACAGAACGCTGACTTCGCCTACGGCATGGCGGACCGGATCTATGTGATGGAGCGCGGAGCGATGAAATGCGAGGTTGCGAAGGCAGAGATTTCCAAGGCGGAGCTGATTGAGCAGCTATCGCTTTGATCCTGCTTGCCTTGCAAAAATGATCGGAGGTGCGGCAGGCGCAACATAAGGCGCCCGGGTCGCACTAGCCTGGATGCACAGGCTGGAAACTGGACACATCCTGCGCCGCAATTTTTCGCAATATATCAATGACATGGGTCACATAGGCTTCGGCAGTCTTCCGACCCTTTTCAGCGCTTGCCAGATGCGCCTCACCCGCCACGCCTGCGGGGTTCACGTCAGACGCAACCCAGCCATGGGCGATTGCACCAACAGGTGGGATATCGCCTTGGTCATGCGTCCAGCGGAAATCCTGCGCCTTGGACATATCCACCGTGTCAGGCCGGAAGTGCAGCATCAGTGAGGTTTCATTGTCGCCGCCGTGGATCCCCTGCGCCATTTCCTGTGGGCTATAGACACCCTCTGGCACGCCGCCAGCGCCCCAGCCCATGCGCACGCAATACATCCCAGCCTGCACCCGCAGCTCGCGCGATATGATCGAGATCAGGTCAGTATTGCCGCCATGGCTGTTGACGATCAGCATCTTGCGCACGCCAGCACGCGCAACAGACAGGCCGATTTCGGTCCATGCCCGGAGGGCCGTTTCAGCCGACAGGGTGAGCGTGCCGGGCGCATAAATATGCTCATTGGACTTACCGACAGCCATGATGGGCAAGAGGCGGATATCGAGATCATCCGGGCAACGCTCCACCAGCAGATCGCAAAGGCCCTGATTGATCATCGTATCGACGCCAACCGGCAAGTGCGGACCGTGTTGTTCCACCGCTGCCGTAGGCAGGATCGCAATCGTCTTATCCGGGTCGATCTTCAGGTCAGTCGCGGGGTAGTCAATCCAATAACGGCTCATTGCGTTTGTGCCTGCGGTTCGAGGCTTGACCGGTAGCCCGTCAGCTTGTCGACCTTCGTGGCGACTTTGGCCAGATGCGCCTTCAATGCGGGTTCCTTTGCGCTGTCCATCAGGTAATGCGCCGCAAAGACCTTGCGTGTCCGCGGCGCGAGAAGCAGCCCCACGCCCCGCATCAGCGTTCGTTTGCCGGGTGCGCCGATGAAGAAGGTCAGCCAGCGGCTCGCCCCACAAGTGGTGAAGACGCCCATGCGCGTGATGTGGTGCAAGCCCGGTTTGATGTTTTCGTCCTCCACCTTCGGCATGATGAAGGCGACATCCGGCAACAGAACCCGGTCAAGCCAGCCTTTCAACATCGCGGGCAGCCCGTACCACCATGTCGGGTAGATGAAGATGAGCGTGTCGCACCACGCAACATCGGCCACCTGATCGGCCACGGGTTCCTGATTCTTGGGGCAGTCCTCGTACCCCGTCCACTCTTCTGTCGTGAGAACCGGCTGGAACCCCTCGCGATA
This sequence comes from Pseudomonadota bacterium, assembly GCA_039821425.1. Classification (GTDB taxonomy): domain Bacteria; phylum Pseudomonadota; class Alphaproteobacteria; order Rhodobacterales; family Rhodobacteraceae; genus Yoonia. Next base: position 17,067 of record JBCBOD010000006.1, read on the forward strand.
GAGATCATGCAAACGCACCTCGGCACCGGCGGCCTTCAGCCGTTCCAGCACCGTGTCGCGGACGGCAGCGTTGAATGATCCTTCGCGTGGGTGACAATAGACGACCAGCACGCGCATGTCAGAATGCCTCCATCTCCTTTTGCACCCGGGCGAGGAAGGCTTTGCAGCCTTCGGGTGTGATGTTGTTCATATCGTATTGGGCGATGTAGCGCATCTTTTCAGGGCGGATCGTGCCCCAGACCGCACGTTTGAAAATCCGCTTTGGCGGGTCACCCGCAAGGAACGCCCGCATCGGGGTGGCGCCATAGGTGGTGACTGCGGCGATCTTGCGGATGTTGTTCATGCAGGCAGCGATCTTGCCGTCCTGCAGGTCAAAAGCGACACCCGGCAGCATCACCCGATCAAAGAAACCTTTGAGGATCGCAGGGTAGCCGAAGTTCCAGATCGGATGGCAGAGGATGAAGGCATCCGCTGCGCGCAACCGATCAACATACGCCTGCACTGGCGCGGTGTTAATGGCCGTGTCGTGGTAATCCTCGCGCTCTTTCCGGCTGAGAACCGGGTTGAACTCTTCCGCATAAAGGTCGCAATCATCAACTTCCCACCCCTTGCCCTTCAGCGTGTCAACCACAACCTGATGCGCCGCGGCGTTCAGGCTTTCTGGGACCGGATGAGCGAAAAGGACAAACGCGCGCGGCATCTACTCCGCCGCCGTCTTGGGTTGCAGGCCGGGCCAGGCATACATGCGGTCATAGGACCAATCCGGATCATCCCAGGCGATCATTTTGCCGGGGTTGAGAAGGCCCTTTGGATCCGCCTCGCGTTTGAATTCCAGCTGACGTTCATCTACGGCCTGCCGCCCGCCTTCTTCCAAAGTGTAACGATGGGGATTGAAGTTCATCGCGCCCATCTCTTCGTGGATTGCAACGATTTCATCCAGCCGTTCTTCGGATGTGAACTTGACCAATGTCAGCCCGCCCATCGCGACCTTGCCGTTCATGCGGGTGACTTCGACGTGCTGCAGCACTTCGGGTGACAGGCGATCCTTCACCGCTTTGATCAGCTTGATCGGGTCATCGGTGCCATAGGCGATTTGCAGGTAGGTGATGGACGGATCAACCTTCAGCGCCCGCAGGGTTGTGTGGTTCCAGCCGTATTCAAACACCAGGCCGGGGTCGCGCGGCCATTCGGTGTCGCCTTGAATGTAGATGGTATTGGCACCCGGATAGTCTGCCGTGAACGTCTCCCACCCTGGCATGGCGTGGGGGGCGACCATCAGGGCGACGAGCGCATCGCCTTCTTCCACATGCGGCGCAACGCGCTGGAAGTAGTCCTTGGCAATCGGTGCTTCGAACACTGTCGCGAGTTTGATCAGCAGACCGTCGCAGGACGCGAGGTCATAGCTATATTGCAGCGCCTCGTCGAAATCCTTGAAGGACAGGAATATCCCCTTCCAGTCATAGGCAGGGGCGAGGGGAATTTCGATCTCGGTGATGATACCATTGGTGCCGTAGGCGTGGCTGACGCGGTGCAGGTCGTGGCCTGTGATATCGAGCGTACGCGGTTCTTCTTCCATCGTCACAACGCGCAGGCGGATGATGTTACCAGGGTCGCGCAAGCTGCCCCAGCGGACAGACCCGATCCCGCCAGACCCACCGGCTATGAAGCCACCGATGGTCGCCGTGGCCCAGGTGGAGGAATACATGCGGATTTCCTGCCCGGTTTCATTGCAGGCCGCGTCGAGCTCTTTCAGCAACACGCCGGGTTCGCAGATCACGCGGCCCGGGTGGATTTCCTTGACCGTGTTCATTTGGTTGAGGTGCAGGATACAGCCACCCGCCAGCGGCATGGCTTGCCCGTAGTTACCTGTGCCCGTGCCGCGGGTCGTGACCGGCACATCATGGGCGTAGCAGGTTTTCAGGACGGTGATCACCTCTGCCTCAGACTTCGGCGTGGCCACGAAATCGGCAACGACATGATCGAGGCGGTCTTTCAGCACCGGCGAGTACCAGAAGAAATCGCGGCTCTTGGATTTCACGCTGGCAGGCTTGGTGTCGATGTCGATGCCCTGATCGGTCAGGGCGGCGATTGCGGCGTCGATGTTCATGACAACTCCATCAGGTGATCAAGCTCGGCATAGTCCGGCAAGGTACGGTCGATTTGCACGCCATCACGGATGACGACGCGATCGGTTTGCGGGCGGGCGAAAAGCTCTGTCCAGTTGCGCGCATTGCAGATGACAAGATCGGCAGGCGCGCCCGGCGCGAGGCTGGGCGCGGCAAACCCGCAGGCGGCAGCGGGGTGTTGCAGGTAACTCTGCGTCCAGTCCACGACGGAATGGTCAAGATGGCCGATGCGCGTGGCCTCGCGCATCACTTCCAGCATGTCCATGTCGCCATATGCATAGAAAGGATCGCGCGTGTTGTCGGAGGCAAAGCTGACCGGGATCCCCCGCGCCGCCATTTCGTGCACCAGCGTGATGCCACGGTTGCGCGGTGTCCGTGCGGCATGCCGGTCTTGCAGGTACATGTTGCACATGGGCAAGCTGACCACATGCAGCCCTGCGCGCGCCACGACGTCAAGCGTGTGGAGCGCCTCGGTTTCGTCCATGACGGACAAGGAACAGAGGTGGCCGACGACGACGGGCTGGTCGAAACCGCGATCGATGACCGTTTGGGCAATGTCGCGCAGCGTGTTGACGGTTGGGTCCATCGTTTCGTCGACATGGAAGTCGGCAGCGAGCCCGCGCGCCTCGGCGGCCGCAAAGAACGCATCGAGTTGAGCCTGCAGATCGGGGTTCGGGTAGGTGACAAGCCCCAGAACACCCCCTGCCCCGGCAACCAAATCAGCTGTCGTCTGAAATTCGTCCGTCAGCGCGTAGTCACAGGAACTCAGGCTGGCGGCTTGTAGTTCCACCTTGCCCGCCCACTCGGCGCGGACCTTGGGGAAAACGCCCCAGCTGATCGCGTCCTGGGGCGCGTGGCTATCAAGATGCGTGCGGATCGCCCGGGTGCCATGGGCATAGGCGCAGCGCAGAGAGAATTCCATGCGGGCACGCACGTCATCGGCAGACCAATTTGCCTGGGCGTCGGCGCGCACTGCGCCCAGCGCCCCCTCAAAACTGCCGTCTGGATTGGCCGAGCGCGGCCAGATATGCCCCTTGTCCAGATGCGTGTGCATGTCGATGAACGCGGGAAAAGCGAGCGCACCGCCCATGTCAATTTCAGCCGTGCCAGACGCGCCTTCGACGATCTTGCCGTCAGCGATGGTCAGTGCGGTGGTCACCAGCCCATGTCCACCGTCGAGACAGGCAGCAGGCACGCGCAGGTTTGTCAGCCAGAGAGGCCCGGCAGGTATTGCAGGAAGGGGCATGCGTTATTCCCGTTTCAGCGCGGATTCGTGCCATTTCCGCAGCGCCAGATGGGCGATCAGCGAGGTTGTGGCATAGATAATCACGCCGGTGATAGCGATCAGGATCAGCGCGGCGAACATGCGCGGGATCTGCAGGCGATACCCGGCCTCAAGAATGCGGAAGGCAAGGCCTGAACCAATACCGCCGGTACCGGCGACATACTCCGCCACGACCGCTCCGATCAGTGCCAGACCGCCGGCAATTTTCAAACCGCCCAGGAAATAAGGTAGCGCGGATGGCAGTTGCAAGTGCACCAACCTTTGCCACCGGTTCGCACGGTAGATCGTGAAAAGGTCGCGCAGGTTGTGATCTGCCGATTTCAGGCCCAACGTCGTGTTCGCGAGGATTGGGAAAAAGGCCACGATCCACGCACAAAGCAGCAGACCGACCAGCCGGCTTTCAACATAGATGAAGATCAGCGGTGCAATCGAGACAATCGGCGTCACTTGCAGGATCACGGCAAATGGCGAGAATGACATCTCGGCAAAGCGCGACAGCGAGAAGAGCACCGCAAGCCCGACGCCGCCGACCACAGCCACCAGCAACGCAAGCCCGGTGATCTGCAATGTCACCATCAGCGACGTCGACAGGGTGCCCCAATCTTCGATCAGCGTGGAGAGGACAAGGCCAGGGCGCGGAAGGATATAGTGCTCAATCTCATTCCAGACGACCAACCGGTCCCAAAGCCAGATAGCCAACCCCATCACGGTGATCGGGATCACGTACTTCGCGATCTCTTCGGTGCGCTTGCGCCGCGCGCGCCGTTCTTCGTCGGCGTCAAACATCGGGCCGCTATCATGGGCCAGCTCCTTGGTCTCGGCCTCACTGCTGATGGTCATGCGACAAGCCCTCCGGCTGGGTGATGCGCGCCGTTGAGCGCGTCAGATGTTTCCCGTGCGACCTCGCCATACTTGGCCGATGTGCGCCATTCGAGACCACGCGGATAAGGCGCAGTGACCTCAATCTCGGAAATCACGCGGCCCGGGCGGGCGGCCATCACAAGGATGCGGTCCGACAGGAACACGCTTTCAAAGACGGAATGGGTGACGAAGATGACTGTAGCGCCGGTGCTGGCCTTCAAAGCCAAAAGGTCATCGTTCAACTTCTGGCGCGTGATCTCATCCAGGGCCGCGAAAGGCTCATCCATCAGGATCAGCCTTGGGTTCGTAGCAATTGCACGCGCGATAGAGACGCGCATCTTCATGCCGCCCGACAATTCGCGTGGATAGCTTTCCGCGAAGTTTTCCAACCCGACAAGCGCCAGCACTTCGTGAATCCGGTCGCGCACCGACCGCAGGTTTTGACCGCGCAGCCGGAACGGGAGGTAAACATTCTTTTCAACCGTGGCCCAGGGCATCAGCGTGGGTTCCTGGAACACCACGCCGATATCGCCCGCACCTTGCCCGTCAGCCCACTCAATCCGCCCCAAGGTGGGCGGCATCAAACCAGCGATCAGACGCAGGGCCGTGGACTTGCCGCAGCCGGAGGGGCCAAGCAGAGAGATGAAATCCCCCTGATTGACCTGTAGTGACATGCGGCGCAGCGCCACAACCTGCCCGCCAAAGGTCTTGTCGACCTCGCGCATGTGCAGGATGGACGTGCGCTCTCCTAATGGGGCAACAGTCATGGTGCGAGCTTACTCTGGACGCAGCTCCAGCCCTAGCCCTTGATTGATGAAGGTCAGATCATAGGCCTTCGTGAACTCCAGGCCTTCTGGCAGAACACCCGCCTCGACCATGTTATTGTAGAACGCCTCTGACCGCTCGTCGGTCATCGCACCAACGCCGAGTGTCAGCGTATCACCACTGTCCACGATGCCGTTTTCAATCATCGCTTCGATGGCAAAGTCGATCTTGTCCTGCGTCATATCGGGGTTGTCCGACAGGATCAGTTCGTCAGCTGCAGAGTTGTCGCCATAGATGTAATTGTACCAGCCCAGGATTGACCCTTCGACAAAGCACTTCACCACCTCTGGGTTCTCATCCAGCATCTCCTGCTTGGTCTGGATTGTGGTCGAATAGGCGTTATAGCCCGCATCAGCGATCAGCCAGACATCCACCTCGATCCCCGTCTCCTGGAGGATGGCGTATGGCTCTGATGACAGGTATCCTTGCTGCGCGCTTTCCTCATTGGCGAGGAAGGGCGCAGAATTGAAGGTGTAGGGCTGGCGCACTTCATCGGTAAAGCTGTAGGCGGCCTTCATCCATTCGTAGTACGTGGCGGCATCCTGCACGATCATGGTCAGGCCTGCCTCTTGCATGCCCTCAAAGCTGTCGACCTTGCCGGGGTGTGTCATCAGGACCTGCGGGTCCTTCTGGAACGACGACATCACGTTGACGATTGGCAGACCTTCCTCGACAGCAAAATAAGCGTCCAGATGACCGCCCATGTAAAAATCAATCCGGCCTGCCAGCATCAGGGCCTGATTGTTCACCTGCGGGCCGCCCGGGACGATCGTCACATCCAGCCCGCACTCGGCATAGGTGCCATCGGCGACGGATTGGTAAAAACCACCGTGCTCGGCCTGGGCGACCCAGTTGGTGCCAAATGAAACCGGAATGAGGTCCTGTGCAGACGCTTGTGTTGCGAGCCCGATCGCCATGGTCGAAGCAGCGCAGATTTTTGTGACGCGATGTGTCATGATATTCCTCTGGTGATGATGTCCCATCACAAAACGGTTGACGTAAGGGTACAAGCGCCCGCCGATCACGGTTGGCCTGAACGTGTCAGACGCATAATGTGTAAGCGCAGCCACCAGGCATTTGCTCAACAAATGTGCAGATGCACGTTAGCCTCCGTTAACACCTGCGTTTGACACGCAGGCAACTCGCCCACGCACAACAGACAGGACAGAGACACTGCATGACGCTGACATCCCTAAACCCCCCGTCCATCGCCCCGCCGTTTGGTCGCTACGCGCACGGCATTGCTGTTCCGGCTGATTGGCGGATTGCAGTAACTTCTGGCCAATTGCCCTTGGCAAAGGACGGTTCGGTGCCTGTTGGGGCGCTGGAACAGGCGCAGCTTTGCTTTGCAAACTGTGCGGCGATACTGGCAGAGGCAGACATGGGCCCAGCCGACGTGATCCGCATCGCGGCCTTCGTGACCAACCGCGCGCATATGGCCGACTACATGGCGGCCCGTGATGCATGGCTTGGTGACCGCGTCGTCCTGCCGGCTTCCACCCTTGTGATCGTGTCTGGCTTCACCCGGCCCGAGTTTCTGGTCGAGGTGGAAGTGACCGCCGCGAAACCGGCGGCCTGATCGGCCTATTGTCCGACGCTGAAAACAGTGATTTCCGGCAGGCTGGTCAATGGTGCCTCGATCAAACGCATCGCCGCCAGGCTGATCTGGCTGCCAGAGCCCGTCGCCCCGCCAGAGGGACGCAGTTCCACATTGATCGACTTGCCCTGATAAGTGATCCGCCCCGGTGAAAGGACCGTGACCAGTGGCGTTTCAAGCCAGATGCCCGGATCCGCAGGCGGGCCCAGTGAAGCAATGGTCGTGCCAAGCGCCTGATCGCCGCCAGACGGTTCTGTCACCACGGCCGCAACACGATCCTCTTCGGTTGTCGTGTCGAACTGCTCGGCCGTCACAGCCGTTACGGGCGGTGGCGGCGGTGGCGTTGGATCAAGCGTAGGCGACGGCACCGCAACAGCCGGTGTCGGGGCGGTGCCAAAGAGCCCTTGGAAGGACAGCGTTGTGCACCCTGCCAGCAAAAGGACAGGAACAATCAAAATCAGTCTCATAGACTGACCATAGGCCGAGCCGAATCCGCCCGCAACATCCCTCTCATCCCTTGCGCGCGCACCCGCCCGCGCTTAGGTTCCGCCCATGCAGACGCCGCTGATAGATCCCTTTGCGCGCGCCATCGAATACCTGCGGGTTTCGGTGACGGACCGGTGCGATTTCCGCTGTGTCTACTGCATGTCCGAAAACATGACCTTCCTGCCGAAGAAAGAGCTTCTGACGCTGGAAGAACTGGACCGGCTCTGTTCCGCCTTCGTCCGGCTTGGGGTGCGCAAGCTGCGCATCACCGGGGGGGAGCCGCTGGTGCGCCGCGACATCATTACGTTTTTCAACGGGATGACCCGGCATCTGGAAAGCGGCGCGCTGAAGGAACTGACCATCACCAGCAATGGCAGCCAGTTGGAGCGTTTTGCGGATGATCTCTATGCGGCCGGTGTGCGCCGCATCAACATCTCGCTCGATACACTGGACGAGGCGAAGTTCGCCGAAATCACCCGCTGGGGCCGCCTGCCTCAGGTCCTGCGCGGGATTGATGCAGCACAACGCGCCGGGATGCGGGTCAAGATCAATACCGTCGCGCTGAAGGGCTTCAACGAGGATGAGCTTTTTGATCTCACAACATGGTGCGCCAACCGCGACATAGACCTGACGTTTATCGAGGTCATGCCGATGGGCGATCTGGGGAACGAGGACCGGCTGGGGCAGTATTGGTCACTCAGGGACCTTCGCAGCACGTTGGCGTCAGAGTATACGTTGACGGATTTGACAGAGCGCACCGGTGGCCCGGCCCGCTACGTTCAAGTGAACGAGACTGGCCAGAAGATCGGCTTCATCACGCCCCTCAGCCACAATTTCTGCGAAAGCTGCAACCGCGTTCGGATCACATGCACGGGCCAGATCTATACCTGCCTTGGTCAGGAAGGGCACAGCGACCTGCGCGCGCCATTGCGCGCATCAGAGGCGGACGAGGTTCTGGAGGACGCCATTCGTGCCGCCATCGCGCTGAAGCCCAAGGGGCATGACTTTGACTATTCGCGCCAGCAGGTCGATGGGCAGGTCAGTCGACATATGTCGCATACGGGGGGTTAAGCCAGTCGGAAGATTGGGTAGCCCTTGGGCGGTGTGGGATCCTAGCCCATGACAATGTACACTTTGTTGAACGGGTCTATCTTGGACTTCGGGTATTCACCGCTCAGCCATTCTTGAACATTCGTTCGATACAGCCAAGGTTCGGCGGTAGCTACGACAAGAATATCCACCGATATACTCTGATTTATGAGGCGCTCGGCCTTTTTATCTATCAGTTCGTTGAGATGTTCGAGAAACTTGGCCTTGTTCCATTGCGCGTCAACAAACCCCTCCCCATGATACGCATTGTAGTTTATTCGGATACGACGGTGCATCGCTACCTTCTTAAGGAACGGGCCGTTAACAAACTCTGTAAGTTCGACAGAACTCCAATGATCGTCAATCCTTACTTCAAAGTCCGGAGGGTCTTTGGCAACAGCGCGATGTTCAGCGACATCAACTTCAAAGCTCTCACGCATGCCATCCATCCAGCAGCTTAACTGGAGATACTCAGAGCTTTGTTTGTCGTCAGGCGTTTTATCAGTAAACAAGCCTGATACACCTCGTGAATTGACCCGAACCATCCATGCATTGACATCAAACTCCTCGGTCACCCCGCAGGCATCCTCTGCTCCACGATCTCTGCCCACCAGCTACAGCCTGCGGGGATCGCTTCGTCGTTGAAGTTGTATTCCGGGTGGTGCACCATCGCGGTGTCGCCGTTGCCCACAAGGATGTAGGCACCGGGCCGTTCTTCCAGCATAAACGCGAAGTCTTCGCCGCCCATGACCAGTGGCGCATCCTCGCAGGCGCCCGAGACTGTCTTGGCCACATCAGCTGCAAAACTTGTCTGTTCGTCGCTGTTGACCATTACAGGATAGCCGCGGAGGTAATCCACTTGCGCCGTGGCCCCGAATGCACCTGCCGTGCCTTCGCAAATCGCCGTAAGACGCTCCTCTGCCAGATCTCGCATGGCCTTCGACATGGTCCGCACCGTGCCTTTCAGATGCACCCGCTGCGCGATCACGTTGAAAGCCTTGGAAGAGCTTTCGATGGACGTCACCGACACCACGATCTGATCGACCGGGTCGGCGTTGCGGCTGGCAATGGATTGCAGCGCGGTGACGACATGGGCGGCCACCAGAGTGCTGTCCACCGTCTCTTGCGGTTTGGCTGCGTGCCCGCCCTTGCCTTCGATGGTGATGTCGAACTGGTCGGTGGCGGCGAAGAAGGCACCCGGCCGGATGGCAAAGCTGCCCACCGGGCGGCCCGGCCAGTTGTGCATGCCGTAGACCTCTTGAATGCCCCAGCGGTCCATCATCCCATCATCACACATTTCCTTGCCGCCGCCGCCGCCTTCCTCAGCGGGCTGGAAGATCACCACGACCGTGCCGTCGAAGTTGCGTGTCTCAGACAAGTACTTTGCCGCGCCGAGCAGCATCGCCGTGTGCCCGTCATGCCCGCAGGCGTGCATCGCGCCATCAAATTTTGACTTGTAAGGTACGTCTGTCTGTTCGTGGATCGGCAGCGCGTCCATATCTGCGCGCAGTCCAATCACCTTGCCGGACGTGTTGGTCTTACCCTTGATCACGCCAATCACACCGGTGCGCCCGATGCCGGTCACCACCTCATCACAACCGAATTCGCCCAACTTCTCGGCTACGATAGCTGATGTGCGATGTGTCTCGAACAGAATCTCAGGGTTTTCGTGCAGGTCCTGACGCCAGGCGGCGATTTCGGGAAGAAGTTCGGCGAAACGGTTTTTGACGGGCATTTGTGTCTCCGGTGAAGGTCGGTTTTCAGGGTAAGTTAGGGCGTCTTGATAAGATGTCTGCTACACGGTGGGGCCGAGCTCAATTTTTGATCCATCGCGGAAGCGGGACACGCGAAAGCGGGTGATGTCATGGCCCGGGGCGTCGCCAGTCACCAGCTTCGCGGCAATACGCCCAAAGGCTGGGCCGATGCCAAAGCCGTGGCCGGACATGCCGGTGGCAATGGTCAGCCCGGGGATGGCGGGGGCCTGATCCACGATGGGGACCACATCAGGCATGGTGTCGATCATACCGGCCCAGACAGATTTGACCTCGACCTCGCCCAATGCCGGGAATGTTGCGCCGAAGCGCGCGGTCAGCGCGCGAACTTTGCCCATATGCGGGGCCGGGTTGAGCACGCGCATCGCCTCAAACGGGCTGACCTGATCCGCTGTCCAGCGCCGCGGCGTGCGCCAGCCATCGGGGAAGTTTTTGGGTGCGGTCAGACAAAACCGGGTACCAAATGGGTCATCCCAAAGCTGTTTTGCGAATTTCGGCAGGGCCCGGAACGCATCTGGCCCAATGAAGAGTTCATGAAAACCCGGCGATGCCAACGAATAACCCCCGTCCTGCCTGCGCCGGAACGCCAGATGACTATCGCCCGCGCCCCCGTCAAAAATCTGCGGCAACGGGGCCGTGGCAGCGACGGTACAGCGCACTGAAAGCTGGGGGATATTGACGCCGTGCCGTCGCAGGAAGAGCGAAGACCAAGCGCCACCTGCAACCACAACAGCCGAGGTGGCAATGCGCCCCGCCTCTGTGATGACGCCACTGATCCGCCCCGCTGCGATGTCGAGGGTACGCACGGCACAGTTTTCGCGGATCACCACGCCGTCGCGCGCGGCCGCACGTGCCAGTGCCGGGATCGCAACCCAAGGTTCCGCCCGCATGTCGCTTGCGGTCCAGAGTGCCCCTTTCCAACGTGTTGTCGCCTCTGGAAACATCTGCGCGGTTTCGTCAGCGCTCAGCAACCGGCTATCCACCCCCGCAGCCTGCGCATGGGGCAGCCAGTCGGCGTAGCGGGCCATCGCTTTGTCGTCATTCGCCAGATAGGCAACGCCGGTCTGGCGCAGGCCAATATCCTCGCCAATCTCGGCGGCCATCTGCCGCCACATCGCGCCCGCCTCCACCATAATGGGCAGTTCGGCAGGGTCACGCCCCTGCGCACGGATCCAGCCCCAGTTGCGCGAGGATTGTTCGGCAGCCACCCTGCCCTTTTCCAGCAGCACCACCTTGTGCCCGGCCTTGGCCAATTCCCACGCCGTCATCACACCGATCACCCCGGCGCCGATCACCACGACATCAGCCGTGTCGGGCAAGGGTCCGGCGTGTTCGACGGGCTGATCCGCCGACAGCGGGAAAGGCATCATGCGGCGAGGTCGTCCACAAGCCGGGCGATAAACGCCTCACCCTTCTGGAACTGATCGACCGAGATAAACTCGTTGGGCTGATGCGCCTGCGCAATGTCACCGGGGCCACAAATGACAGCGGAATAACCGCGTTCCTGAAACTGGCCCGCCTCGGTGCCGTAGCTGACAACCTCACGCGCGTTCTCTCCTGTCAGCTTGCGCACCAGCGCCTCTGCGCTGCCATCGGTTTCGGGGACAAGGCCGGGGACGTGGAAATATTGCTCGGCGCTGATCCCCGCCTGTGGCCGGATCGCTTTCATCTCGGCCTCGATCTCGGACAGCTTTGCCTGAAAACGGGCCTGCCATTCGGCTATATCCTCGCCCGGGACGATGCGGAAATCGAAGCCGAAATGGCAATCCTTGGCGGTGATATTGTGCGCGGTGCCACCCTGGATCGTGCCCACATGCAGCGTCGTATAGGGCGGGTCAAAATCGGCGGCGAGTTCGCTGGGTGTCTTTGCCGCGTTTTCCGCGTTCACCTCGTTCGCCCAGTTGATCAGCTTGGCGGCCATCATGATCGCACTGACGCCATAGGGCGCGAGTGAGGAATGCACCTCAAACCCGTGAAAGTGCATTTTGTATCCGATGCCGCCCTTGTGGCCAGTGACAACCTTCATCATCGAAGGCTCCCCCACCAGCACGGTGTCGGCGCGCAGCATCCCGTGGCTGACCATGTGGTCGATCATTGGCGGCGCGCCAGTGCATCCGACCTCTTCATCATAGCTGAGGGCGATCTGCAGGGGGCGTTTGATCCCACGCTCCAGCGCCAGTGGAACGGCGGACAGCGCCAGCGCATCAAAACCTTTCATGTCACAGGTCCCGCGCCCGTAAAGCCGCCCGCCCTTTTGGGTCACGACAAACGGGTCAGTGTCCCACGCCTGCCCATCAACGGGCACGACATCCGTATGGCCCGAGAGCACAACGCCGCCATCCACCTCTGGCCCAACGTGGGAATAGAGCGCGGCCTTGGTGCCATCCTCGTTCGGGACGCGGACGGATTTGACGCCGTAGCCGTCAAGGTAGTCTTCCACGAAATCAATCAGGTCGAGGTTGCTATCACGGCTGACCGTCGGAAATCCGACCAAACGATCAAGCAGGTCGCGGGCGGAAAGCTGGCTCATACCGCGACGTCCTCTATGACGAAGTGTTCCGGGCCAACCTCGGTGTAGCGCGAAGGGATCGGATCGTAATCCAAAGGATGGATCGGTGATGGAATGGGTGAGAAATCAAGATCATGTGTCAGCTTGCGCTCACGTGGGTTCGCAACCGGCACGGCTGACAACAGCCGCTTGGTATAGCTGTGCTGCGGATTCTCGAAGATCGCTTTGCGCGGCCCCATCTCAACAATCCGGCCAAGATACATGACACCGACGTTATGGCTGACGCGTTCCACCACGGCCATGTCATGACTGATGAAGAGGAAGGAAATCCCAAGATCGGCCTGTAGCTCCATCATCAGGTTCAGCACCTGCGCTTGCACGCTCACGTCCAGCGCGCTCACCGCCTCATCCGCGACAATCAGCTTGGGGTTCAGCGCGAGTGCACGGGCAATCGCGACCCGCTGCCGCTGTCCGCCGGACAATTCATGTGGATAGCGTTTGAGGAAACTGCGTGGCAGTTCCACGCGGTCAAAGAGCTTGGCAACCCTGCTGTCCCGTTCCGCAGCAGAGGTGACACCGAAATTGATCAATGGTTCCGCCACCTGATCGGCCAGCACCATCTGCGGGTTGAGCGAGGCAAAAGGATCTTGAAACACCATCTGCATGTCACGGCGTGCGTCGCGCAATGCCCTTTGATCCAGCGCACGGATATCCTTGCCGTCGATCATGATCCGCCCTTCTGTCGGCTCCACCAATCGCAGGATAGAGCGGCCACAGGTCGATTTTCCGCAACCCGACTCGCCCACTAGCGAAAGGGTGCGGCCTTTTTTGAGCGTGAAACTGACGTCCTCCACCGCGTGCACCCGTGCCACGGTGCGACGCAAAAGCCCGCCTTTGACGTCAAAGCGCGTGGTCAGGCCCTTCACGTCCAAAAGGACCTCATCCGTGCCCAGGATAGGATCGGTCGACGTCTCACTGCCATCCATCAGGCGGAGCGGCACAGGGTAATCAGTGCCTGACATTTCCCCAAGGCGTGGCACGGCAGCAAGCAGGGATTTTGTGTAGGGATGCTGCGGGTTCTCGAAAATCTCGGTGACGGTGCCTTCTTCCACCTTTTCGCCACGGAACATCACGACGACACGGTCGGCGATCTGGGCGACAACGGCCATGTCATGGGTGATAAACATCACGGCGGTGCCGGTTTCCCGCTTCAAGCGGTCGATCAGCGCCAGGATTTCGGCCTGAATGGTCACATCGAGCGCGGTTGTCGGCTCATCCGCGATCAGAAGGCGCGGCTGGCAGGCCAGCGCCATGGCGATCACGACGCGCTGGCGCATGCCACCGGAAAGCTCGTGCGGGTACTGATCCAAACGGCGCTCGGGTTCAGGGATCCGAACCTGGCGCAAAAGCTCAATCGCCGCTTTCCGCGCCTCTGCCTTGCTCATGCCTTTGTGGCGGATCAAACCCTCGCTCAGCTGCATGCCCAGCGTGAAGACAGGGTTGAGCGAGGTCATCGGCTCTTGAAAGATCATGCCAATTTCATTGCCGCGCATATCCTGCATGGCCTCATCGGAGCGCTTGGCCAAATCTTCGGTCAGGCCATCCTTATGCTCAAAATTCAGGCAACCATTCATGATTTGGCCGCCGCCGTAGCCAACAAGACGCATCAGTGAGAGCGACGTGACAGACTTCCCAGACCCACTTTCACCGACCACACAGACGGTTTCACCCGGTTTGATTTCTATCGAAACGTCTTTGACAGCGACGACTCGCCCACCTTTCGTGGGGAATTCCACCCGTAAATTCTTGATATCTGCGATTGGTTTCGCGTCGAGCATGGTCTGTCCTTTGCTGCCGCTCACAGGCTGGCAAGCCCGGGTCAAACTGTCAAACGCCGATTGCGCGGCCGGCAGTTGCCGCAAGAGAACCTGATTTCACAAAGCTTGCAATCTTTTGGAATCGCCGCTTCTATCAATGACATGGTGGCCTGGGCGGTCACGCAAACGGGCAAGACCGGGGCGCGAAACTGACATTTCAGGGCACACCAGACAAAAGCCAGCCACATCAAAGGACTGGCAAATGACCAACAAGGAGACCTGAGAATGAAACTCAAGACAGCCCTGATGGGCGCTGTTGCGACGATGGCTTTTGCGCCGCTGGCTTATGCCGACGCGCATGAAGGCGAACGTGGCCGCGACGGCGAAGTCAAAATCATCTATTGGCAGGCGCCATCGATCCTGAACCCCTATCTGTCAGGCGGTACGAAGGATATCGAGTCCGCCTCTCTCGTGATTGAGCCTTTGGCCCGCTACAACACCGTGGGTGAGCTGGTGCCTTGGCTGGTCGATGAAGTACCGACCGTTGCGAACGGTGGCGTGTCCGAAGATCTGACCTCGATCACCTGGAAGATTACCGAAGGTATCCTGTGGTCCGACGGCACACCATTCACCTCTGCCGACGTGAAATTCACCTACGAATACTGCACCGATCCGGAATCGGGCTGCGCGCAGCTGACGAAGTATGAAGGCGTCGAGTCAGTCGAAACGCCTGATGATCTGACCGTCGTGGTCAACTTCAGCCAGCCGACACCTTTCCCCTATGGCCCGTTCGTGGGCGGAGAAGCGCCGATCATCCAGGCTGCACAATTTGCTGAGTGCATGGGCGCCCGCGCGCCGGAGTGCACGGACGAAAACTTTGGCCCCATCGGCACTGGCCCCTTCGTTGTGACGGAATTCCGCACCAACGACGTGATCCAGCTGGTCGCCAACGAAAACTACCGTGACCCGAACAAGCCTGCGTTCGCCTCTGTGACCTTCAAAGGCGGCGGTGACGCAACGGCTGCTGGCCGCGCCGTGATGGAAACAGGCGAGTTCGACTACGCATGGAACCTGCAGCTCGCACCCGACGTGATCGCCAGCATGCAAGAGGGCGGCCTGGGCACACCTGTGGCTGGCTTCGGCCCGCTGGTTGAACGCATCATGCTGAACCAGACGAACCCTGACCCGGCACTTGGGCCAGACGAACGCTCTGTCATCCGTCCGCACCCCTTCCTGGGCGACCCGGCAGTCTATAAAGCCATGTCCATGGCCATCGACCGCCCATTGCTGGTGGAAATCGGCTATGGTCAAGCCGGTCGGGTGACCTGCAACTGGGTGCCTGCGCCTGCTGCGGTGAACTCTGACACCTTCTCTTGCGACACGCAGGATATCGCCGGTGCCAACGCCATGCTGGATGCCGCAGGTTACATGGACACCGACGGTGACGGCGTGCGCGAAACACCTGATGGCGTGCCAATGGCGATCCTCTACCAGACATCCACCAACGCCGTGCGTCAGGACTTCCAGGCGCTGATCAAGGAATGGTGGAGCGAGATCGGGATTGACGCCGAACTGCGCAACATCGATGCCTCTGTGTTCTTTGGTGGCGACCCAGGTTCGCCTGACACCTTCCAGAAGTTCTATGCAGACGTGGAAATGTACGCCAACACCTTCAACGGGACCGATCCGCAGGCCTACCTCGGCAACGGTCTTTGCGACAAGGCGCCAAGCCCGGCAACGCAGTGGCAGGGTGAGAACATCAGCCGCTTCTGCAACGAAGAGTACGATTCACTCTATGCAGAGCTGACCACGACCGCTGACGCGGATGAGCGTGCAGCCATCGCCCGTCGCCTGAACGACATCATGGTTGAGAACGGCGGGATGATCCCGCTGGTGCACCGTGGCCGTCTTTCTGCCCATGCCAACAGCCTGGGTGGCATCGACCTGAACGTCTGGGACAGTGAGCTTTGGAACATCGCTGACTGGTACCGGACTGGCGACAACCGCTAAGTGAACCACCCCGCTCCGGGCGTTTGCCCGGGGCGGGGCAATACCACGAAAAAACGCTGACCTAAGGCGCCGCTTATGCTCAACTACACCATCCGTAGATTGGTCCTGTCGATCCCGACGCTTTTGTTCATCGCTTTGGTGATCTTTCTTCTTTTGGAACTGGCCCCGGGTGACCCCATGGGGCAAATGCCCCTGACGATCCCTGACGACGTCAAACAACGTATGCGCGAAGCACTCGGGCTGGGGGAGCCTTGGTATACCCGCTTTTATCTCTGGCTCTATCAGTTCTTCATCGTCGAACCGCAGTACTGGATCGACGGCATTTTCGGTACGAACTTCGCCGACGGCGCCCAGCGCATCATCAGCTTCCAATCGCGCAGCCCCGTCTTTGACACCATTGCAGAGCGTCTGCCACAGACACTTTGGGTTGTGGGCATGTCCTATGTCGTTGGCGTGGCCATCGCCCTGCCCATCGGGATTATCAGCGCCTACAAGCAGTATTCCGTCTTTGATCAGGCGGGCACCTTCGTCAGCATGATCGGCTTTTCCGTTCCGCCCTTCTTTTCCGGCGTGCTGGTCATCGTGATCTTCTCGGTCCAGCTGGGTTGGTTGCCGTCGATCTATGACACCACGCATGAGGTGGTGGATTGGGAGACGTTCAAGTTCCAGCTGCAGCAGATGATCATGCCGGTGATGGTGCTGGCACTGCAGACCACCGCTCAGGTCAGCCGCTACATGCGCGCCTCGATGCTCGACAACCTCGGGCAGGATTACGTGCGCACCGCGCGCGCCAAGGGCATGAAGGAAAGCGTTGTGGTGATGAAGCACGTGCTGCGCAACTCCATGATCCCGGTGATCACGGTCATCGCGCTGGGCATCCCCAACATCTTCGGCGGCGCGATTATCACGGAGCAGGTGTTCAAGGTGAACGGGCTTGGCCAGATTTTGATCATCGCGCTGCAGGGTTCTGACATCCCGATGGTGATGACGATCACCTTCCTTCTGGCGGTGCTGATTGTTCTGATGAACCTGGTGGCCGACATTCTTTACGGCGTGCTTGATCCGAGGATCCGCTATGACTGATACCGCAAGCGCACCGCAGCAGGCCGAAGGCGCCAGCGAAGCCCGCAGCCAGTGGTGGGACATCTGGGAGCAGTTCCGCAGCCACAAAGGTGCGATGGCCGGGCTGATCTTCCTGACGTTCATCACGCTTTTCTGCGCGGTTGGACCACTGATCTGGGACGTGGATCCTGGCAAGCTCGACATCCGCAACAAGGACGTCCGCCCGATCTACACCGCGATCTGGGACGGGGACGCAAAGGTAAGCTGGGCACGGCCCATGGGCACCGACCACCTTGGCCGCGATATTATGGCGAATATCATGCAAGGCGGGCGGAGTTCGCTTGCCGTAGGCTGGACGGCGATGGTTCTCACCATCCTGATCGGGACACTGGTGGGGGTGCTTGCAGGCTACTTCAAACGGCTCGACTGGCCGCTGATGCGCTTCACCGATCTGGTGTTGGCGCTGCCACTCTTGCCGCTTCTTCTGGTGATGATGCTGCTCTTCCGCGATCCGTTACGCGCTGCCTTCGGGCCGGAGAACGGGATATTCATCCTGATCGTTGTGGGGATCGGGATCACATCGTGGATGCAGACTGCGCGGATCGTGCGTGGTGATGTCATGGCGTTGAAAGAGCGGGAGTTCGTGCTCGCCGCCCGCTCCATCGGGACACCGCCCAGCAAGATGATCACGCGGCACCTTTTGCCGAACGTGCTATCGCCGATCATGGTGTCGGCCACCCTCGGCCTCGCCACGGCGATCATCACCGAAAGCGCACTCTCTTTCCTTGGCCTCGGCTTCCCGTCCGACTTCCCCACCTGGGGCAAGATCCTGTTTGACAGCGTGGACCGGATGACAGCCTTCCCAGAACGCGTGCTGTGGCCCGGCCTTGCGATCTCGCTCACGGTTCTCGCGGTGAACTACATCGGTGACGGGCTGCGTGATGCGCTCGATCCCAAGATCCGGGGGCAGTAGCACCGCTCACTTAGCCCTATCAGGAGACCAGCAATGCCCTTGATTGATATCCATGTGCTTGAAGGCGTCTTTAGCGCAGAAGAGAAGGCGCGGATCATCAAGGCCACGGCAGAGGCATTTGGGTCAGTCGCCGGGCAGGCCATGCAGAACAACACTTCTGTCCGGGTGCATGAGGTCAAAAGCGGCGATTGGGGCGGCGCGCAAAGTGTCTGGACGACGGAAAAGGCGCTCGCGCTCAAGCACGAAGGCTGAAATGAAAAGCCCCGCACGAGTTGTGCGGGGCTCTATCGCTTAGGTGGGTCGAGACCCACCTTACATTCTGATCAGTCGATCTTTGGCAGCAGCGCATCAAGCGAGGCTTTCGCATCCCCATAGAACATCCGCGTATTCTCTTTGTAGAAGAGCGGGTTTTCGATGCCCGAATACCCCGTCCCCTGCCCGCGCTTGGACACAAAGACCTGTTTCGCCTTCCAGCATTCTAACACCGGCATGCCAGCGATGGGGCTGTTGGGATCATCCTGTGCGGCCGGGTTCACGATGTCATTCGAGCCGATGACGATGGCGACGTCGGTCTCCGGGAAGTCCTCGTTGATCTCATCCATCTCCAGCACGATGTCATATGGCACCTTGGCCTCGGCCAGCAGTACATTCATGTGCCCGGGCAGACGCCCCGCAACGGGGTGGATCGCGAAGCGGACGTTCTTGCCTTTGGCGCGCAACTTCTTCACCAGCTCGCTGACTGCGTTCTGCGCCTGTGCCACGGCCATCCCGTAGCCGGGGATGATGATGACGCTGTCGGCTTCGTTTAGCGCCGTGGCCACGCCATCGGCATCTATCGCCACTTGCTCACCTTCCACGGCCATCTGCTCACCCGCCGGGCCGCCGAAGCCGCCGAGGATGACGCTGATGAAGCTGCGGTTCATCGCCTTGCACATGATGTAGGACAGGATCGCACCGGAGGAGCCGACGAGCGCACCGACCACGATCAACAGGTCATTGCCGAGCGAGAAACCAATCGCCGCAGCAGCCCAGCCGGAATAGCTGTTCAGCATCGACACAACGACGGGCATATCCGCGCCGCCGATCCCCATGATCAGGTGATAGCCGATGAAAAGACCGGCGATTGTCAGCAGGACGAGGGCCCAAGAACCTGATCCGCCCAGATATGCAATCAGCAGAACAACGGACAGCGCCGCAGCGCCAGCATTCAGAAGATGCCCGCCGGGCAGCTTCTTTGCCCCCGTATCAACCTTGAACGGCAGCTTGCTGGAATTGCCCGCAAGCTTGGCATAGGCGATCACTGAGCCGGTGAACGTCACGGCACCAATCCAGATGCCCAGCACCAGTTCGACCCGCAGGATGCCAATCTCGACGCTTGATTTCTTGGCAATCAACTGACCAAAGGATGACAGACCGTCATAGATCTCTTTCGGCAGCCCCACTGCGGTAATGCCATCAGGCCCCACCGCGCCTAGAACCTGACCATTCTCGGCGTAAATGTTGCCGATGTAGTTGATCATAATGTCCGCGTTGAAGCCCACAAAGACCGCCGCAAGACCCACGAGCGAGTGCATGATCGCCACAAGTTCGGGCATCTGTGTCATCTCGACCCGTGTGGCCAGCTGATAGCCCACCATGCCGCCCAGCCCGACCAGCAGGATCGACAGCAGCGCAAGGCCGGAGCCCGGCCCGATCAGCGTGGCAAACACCGCCAGAGCCATGCCCACGATACCGTACCAGACCGCCCGCTTTGCGCTTTCCTGCCCGGACAGTCCGCCCAGCGACAGGATGAAGAGAACACCAGCGACCACATAGGCCGCGATTGTAAATGCGTTATCCATTGCCCTGCCCCTTTAGGATTTCTGGAACATGGCGAGCATGCGCCGTGTCACGAGGAAGCCGCCGAAGATGTTGACCGCTGCCATAAAAATACCGAGTGCCGCCAAAAGCGTGATCAGCACGCTGGTCGATCCAATCTGGATCAGCGCACCCAGAATGATGATCGACGAAATCGCGTTCGTCACAGCCATCAGCGGCGTGTGCAGCGAGTGTGCGACGTTCCAGATCACCTGGAAGCCGATAAAGACAGAGAGCACGAAAACGATGAAGTGCTGCATGAAGCTTGCAGGCATCCCGGGGATCATCCCGACCCCAAGGATCAGTGCAGCCCCGATGGCCAATAGCCCGACCTGATTGCGGGTTTCGGTTTTGAAGGCCGCCGCTTCCTGCGCGGCTTTCTCTTCCGCCGTCAGCTCCTTTGGCGCTTCCTTCTTTGGTTGCGCCGCAATCGCGGCCACCTTGGGTGGCGGCGGTGGGAAAGTGATCTCGCCTTCATGCGTCGCCGTGGCCCCACGGATCACGTCATCTTCCATGTTGTGGACCGGCACGCCGTCTTTTTCGGGCGTGAGGTCCGACATCATGTGGCGGATGTTGGTGGCGTAGAGTGTGGAGGATTGCGCGGCCATCCGGCTTGGGAAGTCGGTGTAGCCTACAATCGTCACGCCATTGTCGGTGACGATTTTTTCGTCCTTCACGGTCAGCTTGCAGTTACCGCCGCGTTCCGCCGCGAGGTCCACGATAACAGAACCGGGCTTCATGCTTTCGACCATATCGGGGGTCCAAAGCTCTGGCGCGTCGCGGCCGGGGATCAGCGCGGTGGTGATCACGATGTCCATGTCGGGTGCCAGTTCCCGGAACTTGGCGAGCTGTGCAGCGGCGAACTCAGGCGAGGACACCGAGGCGTAGCCGCCGGTGGAGGACCCATCCTGCTGTTCTTCCTCAAAGTCCAGGAAGACGAACTCCGCCCCCATCGATTCAACCTGCTCGGCCACTTCGGGGCGCACGTCAAAGGCATAGGTGATCGCGCCCAGAGATGTGGCCGTGCCTATTGCGGCCAGACCGGCCACACCGGCGCCTACAACCAGCACCTTCGCGGGCGGCACCTTACCTGCAGCAGTCACCTGACCGGTGAAGAAGCGGCCAAAATTGTTGCCCGCTTCGATCACCGCGCGATAACCGGCGATATTCGCCATGGACGACAGCGCGTCCATCTTCTGCGCGCGGGAAATCCGCGGCACCATATCCATCGCGATGACGGTGGCGCCTTTCTTGTTGGCGGCCTCCATCAGCGCTTCGTTTTGCGCAGGATAGAAGAAAGAGATCAGCGTCTGCCCTTCGCGCAGGCGTTTCACCTCCGCATCTTCAGGCGGGCGGACCTTCGCGACGATGTCAGCGGCCTTGTAGAGGGCGGCAGCGGTCTTCACGACCTCAACGTCAGCGTCCTTATAGGCCTGATCAGTGAAGCCGGCGGGCACCCCTGCCCCGGTTTCGATCACGCAGTCGTAGCCCAGTTTCTGAAGCTCTTTCGCCGAGGCGGGAGTCATTGCGACCCGATCTTCGCCTGGGATTATCTCTTTCGGTGTACCGATTTTCACGGACCATCCCCCGTTCTTTTGCAAGCTGCAGGTGCATTATAGTGCGAAATTATATTTCACAAGGGAACGCGCAGGCTTGTCATGCGCTAACAGTCAGATCCAACGCCGCGTCTTTTCACAATATCCGGCAAATTCCACCGGAAACTTGGCCTGCAGGCGCGCTTCCTCATCCATGATGAAGCGCCGGGTAATGATTGTCACGAAGACGGGCACCAGTAGCAGCGCAACTGGCGCGTCCCACCGCAAGGCAAGCCCGGCAAGGATCAGCGTATCGCCAAGATAAATGGGGTTGCGGCTGCGCGCGAAGATGCCGGTGGTGACCAGCTTTGCGGCCTCCATATGCGGCACGATGGTGGTACGTTGGCGCTGCATCTCAAAGGCTGCAAGCAGGATCAGCAGCAGTCCCGCACCCACCAAAAGCCCCCCGATGAAATCCGTCAGCGGGCCGCCCAGGGCCATGGCTGCTGGCTGCAATGCGGCGATCCACCACGTGCAGAACGCCGCCAGCGCGAGCCAAACAGGGGGGATATCAAGCCACTTCATGGGCCAAGTCTGCCGCCCCGCTTTGCCCTTGTCCATGCCTACCCGTCGGTTAGTTTGACCACACGAAGGCGGGAGGGGTCATGGAACACACTGGCAAACACGCGCTGGTCACCGGTGGCGGGACAGGGATCGGCAAGTCCATTGCGCTGGCCTTGGCCGAAGCCGGGGCTGCCGTCACGATCACTGGACGCCGCGGCGAAGTGCTGGAGACCGCCGCGCAGGCGCATGGCAACCTGCACCCTCTCGTAATGGATGTGGCGGATGAATCATCCGTGACCGAAGGCATCACGGCCGCCGTGGCCGAGCATGGCCCCATCCAGATTTGCGTGGCCAACGCAGGCATTGCCGAAGGCGGCGCCTTTGCGGACACGACCCTGGCCCAGTGGCGCAAGACCATGGCAATCAACCTTGATGGCGTGTTTCTGACGGTGCAAGGCGCGCTCGCCAGTTTACCGCCAGAGATGCCGGGCCGGATCATCGTGGTCAGTTCCATCGCCGGGGTGCGCGGGCTGAAGGGTGCCATCCCCTATACCGTCAGCAAGCATGGCATCATCGGGCTGATCCGGGGGCTGTCGGAGGAATACATAGGCCGCCCTGTAACCTTCAACGCGCTTTGCCCCGGTTACGTTTATACAGCCATCGTGCAAAACCAGGTGCCGGGCCTGATGCGGCGCAAGGCGGTGGATGAGGCTGGTGCGCTGGCCGCGATCGCCAAGGGCAATCGGCATCACCAGCTTCTGGAAGTGGATGAAACAACGGCGGCGGCGATGTGGCTCTGCTCTGACGGGGCGCGCAGTGTGAACGGACAAACGGTTGAGATTGCAGGCGGACAGGTATGACTACGAATTTTGCAGCCACCAAGGCAATGTTTCATTTGCCAGAGGGGATGATCTACCTCGACGGCAACTCGCTCGGTCCCCTGCCGAAGGCGACACCGGACCGGGTGGCGCAGGCCGTCTCTGCCGAATGGGGTGAGATGCTGATCACGGGCTGGAATAAGGCAGGCTGGATGGCGCAACCAACCGAGATGGGGGACCGGATCGGGCGGCTGATCGGGGCGGAACCGGGGCATGTGACACTCGGAGATACGCTATCCATCAAGGTCTATCAGGCGCTGGCCGCGGCCCTCGACCGTGTGCCGAACCGTAAGGTGATCCTGACGGACAGCGGGAATTTCCCGTCTGACATCTACATGGCCGAAGGCTTGATCGCCTCGCTGGGCCGTGGGCATGAACTGCGGGTCGTGGACCCCGAGGAGGTCGCTGCCCAAATAGATGACAGCGTCGCAGTCCTGATGCTCACGCAAGTGGACTACCGGACCGGGCGCCTGCACGATATGGCGGCCCTCACAGCAAAGGCGCATGCGGCGGGTGTCATCACGGTCTGGGACCTTGCGCATACAGCAGGTGCTTTGGCGGTGGACCTTGCTGGCTGTAACGCTGATTTCGCGGTCGGTTGCACATACAAATACCTCAACGCAGGCCCCGGTGCGCCTGCCTTCATCTACGTCGCCCCGCGCCAAATCGCGAGCTGCCAGCCCGCCCTCTCCGGCTGGCTGGGGCACGAAGCCCCATTCGCCTTCGACCTCGACTATCGCCCCGGCACGGGGATTGAGCGGATGCGGGTCGGCACGCCGCCGGTCCTACAACTCGCCGCCCTCGATGCCGCGCTCGATATCTGGGATCAGGTGAATATGGCGGATGTGCGGGCGGCCTCTACCGCGCTGACAGAGCAATTCATCGCTGGCGTCATGGCGCGCTGCCCGATGCTGGACCTCGTCAGCCCCAGCGACCCGGCGCAGCGCGGCAGCCAGGTCTCTTTCGCCTTTGCCGATGGCTATGCGGCGATGCAGGCCTGCATCGCGCGCGGCGTCGTGGGGGATTTCCGCGCGCCCAACATCATGCGTTTCGGGATTTGTCCGCTGTTCATTGATGCTGGTGATATTGATCGCGCAGTGGACGTCGTGGCGGATGTGATGACGAACCGGCTCTGGGACACGCCAGCCTACAAAAAGGTGGCGCGGGTGACCTGATCAGCCTTCGTGCAGATAGGCGGTATCCTCGACCGCCTCGCCGCCTTTGCCGTGGATCAATACGTTCAGCGCCGCGCCGAGCAGGATCAGGTAGGCGCTGACATAAAGCCATAGCAAGAGGCCGATCACCGCCCCGATGGAACCATAGACCTCGTTGTAGCTCGCAAAATTCGTCAGGTAGTAGGACAGCCCGACAGAGGCGGCCACCCAGAGGATCACAACCACTACCGCCCCCACCGTGATCCACCGCCCGCGGCTGCCGATCCGCGCAGGGCCAAAGCGGTAGAGCAGGCTGAGTCCCGCAATCAGCACGCCAAGTGCGATGAGCCAGCGCAGGCCCTCCAGCAGCCATGCCGTTGAATTGGCCACCGGGATGAACGCCAGTATGACCGGCACGATCACAACAACAAACATCGCCACGATGGCGAGGGTTACCAAAGCAAGCGTCAAGAGGAAGGCCACCACCATCTGCCAGAGCCCGTTGCGCATCCGCTGCCCCGCAATGGCATTCAGCCCCCCGATCAGGGCCGCCACGCCAGCCCGGCAAGACCAGAGCGCAAGCGTGATTGAGACGAATGTGGCCCAGCCCAGGGCCTCGGACGGGGCCGCAGCAAGGCGGAAGACCTGAGAGGCGATGAGGTTGTAGGCGTCCGGCGGAATGATGTCTTCCATCAGAGTCAGCTGCTGGGCGATGACCACAGGGTCAGAGACTAAACCGAAAATCGCAATAACAGCGGCGATGCCCGGAAAGATCCCGAACATGCCAAAAAAGGCAACGCCTGCCGCGATCAGCCCGATGTGTTTTTTGCTTGCAAGCTCCCACACCGCCCGCAGAAGTCGCCATAGCGCTAGGATGCGGGTCATGCGCGCTGACCCTTCTGGCGGCGCATCTGGAACACACTGCCGGTTCCGTCAATTTGGGCGATCTGCCTCATCCTTCAACAGATAGGCGGATTTCGCGCAACGCAAAAGCTGGTGCCGACAAAAAGCGTTCGCCTGATGCCGCAGAACGGGCTATTGTCCTGAAAAAAGGGGCGAAAGTCCCCAATCCGAGGCAGGATAGTGCAGTGAATACGCTGACCGAACATGTCACCACGCTGGCAGAGCATGTGCTTGCGCGCGATGCCGACCGACTGCTTGTGGCTGTGACCGGCGCGCCGGGCAGCGGAAAGTCCACGCTTGCGGCAGAGCTTGCCAAACATCTGACAAAACGCGGCCGCAAGTCGGCACTTGTGCCGATGGACGGGTTTCATCTCGACAACAGCATCCTTGCGGCCCGGGGCCTGACGGCACGCAAGGGCGCGCCAGAGACATTCGATATGCACGGTTTTCAACGCCTTGTCGCGGCCTTGCGGGACGGAGGAGAGGTGATCGCGCCCATCTTCGACCGGACCCGCGATATTGCCATCGCCGGCGCAATTGTCATTCCACCCTCTGCCCGGGTTGTCGTGCTCGAGGGCAACTACCTGATGTTTGACGAACCGCCATGGGACACGTTGGCGGATCAATGGGACATGAGTGTGCGCCTTGATGTGCCGATGCCCGAACTGCGGGCGCGTCTGATCCACCGATGGCTCGCGCTGAACTACTCCCGTGCGGTGGCCACCCGACGGGCTGAAAGCAATGATGTCCCAAACGCACAGCGGATCATCGACAAGGCGATCCCCTGCGATTTCACGCTGAATAGCGACCCGCGGTCCTAGACAAAGACCAGCGTGATAGCGGGTACCGTCAAAAGCAGGAATACCCGCACCACGTCTGCGCCGACAAAGAACATCACCGCGCGGTAGGTTGCCGTCATCGGCGTCTCCCGGTCCATGCTGTTGATGATGAATAGGTTCATGCCCACGGGCGGGGTGATCAATCCGACCTCTACCACGATCAGCACGAGGATACCGAACCAGATCGCGACCTCTTCGGTCGTCATTCCGAAATCGAGGGCAGAGATCACCGGCCAGAAGATCGGCACCGTCAGCAGGATCATCGAGAGGCTGTCCATCAGGCAGCCGAGCACGAGGTAGAGCAGCAGTATCAGTGCCATGATAAACCAGGGGCTGAACCCTTGTTCCGTGACCCAGGCGGAGAGTTCCTGCGGCACCTGCGTCAGCGCGAGGAACCCGTTGTAGAAGGCCGCACCGAGGACGATGAAGAAGATCATGCCAGTGGCCGTTGCTGTCTCAAACAGGCTGTCCTTGAAAACACCCCAGTTCAGCGATCCGCCAAAAAGCGCGATCAGCCCTGTCCCAGCCGCCCCAATTGCCGCGCCCTCGGTCGGGGTGAACCAGCCGTTGTAGATACCACCCACCACCAGTGCGAAGACAAGGATCACTGGCCAGACCGCGCCCAGCGCCTTGGCGCGTTCGGCATAGGGTAGACGTTCTTTCACACCAGCCTGGTCGGGGTAGAGCCTCACGTAGATCGCGATGGTGATCATGTAGCCGAGGGCTGCGATCAGTCCGGGGATGAAGGCGGCGGCGAAGAGTTTGGCGATGTTCTGTTCCGTCAGGATCGCATAGATCACGAGGATCACGGACGGCGGGATGAGAATGCCAAGCGTACCACCCGCCGCCAGCGTTGCGGTCGCGAAGCCCCCCGAGTAGCCGTATTTGCGCAGCTCCGGCAGTGCCACCTTGCTCATCGTTGCGGCCGTTGCCAGCGAAGACCCGCAGATCGCCCCGAACCCTGCACAGGCCCCTACAGCGGCCATCGCCACCCCGCCCTTTCGGTGACCCAGCCACGCCTCAGCCGCGCGGAAGAGCGCGCGCGACATGCCCGAATAGGTCGCGAATTGCCCCATTAGCAGGAACATCGGGATGATCGACAGGCTATAGTTGGAGAACGTCGAATAGACCTCTGATTTTAGCCGGGCCATGAAGATGTTCGTGCTCCCGGTGGCAAGCCAGAGCCCCACGATCCCGCAGATCAGCATGGCGAGCCCGATGGGCGCCCGCAGAAAGATCAAGAGCAGAAGAACAGGAAACGACAGATAGCCAAGCGCAAGATCACTCATCGACAGGTCGCCCCGCCAAATGCATCACGGCACAGTAGACCGCCGTGATGCTGGCCACGACAGCGGCGGCAAAGCTCGCCGCATAGGCCCCCCAGAGCGGGAACTGGATAAGGAAAGTAGTTTCACCATAGCGCAGCTTGTCCTGCAACCCGGCGTAGAGCCGCCATGTGATCAACAGGATGATCGCCGCCATGACGACGCTCCAGAACCCGGCGAGCCAGCGGTTCGTACGTGGCCCCATCCCGGTAGTGAAAACATCGACACGGGCATGTGCGCCTGACAGCTGCGTCAGCGGCAGAAAGGCGAAAATCGCAAAGGCAACGCCCGCCTCCACCAGCTCAAAATCACCAAGGATCGGGCCGACGCCAGCAGTGCTCAGCCAGTCGCCCAATCCCCCCAGAGCGCCGGAAAACGCCAGATCGGCCAGACCGCGCCCCGCGACGCTGACGCAAATCATCAGGATCAGAGCCAGCAGGACCAAGCCACCAAGGCCAGCCATCACCCGCGCGGCAAATGTCACCCAGCGATGCAGCATCGCGCCCGCCGGATCAGTTCCCGGCGGCGTGCTTGGCGATCAGCGTCACCGCATCGGCATACAGGCCCGTCCCATCAATGCCGGCGGCATCAGCCTCGGCAATCCAGGCGTCAATCGTTGGCGCGCTCGCCTCTCGCCACGCAACAACCTGCTCGGCGTTCAGCGTAATGATCGTGTTCCCGCGTTCTTCCGCGAGGCTCCGGCCTGGGGCGTCATATTCTTGCTGCACACGGCCCGCGAAAGCCGAAAACTCCAGCCCCGAATTCGCGTCGATGACAGCCTGCAAGTCCGCAGGCAGCGCATCATAGGCGTCCTGGTTCATCGCCATGATGAAGGCGAGTGTGTAAAGGTGATTGCCCGGAAACTCAGTATGGTAACTTACCAATTCCTCGACCTTCAGCGCTGGTACAACTTCCCAAGGTATGACCGCCGCGTCGATCACGCCGCGCGACAGGGACTCTGGCACAGCTGGCACCGGCATACCGACAGATGTGGCACCCAACTGGGTAAAAAGTGTCGTGGTCGTTCGCGACGGCGCGCGCAGCTTCAGCCCGCGCAGATCAGCCACCTCGGTCACCGGGCGGTTGGAGTGGATCACGCCGGGGCCGTGCACCCAAAGGCCCAATGGTTTGAAATCGGCGAAGTCGGTGTCGAACATCCGCGCCTCGGCCAACTCCCAAAAGGCACGCGAAGTCGCCTCAGCATCCGTCGACAAAAACGGCAGTTCGAAGACTTCAAGCTGCGGGAAGCGACCCGGTGTATATCCCGCAACCGTCCAGACGATATCAGCCACGCCATCAATCGCCTGATCAATCAGTTGCGGCGGCGTGCCGCCCAACTGCATGGAGGGGAAGCGGTCGATCTTGATCCGCCCGTCGCTGTCCGCCTCAACCCGGTCAGCCCAGACATCCAGGATATGCTTGGGGACGTTGGCCTGCGCTGGCAGGAACTGGTGCAAGCGCAGCGTCACCTCTTGCGCGGCCACGCTTGTAGCCAGCCCCAATACGGCGACAGCGCCAATCAGGGCGCGGGAAATCATCTTCATCTTGGTCCTCCATCCGGCAGCCTGCGTTTCATCTGCCGATCCTGCGGTGCAGTCAATCAGACAATCCGCGTCTCAACTGGCGCAAAATCGCCAATCTGGCCACGCAACACGTCACCTTTGACAACAGGGCCAACACCAGCCGGCGTGCCGGTCATGATCAGGTCACCGGGCATCAGCGTGTAGAGGGTGGAAAGATCAGCGATGATCTCCGCGACGCTCCAGACCATGTCACCCAGAACGGCCTTTTGCCGCCGGTCGCCATTAACGTCGAGCGTGATCGGCAGGTTTTCCAAGTCACCGACCTCCGCCACAGGCGTCAGCGGTGCCATGATCGCAGCATTGTCGAAATCCTTGCCCGTATCCCACGGGCGGCGTTTCTCCTTCGCTGCAGCCTGCAAATCACGGCGCGTCATGTCGAGCCCGCAGCCATAGCCCACAATCACCTGCATCGCATCAGCGACAGGGATGTCCTTTGCGGTCTCGCCGATGGCAACCGTCAGCTCCATCTCGTGGTGCAGGTCAGCGGTGCGGGGCGGGTACGGCATATCCTGCCCCGACGGCAGGTAAGCATGGGCGGATTTGGTAAAGTAGAACGGCGCTTCGCGGTCCACCTCATGCCCCATTTCGGCTGCGTGGGCGGCGTAGTTTCGGCCCACGCAGAAGACTCGGGCCAGTGGAAATCCGCCCGCGCCAATTGGCAGAACCGGGGTCGCACGGGGTGGGAAGAGAAGCTTTGTCATCAGGTCACCAAGGGGCCGCTTATTGTGAACAGGATATGCGTGCATATCTCACATCGGCGAAGTAACCTTGACTAAACGCCGGGGCAAGCCCGGGAGCAGAGGAATGACGCAGCACATGACAGCGCAGTTTCCACCTGTCGACGATCTGATCGCCTGCCCGCAATGCGACACGCTGCATGCGGCGCAAGAGCTGGCTGTCGGTTCGCGCGCCTATTGCCAGCGCTGTGGCAAGGTACTGATGACATCACAGCCCGCCGCAATTGCCCGGATCATCAGCCTCGCCCTGACCGCCTTCATCATGATGATCGCCGCCATCAGCTTTCCCTTTCTGACGCTGGATGCGGGCGGTTTTCAGAACGCGACATCGGTGATTGATGCGGTGCTGGCATTCAGAGAGGGCTATGCCTTCCCCCTCGCGATCGCCGTGGCCTTTTTCATCGTCGTGATCCCGCTGATCAGGCTGGGCGCGCTGATCTATGCGCTGGGGCCATTGGTGCGGGACGAAAAGCCACGGTCCGGTGCAAGGCTGGCCTTTGGCCTTGCCGAACGGCTGCGGCCATGGAGCATGTCAGAAATCTTTATCGTCGGCGTCACGGTGGCGCTGATCAAGGTGGCCGGTCTGGCCGCCGTGACCATTGGGCCCGCCTTTTGGGCCTTTGCGGGTGTCGTGATCATCACCGTGCTGAAAGACCAACTGATCTGCAGGTATTCGATTTGGGAAACACTGGACAAAGCAGCGGCCTGATCACCGCGCGCGAGGCAGGCTATGTCGCCTGCCGCCGCTGCGGTCAGGTGCATCACATGCAGGACACGCAGTGCAAACGCTGCCGCGCACCGCTGCAAAGCCGCGATGACCTGAGCCTGCAAAAGGTCTGGGCCTGGCTGATCGCCGGGATGATCGCCTACATCCCGGCGAACATCTATCCGATGCTGCTGACATCAACACTGGTCGAACGATCCGAAAGCACAATCATCGGCGGTGTCATCGAACTGATCGAATATGGCTCTTACGGTGTGGCGTTCATCGTTTTCTTTGCCTCTGTCGTGATCCCGGTGGGGAAATTCATCGCCATCGGCTACCTTGCCATCACGGTTCGCCGCCGCGAAAGCCTGCACCAGCACGAACGGTTCGTGACATACGAAGTGGTCGAATTCATTGGGCGCTGGTCGATGATCGATGTCTTTGTCGTTGCAATCCTTTCGGCGCTCGTGCAACTCCAGACCATCGCGACCATCAACCCTGGGATTGCTGCCGTCAGCTTTGCACTTTCGGTGATTTTCACCATGCTGGCCGCTCAGGCGTTCGATTCGCGCCTGATCTGGGACGCCGACAGGACGAAAGATGAGTGACCAAAACGCGAGCGGCCCTGCCCGCATGGACATCAGGCCCGTCAAGCAGCCGATTTGGCGGCGCCTGTCGCTGGTCTGGTTTGTCCCACTGATCGCGCTTGCCATCTCGCTCTGGGCCGCATGGGAAAACTACAGCGACCGGGGCACGCTGATCACCATCAGTTTTGAGAATGCGACGGGTATCGCAGCCGGTGAAACGGTGATCAAATACCGCGACGTCGACGTGGGCGAGGTTGAGGATGTGGAATTCTCCGAAGGGCTTACCGATGTGCTGGTCCACGCCCGGGTCGACAAGACCATTGCCCCCTATCTGGATGATGATGCGCAGTTTTGGGTTGTCCGACCGGATGTCTCGGTCCGTGGGATCACGGGTCTGGAAACTGTGCTGTCCGGTGTCTTTATCGAAGGCAATTGGGATACCGAAGCGGACGTCGCGCAGACCGAGTTTATCGGGCTTGAGCAACCGAACCTGACACGCGCCGGACAGCGCGGCAAACTGGTGGTCCTGCGCACGACCGATGGCGGCAGCCTCGCCGCTGGCGCGCCCATCCTGCACAAGGGGTTGGAGGTCGGCTATTTGGAAGAGCCGCAACTGTCTTTTGATGGGCGTAATGTGACGGTGAACGCCTTCATCGAAAGCCCTTTCGACCGGCGCATCACCTCCAGCACGCGGTTTTGGGACACTTCTGGTTTCAGCGTATCGCTTGGGGCGGGCGGCGTTTCTTTGAATGTCGACTCGCTTGCCTCGCTGATCGAGGGCGGCATCGCGTTCGATACTGTCGTGTCCGGGGGGGAGCCTGTGAACGACGGCCACCGCTTTGATATCTTCGATAGCGAAGAAGCCGCGCGCGACAGCCTGTTTCAGGATCCGGACGCCGAAGTGCTCGAAGTGGCCGCACTCTTTGAAGAATCCGTCACCGGCCTGACTGTCGGGTCAGAGGTGCGGCTGCAAGGCATCCGGGTGGGCGAGGTCAGCAATCTGAACGCGATTGTCGTGGGCGAAGGCGAAAGCGCACAGGTCCGCTTGCAAGTGGTGCTTGCGATTGAGCCGTCGCGTCTGGGGATGGAGGCCGGGGCCGACGCAGAGGATGCGCTTGCCCTGCTGTCCGATCTTGTCACGCGTGGTTTGCGCGCCCGGTTGGTGACGGGCAACCTTTTGGCGGGCACACTGTTCGTGCAACTGGTCACCATCGAGGACGCGCTGCCAGCCATCGTCAACCTGACATCTGGCGCGTTTCCGGTGATCCCGACGACCGGTTCGCAAATCTCTGACGTCGCGGCCACCGCCGAGGATGTGCTGGCCCGCATCAACGCGCTGCCCGTCGAACAATTGATGGATGGTGCCATCGACATGATGGACAGCATCGAAACCCTCGCCGCGGATCAATTTGCAAGGGCGACGCCCGAAGCCCTGTTTGCGCTGCTGGATGAAACACGCGAACTGGTCGCCTCGGATGATGTGCAGGCGATCCCAACGGATCTGCGCGCCGTCGTGGCCGATATTGACGCGATTGTCAGCGAAGTGCGTGAGACCGGCGTGGTCAGCGACATCGACGCGGTCGTCGCAACCGCAGGACAACTGGCCGAAAATGTCGAACTGGCAACCCGCAACCTGCCCGAAATTTCGCAGAACATCGAAACCTTCACCGCGCGCGCCAACGAGGTTGAACTCGCAGCCCTGGCACAGTCTGCCAGCGAAACGCTGGAGGCCATCGACACGCTGATTAGCACCGAGGCGGCAATTGCGCTGCCGGGTGAGGCGAACGCGGCCCTCAACAGCCTGCGTCTGCTTATCGATGACATCAGCGCGGGTGGTGCGGTCGAGAATGTGAACGCCGCACTCGCGTCGGCCAATGAGGCCGCACAGGCCTTTGAAGAGGCGGTCACCGGTCTGCCGGAGTTGTCAGAGCGCGCCAATGGACTGGTCGCCAACATGCAGGCGGTGGTGAACAGCTATAGCGAGCGCTCGCGCTTCAACAATGAAACACTGGCGACACTGCGGGCGATACAAGAGGCGTCTGACGCGGTCTTCCGCCTTGCCCGCACGATTGAGCGGAACCCCAACGCCCTGTTGATTGGACGATAAGATGCTGAAGAAACTGTCATATCTTGCCTTTGGCACCCTGATCGCCTGCACACCGCTCGCCGACCGGCTGACGCTGGAGCCGTCGCCGTCTGATCTGGAACTGCGCCCGCTTGTCAGCAGTGCCATGGTGCGGACCGTCTCCCTGCCAACCTACGCCGCGGTGGAGGAAATCCCACTGGAAACCGGCAACGGCGTGATCGCCGTGCGCGAAGATGTGCTTTGGGCCGATGACCCGGAACGCGCGGTGACACTGATCCTGACGAACACGCTTGGTGATATCCTGAACACCGACGTGGGGCCGGACCCATGGCCGTTTGTCGGCCTGCCGGATGTCTCTGTCGATGTCCGCGTCGCACGGATGCTCGGCAGTACCGACGGGTCGTTCACCCTCACTGGCCAGTTCTACGTGGCTGGTGAAGGACGGTCGTTCCGCGACAGCACCAACGCGTTCGAGATCACGGTTGCCATGCCCGATGCCTCGCTCACCGGTATCTCGGCCGCGCAATCCACAGCACTTTTACAGTTGTCAGAACAGATTGCGCGTACGTTAGGGCGCTAGTTTTACCCAAGCCCCGTCACGCTTTGATGAGCGCACGCAGGCATCGACAAACTGCATGCCTTTCAGCCCGTCGTCGATCGTGGGATAGACCACATCCGCCGGGACTGCCTCCCCCGCGCGATGCGCTTCAATCGCATCGGCAGCCTCGCGATAGATCGTGGCGAACCCTTCCAGATAGCCCTCCGGATGCCCCGCAGGGATGCGGGTGACACGTTCGGCATCCGCAGTCGCACCTGCCCCGCCACGAGTAAGCAATTGTTTCGGCTCCCCATGCGCTGTGAACCAAAGCTGGTTGGGGTTTTCCTGCGCCCATTCCAGCCCACCATTTTCGCCGTAGACACGCAGGCGAAGCCCGTTTTCGTTGCCCGGGGCAACTTGGGAACACCAAAGCATCCCTCGCGCACCGCCAGTAAAGCGCAGCATGACATGGGCGTTGTCGTCCAGCTGGCGACCGCTGACAAAAGCCTGCAGATCAGCCGAAAGCGTCTCTACCTCCAGCCCGGTTACAAAGCTGGCCAGATTGAAGGCATGCGTACCGATATCACCCGTCGATCCCCCTGCGCCGGAACGCGCCGGATCGGTTCGCCACGCGGCCTGTTTGAAATCCTCTGCCTTGGTCAGCCAATCCTGCGCGTACTCCACCTGCACGACGCGGAGTGCGCCAAGCACGCCCTCTGCCACCATCTGCCGCGCCTGGCGGATCAGCGGATAGCCCGTGTAGTTGTGCGTGAGGACAAACAGCGCATCGCTGTCCTGCGCCGCCTTCACGAGCTTCTTGGCATCGGCCATGGTTGAGGTCAGTGGCTTGTCACAAATCACGTGGATGCCACGCTTGAGGAATTCGCGCGCAGCAGCGTAGTGGACGTGGTTCGGCGTGACGATCGCCACCGCCTCGATCCCGTCTTTCAGGCGCGCTTCGCGGATCGCCATCGCCTTGAAATCATCATAAGTGCGCGCAGGATCCAGACCCAACGCCACGCCAGAGGCTTGCGCTTTTTCCGGGGTCGATGACAGCGCGCCCGCGACTAGCTGAAACCGCCCGTCAATACGCGACGCGATCCGGTGCACACCCCCGATGAAGGCGTCGTTCCCGCCACCTACCATGCCCAAACGAATTTGTTTCATCTGTCCACCCACAGTCAATCGGCCAAATCAGATGCCAAGCATCCGACGGTTGGTGGCGTCGTCAACCCCTGCATCAGCGAAATCGTCAAATGCGCGTTCGGTGACCCGAATGATGTGATCCTTCACAAATTGCGCGCCTTCGCGTGCACCATCCTCGGGGTGCTTGAGACAACACTCCCATTCCACGACGGCCCAACCGGCAAAGTCATTTGCGGCCATCTTCGAAAATACTGCTGCAAAATCGACCTGACCGTCGCCCAAACTGCGGAACCGTCCGGCGCGATCCACCCATGACTGGTAACCGCCATAGACACCTTGCCGTCCGGTCGGGTTGAATTCCGCATCCTTGACGTGGAACATCTTGATGCGGTCGCGGTAGATGTCGATGTTGTCGAGGTAGTCGAGGCACTGCAGCACATAGTGCGAGGGATCGTAGAGCATGTTGCAGCGCGTGTGCCCGCCCAAACGCTCCAGAAACATCTCAAACGTCACGCCATCGTGCAGGTCTTCGCCCGGATGGATTTCATAGCAGACATCAACGCCGCAGGCCTCGGCATGGTCCAGGATGGGCCGCCAGCGTGCGGCCAATTCATCAAACGCCGCCTCTACCAGGCCCGCAGGCCGTTGCGGCCACGGATAGACGAAGGGCCACGCAAGTGCGCCGGAAAACGTCGAAATTTCAGTGAGGCCCATGTTCTTTGATGCGGAAAGCGCGAGCTTCACCTGATCAACCGCCCATGCCTGCCGCGCCGCGGGGTTGCCGCGCACGGCCTCTGCCGCAAATCCGTCAAAGGCATCATCGTAAGCAGGGTTCACCGCAACAAGCTGCCCCTGCAAATGCGTCGACAGCTCCGTCACCTGCACCCCGTTTGCCGCCGCCTGCCCGAGGAATTCATCGCAGTAGTCTTTCGATCCGGCAGCCTGTGCCAGATCAATGAACCGGGCATCCCAGCTGGGCACCTGCACCCCCGCATAGCCGCAGTCGGCCGCCCATTTGGTGATCCCATCCCATGTGTTGAACGGGGCGTCATCCCCGGCACATTGCGCAAGAAACAGCCCCGGACCCTTGATCGTCTTCATCGTATCCTCCCCGATTTTCGAAAACTATAACGATTTAGAAAGCTGCTGCCACCCCCTGATTGACCACACGCGGCCCATCAGCGACAAAGGCGCATGTTGATCGACAATCTGCAATACGCGAACTGGTCCAAAACCATCTTTCGCCAGATGCGCGAGGGCGGCGTGGATGCTGTGCATGTCACGATCGCCTACCACGAGAATTTCCGCGAAACGGTGCTCAATATCGAAGCCTGGAACCGCTGGTTCGAACGCTTTCCCGACCTGATCATGCAGGCGCGGACGGTGGCGGATGTGGACGACGCGCGCGCAACGGACCGTACCGCGATCATCTTTGGCGCCCAGAACCCCAGCCCGATCGAGGATGACATCGGCCTGGTTGAGGTGCTGCACACCCTCGGCCTGCGTTTCATGCAGTTGACCTATAACAACCAGTCTCTGCTGGCGACCGGGTGTTATGAGGATGAGGACCCCGGCCTCACCCGGATGGGCAAACAGGTCATCAAGGAAATGAACCGCGTCGGGCTGGTGGTGGATATGAGCCATAGCGCGGACCGGTCGACCATTGAGGCGGCGGAGTTTTCAAGCCGCCCCATTGCCATCACCCATGCTAACCCGTTTGACTGGCACACGGCGCGCCGCAACAAGCGTGATGACGTGATACGCGCCGTCGTAGACGGCGGCGGGATGATGGGCTTTTCGCTCTACCCCCATCACTTGAACGGCGGATCTGACTGCACGCTAGCGAATTTCTGCGAGATGATTGCACGCATGGCGGACCGCTTTGGTGTTGCGCATTTCGGCCTTGGCAGTGACCTCTGCCAGGATCAGCCAGATAGCGTCGTCGAATGGATGCGCGTGGGCCGCTGGACGAAGGAAATCGACTATGGTGAAGGGTCTGCCAGCGCACCCGGGTTCCCACCCATGCCAGGTTGGTTTCAGGACAACCGCCATTTCGGGAACATCCGTGAAGGGTTGAAGGCCGTTGGGATGGACGAAGAAGAGGTCGCAGCGATCATGGGCGGCAACTGGTATCGTTTCTATGCCGAAAACTTCGGGCCTAGCGGGTCGCGTTCAAGGTGAAGAGCTGTTCGCCAGCAATTTCATAGCTGTTGATAAGCTCTGCTGCACGGTCTGACATCAGCCAATCCTCTAATCGCGTGGTCGCATCCGCTGACACATGCGGATGCCGTGCGGGGCTCACCGGGATATAGCTGTACTGGTTAAAGAGCGCCGGATCACCAGAGAACAGAAGCGCAAGACCCGCCTTGTTGCCAAAGTTCAGCCAGCTGGCACGGTCGGCCAAGATATAGGCGTCCATTGCCGCGGCAGAGTTGAGGGCCGCGCCCATGCCTGCACCGACAGAGCGGTACCATTCTCCCCCTGGCTCAATGCCTGCGTCTGACCAGAGCGCCATTTCACGCTTGTGCGTACCGCTATCATCACCACGGCTCACAAAGCGTGCTTGCGCGATTGCAATGTTGCTCAACGCCTCTTTGGCCGCCTTCGCCGCTATGACATCGGCCGGGTCACCCGCAGGCCCGACAATGACAAAGTCATTGAACATGATCTCGCGACGGTGTGTTCCGTGGCCGTCGGCGACAAAGGCTTCTTCGGCCGCTTTCGCGTGGACAAGGATTGCATCCACATCGCCCGCCTCACCTAGCCGCAGCGCCTGCCCCGTGCCCACGATAAGTAGCTGCACGGTCAGCCCCGTATCCTCCTCAATCGCGGGCAAGAGCACATCGGCAAGACCGGAGTTATGAAACGACGTCGTGACCGCCATACGCAGCGTCTCGGCCTGCGCCGCACCTGTCCAGAGCATCAGAAAAAGTGAAATCACCCTGATCATTCCACGATCTCCCCTTTCAGAAGCGCACGCGCCTGCGGTGTCTGCGGCGCATCAAAGAATGGTTCTGCCGCGCCCTGCTCGATCACCTTGCCATGCATCAGGAAGACCACATCATCCGCCAGGCGCCGCGCCTGCCCGATGTCATGGGTCGCCATGATGATGCGGGTGCCACCCGCTTTGGCGTCCTGCAGGATCGCCTCGATCTCGCGCGTGGCCCGACCATCAAGGTTGGCGCAGGGTTCATCGAGGAACAGAACCTGCGGGCCGCTGATCAGCGCGCGCGCGAGGGCGAGTTTCTGCTTCTCACCGCCTGAAAGGTTTGGGGCGGATCGGCGCATCGCGTCACCAAGCCCTACCTTGTCAGCCCAGTCCTGTGCCCGCGCCAAGGCCCCTTTCCGCGCTACACCGGCCAGCCGCAGCGGGTAAATCAGGTTCTCCGCGACCGTGCGGCGCAGCATGATCGGGGCCTGGAAGACGAAGGCCTGTTGCACTTGCGCCTGATCGGTCGGCACCTGCCATTGGATCACCCCCGCCGCGATACGTTCCACCCCATGCACCGCGCGCAAAAGCTTTGTCTTGCCCGCCCCGTTTGGCCCCATGATGATGGTGATCCCCTCCGCCCCGAGCGACAGATCCAAGGGGCCCAGCAACACTTGCCCGCGCCGTTTGACGACGACTTCGGACAGGGAGAGTGGCAGGATAGAAGTCACCAGCGCCCCTCCCGTTCTGTCTGCCCCACCGCGTGGATGATCAGGTTCACTGCAATCGCCAACCCGATGAGGACAAAGCCGAGGCCCAGCGCCAGCGCGAAATCCCCACGCCCGGTTTCGAGCGCGATGGCTGTCGTCAGCACCCGGGTTGCGTTATCGATGTTGCCACCCACAATCATAATCGCGCCGACCTCGCCAATCCCGCGCCCGAAGCCAGCCAGCGACGCCGTGATCAACGCCCGCCGCCCGTCCCAGAGAAGCGTCTTGATCCGCTGCCAACGCGAGGTGGAAAGGGAGATCAGCAGGTCGTGATAGTCCGCCCAGAGATCACGGATCGCCTGATGCGCAATGGAAGCAATCAGTGGAGTGATGATGATCACCTGTGCGATGATCATCGCCGTGGGGGTGAAGAGCAGCCCCAGAACGCCAAATGGCCCGGAACGTGACAGCAGCAGATAGACGATCAACCCGACAACAACGGGCGGCAGCCCCATCAGGGCGTTCAGCAGGGCAATCACAAAACGGCGGTAGCGAAACCGCCGGATCGCCAGCCACGCCCCCAGCGGCAACCCAATGGCCGAGGCGATGACGACAGCGGTGAGTGTCACATGCAGTGAGCGCAGCGTGATATCGACGAGATCGGCATCAAGCGTCACGACCAGCCAGAAACCGGCGCTCAACCCCTCCCAAATCTCACCCATGTTTCGCCCCGGCGCTGTGTTTCGCGCATGGTTTCACGGGTACCCTAGCCCTTCAATGCGGAATGCGACGCTTTCACCGGGGTTTTGCGCGCCAAAAGACTGGCGCGCACGAAGGCCGCGATGAAAATCACGGTCAAGACGAGGATGACAGTGGGCGCCGGCGCGCTGTCGAGAAAGAAACTGAGGTAGACACCGGCCAGACCGGAAAAGAGCGTCACGCCCACAGCGATCATCAGCATATGGCTGAACTGTTTGGTGAAGAGGAATGCGATGGCCCCCGGCGCGATCAGCAGACCGATGGCGAGGATGATCCCAACCGCCGACAGCGTCGCGACAATGGTCAAAGAAATCATCGCTAGCAGGCCGTAGTGCAACCAGCCCACACGCAATCCCACGGCCTGCGCCTGTACTGGGTCGAAAGCGTGCAGCATGAACTCTCGGCGCTTTGCCAGAATGATGCCAGCGACCAAGGCGGCGATGGTGCCAGCTGTCCAGAGATCTTCGGGCCCCACGCCGAGCATATTGCCGAAGAGGATATGGTCGAGATGCACCTCGGTCGTGATGCTGGTGTAGAGCACCAGCCCCACCCCGAACATGCCCGAGAACACGATACCCATCACCGTGTCCTGTTTGACCCGGCTGTTGGCGGCCAGGAATCCGGTTGCCAAGGCACAGATCATCCCGGCCACGAAGGCCCCGATCAGCAAAGGGATGCCCAAAAGGTAAGCCAGCACGATCCCCGGCAGCACCGCATGGCTGATCGCGTCCCCCATCAATGACCAGCCCTTCAGGACCAGATAGCAGGACAGAAGGCTCGTCGGCACCGCGATGATCGCCATCATGAGGAAGGCGTTGTTCATGAAGGCGAACTGAAAGGGGAAGAGGAGCGTCTCAATCACGGCTGAAATACCTCCGCTGCGCGACGGCGGGCGGCCAGATAGCCGTGTTTTGGCGCAAAGAAGAAAGCCACAAGGAAGATCAGCGTTTGCAGGGTCACAATGATGCCGCCTGTCGCCCCGTCTAGGAAATAGCTGATGTAGGCCCCGAAGAAGCTCGTGCCTGCCCCGATCGTAATGCTGACGATCAAAAGCCGCGGAAAGCGATCCGTCAGCAGATAGGCGGTCGCCCCCGGTGTGACGACCATCGCGATGACAAGGAACGCACCGACCGTCTGCAAGGCCGCGACGCAAGATGCGGACAGAAGCGTAAAGAACACCACCCGCAAGAGATCGGGACGCAACCCGATGGACCGCGCGTGATTTTCATCAAAGAAGGTCACCATCAGGTCTTTCCACTTCACCGTCAGCACGGCCAGCGTCACGAAACCGATGATCGCGAGCTGCAGCGTATCACCCGGCGTGATGGCAAGGATGTTGCCCAGCGTGATCGTCTGAATGCTGACCGATGTGGGCGACAGCGACACCATGAAGAGCCCGA
The DNA here is from genome assembly GCA_039821425.1 of Pseudomonadota bacterium. Taxonomy (GTDB): domain Bacteria; phylum Pseudomonadota; class Alphaproteobacteria; order Rhodobacterales; family Rhodobacteraceae; genus Yoonia. The sequence goes on from JBCBOD010000006.1 coordinate 57,715, forward strand.
GCCCGAAGAAGGACGTGAAGATCAACCCGATAATCGTATCCTCTTTCAGCCCCGTGCGTTGATTGAGAAACAGCATCGCTCCGGCGGCAAGCCCACCCGCAGCAAACGCGCCCAGCGCAAATGGGAGGCCGAGCATATAGGCCCCGGCCACCCCCGGCACGATGGAGTGAGAGAGCGCATCACCGATCAGCGACCAACCCTTCAGCATCAGGTAGGCCGAAAGAAACGCACAGATCGCCCCAACCAGCGCGCTGACCCACATCGCGTTGAACATATAGCTGTAGGTGAATGGCTCCAGCAGCACGGTCATGGGTCTGCCGGTTCTGGTTTCTTCTTCGGCTTTTCGGGAGGTGGGGTGGCGTCCCCATAAACCACAAAGGGACGCTCATCGTCCGTAATGACGCGAACCTCACGTGTATCGTCGTCATCATGCAGGTCCTCGCCGCCAAGGACGAAGTGGCGCAGCACACCGCCGAAAGCTTTTTCGAGGTTGGCGTGGGTGAACGTCTCTTCGGTCAGCCCATGGGCCAGCACGGTGCCTTTGACAAGGATTGTGCGGTCGCAGAATTCGGGGACAGAGCCGAGGTTGTGGGTGGAAACAAGGATCACCCGCCCCTCATCCCGCAGGTCGCGCAGAAGGGCGATGATGGCATCTTCCGTCTTCACATCGACGCCGGTGAACGGTTCATCAAGCAGGATCACCTGCCCCTCTTGCGCGAGGGCCCGGGCGAGAAACACACGCTTGCGCTGCCCGCCCGAAAGCTCACCAATCTGGCGGTGCCGGTAGTCTGTCATGTTCACACGGTCGAGGGCTGCTGTCACAGCGGCATGGTCCGCAGCACGCGGGCGGCGGAAGAAGCCCATATGCCCGTAACGTCCCATCATCACCACGTCTTCGACGAGGACGGGAAAGGACCAGTCCACCTCTTCCGATTGCGGGACATAGGCGACCGTATTGTTGCGAAGCGCTTCTGCCACCGGGCGGCCCAGCACGCTGATACTACCCGCCGCCGCAGGGACAAAGCCCATGATCGCCTTGAAAAGGGTGGATTTCCCGGCCCCGTTCACCCCCACCAGTGCGGTGATCGTGCCGGTGGGGATGGCAAAGCTGGTATCATGCAAGGCGGTGTGCCCATTGCGATAGGTCACCGTCACATGTTCGGCGATGATGCCAGCCGGTGCGTTCATTCGGTCAATCCTGCCACAATCGTTTCCGTCGTCACGCGCAGCAGGTCGAGGTAGGTTGGCACCGGGCCATCCGCCTCTGTCAGGCTGTCGACGTAAAGCACGCCGGAATACTCCGCATCCGTTTCCCGTGCGATCTGCTCGGCGGGTGCTTGGCTCACCGTGCTTTCGCAAAAGACAGCCGGAATGTTGTTGTCACGGACGGTGTCGATCACGCGGCGCACTTGCTGCGGCGTGCCTTGCGAGTCCGCGTTCATCGGCCAGATGTAGAGTTCCTGCATCTCGAAATCGCGGGCGAGATAGCTGAAAGCGCCTTCGCAGCTCACCAGCCAGCGCTGATCGGCTGGCACGGCAAGGATCGCCTCGCGCAGCGGCGCGATGGCTTCGGTGATCTCCGCCTTGTAGGCTGCGGCATTGGCCCGGTACGTTTCGGCATTGTCTGGGTCGTGTTCGATGAATGCGTCGCGGATGTTGTCCACGTAGATCAGCGCGCTTTCGAGGCTCATCCAGGCATGAGGGTTGGGTTTGCCATCATAGGCACCCGACGAGATGCTCATTGGGGTGATGCCCTCTGTCAGCGTCGCACTGGGCACATCATCAAGGTTACTGAAGAACTGTTCGAACCACAATTCGAGGTTCAGACCGTTCCAGAGGATCAGGTCGGCATCCTGGGCGCGGATGATATCGCGCGGCGTCGGCTCATAGCCATGGATCTCTGCCCCGGCGCGGGTGATGCTTTCCACGACGGCGGCGTCACCAGCCACGTTCTGCGCCATATCGGCGATTACCGTGAACGTCGTCACGGCCTTGAATTTGTCATCCTGTGCAACTGCAGGGGCGGCCATCATCCCGAAGGCGCAGATCATCCCCAGCACATTTGTCTTCATCGTCATCATCCATCCCTTTCGATCAGCTTATGCACCGTTTTCTTGCTTATGCAAATTATTCGCATTCGGAACTTAAGATGCGAACAGCTCGCATCAAGGGGTGTGGACTGGCTTTTTGTCGGGATTACTCGGCTGGCGCCATCGCTGTTTGCGGTGGCGCCTCGGCCTGCGGCTTGCGCAGACAAAGTCGCAAGAGTGGCGGCACTGTCAGCAGTGTCAGGAAGGCGGACATCGACAGCCCACCGACGACCACCGCACCCAACCCGCGATAAAGCTCTGACCCCTCACCGGGGAAGATCACCAGCGGCAACATTCCCAAAACGCTCGTCAGCGTCGACATAAAGATCGGGCGGATGCGGTTCCGGGTCGCTTCCTCGATGGCGTCCACAGGCGCCATATCCTCTTCGCGCAGATGGTAGAGCGACTGGTGCACGATCAGGATCGCGTTGTTCACCACGATCCCCACAAGGATCACGAAACCAAGCAGCGTCAGCATATCCATCGGCTGCGTTTGATAGAGGTTGAGCACGGCAAGCCCCCCCACCCCGCCAGCCGCAGCGATGGGCACCGAGATCAGGATCACCAGCGGCAGCACGAAGCTCTCAAACAGGATCGCCATCACAAGAAAGACGATGATGAGCGCCACCAGCAGGTTGATCTGGATGGCGGACCAGGTCTGGCTGAGCTGATCCGCAGTACCAGACACGCTCAGGCGGATATCACTGGGGATCCCTTGCTGTTCGAGCACTGCGACCACTTCCGTCTGCAAGAGCTCCACCGCGGCCTCTAGCGGAAGATTGTCAGCGGGGCGGACCTCCAGCGTCACGGTCCGCAGCCGTTCGCGGTGGCGGATTTCTGTCGGACCCGCGGTCAGCACAACATCGGCAAGCGCGGATACAGGCACAATCTGCCCGTTCGGTGTTACCACCGGGTAATTGCCAACATCCTGGGTGCGCGCGGCCTCGCTGAGGTCCGGATCACCTTTCAGCACCAGATCCACACGTTCTGCCCCGACGGTAATCTCTGCCACACGCAAGCCGTCATTGAAGGCATCCACCGTGGAGGCGAGCGCAGAGCTATCCAGCCCCGCATCCGCAAGCCGCAATCGGTCCGGGATCAAGCGCACCTCTGGCGCGCCAAGCTCCAACCCCGGGATCGGGCGGAACTGATGCCCTTCGGAGCGCGGCAAAAGGCCAGAGACGATGCCCGCGGCGCGCCCCGCGACACCAAGAATCTCATTGAGGTCCTGACCGGAGACATTCAACTCAATCGCGCGGCCACCGCCCACGCCACGGCCAAAGAGCGAGGGTTGCGTGATGAATCCGAACGTTCCCGGCTCGGCAAAAATCGGGCGGCTAAGAACCGGGATCAGGTCACCGGCGCGGGCGCTGTCGGTGGCTGCCGCCCCAACGAAGGAATTGCCGGGGGTAGCGACGAAGAAGAAGCTTTCGATGGTCGGCGTGCCATCTTCGGTGGCCAGCGCCGGTGCCGCCTCCCACAAGGGTTGCGCCACGCCCTCAATCCGCTGCGCGATCGTCTCGGTTGTTTCGAGATTGTATCCCGGCGGTGGGATGATCAGACCAAACACAAGGTTGCGGTTCCCCTCGGGCAGGTACTCCAAACGCGGCAGAAAGATATAGCTGGCAATCGCCGCGCCACCGCCAATCAGCGCCACCATCATTAGGCCAATGGCGCGGAACCGCACGGTCATGCGCACGTAAGCCATGACCATCGCGCGGAACCCGCGGGCGAGGTGATCGATGCCCCAAAGGCCCAATGGTTTCTTGTTCTCCAAGCCCAAAAGGCGGCTGGACAAGGCAGGGATCACCGTGACCGCAACCACTAGCGACAAAAGCACGGAAACCGAAATGGCCACAGCGATATCGCGGAAAAGCTGCCCCGCCTCCAACTGCATGATCAGGATCGGGACGAAGACCAAGACGGTGGTCAGTGCGGACACAAGGATCGCGCCCCAGACCTGTTTGGCGCCAAGATAGGCGGCTTCACGGCGCGAATGCCCAGCCTCACGCAAGCGATAGATGTTTTCCAGAACCACGATGGCCGCATCAACGATCATGCCCACGGCAAAGGCGATGCCAGCGAGTGAGATCACGTTCAGTGTGCGCCCGGTGGCCGCCATGACAACAAACGTCGCGACGATGGAAACGGGAATGGCAAGGGAAATGATCACGACCGCGCGCGGCGACCGCTAGAACAGCATCAGGATCAACGCGGCCAGCGCACCGCCGATGTAGATGTTCTGTGTCACGAGGTCGATGGCGCCTTCGATGTAGATCGTCTCATCATAGACCTGCTGCATGATCAGGCCCTGGGCGGCCACCGGGCCGGCCTGCAGTTCCTCCAGCACGGTGCGGAACTCCTCCATCACCGTGATCACGTTGGCCCCGGCCTCGCGCACGACGTTGAAGGCGAGGCCTGGTTCCCCTTTGAAGCGCAGCCGCGCGGTGCTTTCCTGAAAGGCGAAGGAGACATCCGCCACGTCGCCCACCCGCACGCGCCCGGTGCCACCGTTCACAGCGGCTGAGCGCAGGACGACGTTCCGAATGGCCTCTTCCGTGTTCAGGTTGCTTTCTGTGCGCACCACATAGCGGCGCTTGCCCTCGTCCACATCACCGGCAGAAATGGAGATGTTTTCGGCCCGCATCCGCTGCACGACCTCTGGCACGGTCAGCCCGAAACGGGCAAGGCGCTGCGGGTCGACCACCACCTGCAATTCGCGCGTCACGCCACCGAAAACGTTCACCGCTGCCACACCAGGTATCCGTTCGACCCGGTCTTTCACGATGTCCTCAAGAAAATCGCCGTAAGTCGGGATCGGGCGTGTGTTGCCTTCATCCGCCGTGATCAGCACCCAGGCAATCGGGCTGTCATCCGCGCCGGAGGTGTTGAGCGTCGGCTCATTCGCCTCTGCCGGGTAGCCGCCGACGCGGTCGAGCCGGTTGGAGACGAGGAGCAGTGCCTGGCTCATATCCGTGCCAATGGCGAATTCCAGCGTGACCTCGGCCTGCCCTGTGCGCGACCGAGACGTCATGATTTCAAGACCATCGAGCCCGCGCAGCGTTTCCTCCTGCGGGTTCACGATCTCGCGCTCAATCTCGGATGGCGCAGCCCCCGGCCAGTTGGTGGAGATCACGACGATGGGCTTGCGCACATCGGGCGCCAGCTGGATCGGGATTTGCGTCAGCGCCAGTGCACCAAAGAGCACCGCCATCAGGACGGCAGCAATGACCGCAACGGGCCGGTCGATGGAAAAGCGAATAAAATCCATCAGTTCGTCTCAATCGGGTTGGGATTGATCGCCTGTCCGGGGCGCAGGCGTTCGTTGCCGCGCACCACAACCAGATCGCCGGGGGCGAGGCCATCCACAACCTCGTAGCGGTCACCCAAAGGTACACCGATAGTCACAGTGCGGGGCTGCGCCTGCCCTTCGGCAGCGACATAAACCGTCCACCCACCACGGGCCTGCACCAATGCGTCCTTCGGCACGGAAAGCACATCGCGCGCAGCCGAGACCGGCACTTGCACGGTCAGCGATTGACCAACTGCCGCGCCGTCGATGGCGCCAGCCGCCACAGAAAAGATGACGCCGCGCGTACGTGTTGCGGGGTCTTCAACCGGTAGAACTGCACGCAGTACCAAAGCAATCTCAGCCCCTGTTTCGGATGTCGCCATCACCGCTTGGCCGGGCGCCAGGAAGTCGGTGTAGCGGGAAGGCACGCTGGCACGCACTTCGAAAGCGTCGGTGTCCAACAGGCGCACCAGCGGCGTCCCTGCCTGAATGAAGGCACCGGGGATCGTGCTGACCTCCAGCACGACACCTGCAAAGGGGGCTGTGATCCGGCTCTGTTCCAGCTGATAGCGCGCTTCGGCAAGGCCTGCTTCTGCACTCTTTTCACGCGCTTCTGCTTCCACCAGTTGAGCGGCAGCCTCCAGAAAGTCGGCCTGCACGTCATCGAAACGGCCTTCGCTAAAAGAGGTCCCGCCGCGCAGGGCCTCAATCCGGTCGAGCGCGGTTTGCGCACGGTCAAGGCGGGCGCGGGCGGTTTCTATCCCCGCCGTTGCCTCATTCAGGCGTGCCTCGGCCTGTGATACTTGAATGGTAAGAAGATCGGCGTTGAGTTCGACCAGCGGATCACCGGCTGCAACGCGGTCGCCTGCCAGCACCGTGACCGCATCCACGTTGCCAGCAACGCGGCTGGCGACATTGCCATCGCGGGCGGTGATGACCTCGGCGAACACAGGCACGGTTTCCGAAAGCGCCCGCATCTCGACCTCTTGCACACCGACAGAGGCTGCGCGCCCTTGCGCGTGAGCCAACGGTACCGCCAGAGTGCTTACAAGCACGATCAATGCAACAAAGCGCATCGCCAAACCCCTTCAGTGATTGGGGTGGAGGTAGCTTTGTTGCCGCAAAGTCAACAAACGGGGCGGGACTCAGCGCCCCGCAATCGGCCCTTTCGCGTGCAACTGCACAAGGTTTAGGATCAGGTTCTTTCTGTTGGGCTGTGCGTGAACAACATCGGCCTGTATGTCCAAAAAACGGTCCGAAAGGCCGTGCCCTAAGGCAGGATGGCGAGCCAGACCCAGACCGTCAGGATCGACAGACCGGTTCCCATCAAAACGGAAGAGGCCGCAACGCGCCGCGCGGTGCCGTACATATTTGTAAAGATATAGGCGTTGATCCCCGGCGCCATCGCCGCTGTCAGGATTGCCGATCGCAAGGCCGCGTCTGACAGGTTGTTGGCCTGCGCCAGCGCGTAGACGATCACCGGGTGCATAATCAACGACACCGCCACCACGAAAAGGATCGTGCGCATGTCCCCTTCTGGCCGATACCGGTACAGCACCCCGCCAAGACCGAACAATGCAGCGGGCAGCGCAGCCCGGATCATCAGATCAACCGCATCGGTAAAGACGGTGGGCAGCGGGATGCCCCCCAGATTGACGATGAACCCCAGCGTGATGCCGAGGATCAGCGCATTCTGGAACATCGCGCGCAGCACTTTGCCGGGAAGTGCCGCCTTGCTGGCACCGCGATTGCGCACCACCTCCATCGCTGTGATGCCAACCGCGTAGCAAAAGGGCGAGTGGATGGCGATGATGGCGTAATTTGCCTCCAGCGCGCTTACGCCATAGGCACGTTCGGTGATTGGCAAACCCAAGAGGAGCGAGTTGGAAAAGAGGCAGCAAAACCCGATTGCCACGCAGTCCTCCCAACTGCGCCCGAACAGAAACCGCGCACCCAGAAAGCCAACGATGAAACCCGCCAAAGCGCCGGCATAGAAGCTCCCCAAGAGCGCCAAGTCAAAGTTCTGGCCCAGATCAAGGGTCGAGATCGCGCGGAACAGAAGGCACGGGATCGCAAATCCTTGGGTGAATTTCATCAGGCCATCAACGCCTGCATCACTGAAAAGCCCCCGCCAGACGGCGACATAGCCAAAGCCGATGACCAGAAACACCGGCAGGATGACGTCGATCAGCGCGCCCATCAGGGCAGATCGACTGTCAGTGTCATGCCGTCAAAGGCCGGATGCACGTGGTCCGGTGTCTCTGCCACGACGGTCGCATAGTCCAGATCATTGTGCATATTTGTCAGCACGGCCTTTTTCGGCTGCGCCCGTGCAATCCATTCCAGCGTCTTTGCCAGATGCGCATGGGTCGGGTGCGGGTCGCGGCGGAGCGCGTCGACGATCCAGATGTCAAGGTCGGCGAGGCTTTCCCAAGCCTTCTCGGGGATGTCCGAAACATCCGGCAGATAGGCCACGTCGCCCACGCGAAATCCCAACGCCTCGATCCGGCCATGTTCCACTTCGAAAGGGGCAAGCACGATGTCGCCCCCTGCCCCATTGATCGTGATCGGCCCATCAATCGGGTTGAGATCAAGGATGGGCGGATAGCTTGACCCTTTGGGTTGCACGAATGCATAGCCGAAACGACCCAAGAGGTCGTTGCTGGTATCCCCATCAGCCCAGACCTGTAGCCGCTCGCGGGTGTTGAAGACGATCATGCGCAAGTCGTCGATACCATGCACATGGTCGGCATGGCCGTGGGTGTAGACGACTGCGTCGAGGTGTCCAACACCTGCATCCAACAGCTGCGCGCGCAGGTCCGGCCCGGTATCGATCAGCACGCGGGTGGCCTCCGCACCGCTGTAGCGCGTGATCAGCAGCGAACAGCGCCGGCGCGCATTTTTTGGCTCGTTCGGATCACAAGCGCCCCACAGCCCCCCCAGTCGCGGCACCCCGCCAGAGGATCCGCAACCAAGGATGCGAAATTCCATCCGGTTGCTCATGCCGCGGCCTTCCAGAACAGACGGTCGAAATTCGCAGTCGTTTGTACGGCAAAATCTGCGTAGTCCATGCCAAAGACCTCTGCCCCGACGCGGGCGGTATGGGCTGTATAGGCGGGCTCATTCCGTTTGCCGCGGTAAGGCGGCGGGGCGAGGTAGGGGCTATCGGTTTCGACGAGGATGCGGTCCACCGGGGCGGCGGCAAAGATATCGCGCAGCTCCTGGCTTTTGGGAAAGGCAGCGATGCCCGACATCGAGAGGTAAAAACCGAGGTCGAGGGCGGCCTTCGCCAGCTCTGCCCCGCTGGAGAAACAGTGCATGACACAGGTGTAGGCACCTTGTGCGAATTCTTCACGCAAAATGCGGGCCATATCATCATCCGCCGCACGGGCGTGGATGATCAGGGGCAGCTTCGTTTCACGCGCGGCGGCGATGTGGACGCGCAAGGATTGCTGCTGCACCTCGGCACTGTCCGCGGTGTAGTGATAGTCTAGCCCAGTCTCTCCGATGCCGACGAACTTGGGGTGATCGGCGAGTGCAACCAGTTCATCGACCGTGGCCATGGGTTCATCAGCCGCGCTCATCGGGTGCGTTCCAGCGGCGTAGAATACCGGACCATAACGCTCCGTCAGTGCCCGCACTTGCGGTTCAAGCCGCAGCTTTGTGCAGATCGTGACCATGCGCTCAACACCCGCTTCTGCCGCGCGGGCGATCAGCGCGTCATGCTCCCCCTCAAAATCAGGGAAGTCCAAATGGCAGTGGCTATCAACGATACGCGGCGCGGGCATTCCGGTGCTTTCAGGCAACGGCAGTCGCTTGCGCCGTCTCTTCGATTTTGAAAACGATATC
>JBCBOD010000169.1:0-5480 GCA_039821425.1 Pseudomonadota bacterium
CTCGTGCAACCTCAAGATCGTCGTTGCGCTCAAGGTTCAAACCCTGTGCCTCGGCAACTTTCGCAAGATCGTCGGCAACCCATTGACGCTCCAGCGCAGCGTTTGGAGCGCCGGTCTCAATCCGGTTGACGACGGTATCGGCGCTGATCCCGGTTCCTCGCAAAGCGTTGTCAATCTGGGCGCGCGTGCTGCCATCCTGCAATCGTCCAACAAGCTCGCTGTTAATGTTCGTCTCCGAATAAATCCCACCCTCTGAAGGCTTTTGCTCAAGCGTCACAGATCGGAGACCAAGCGGCTGCATCCGACGAAGGCCGACCTGGATGTCATTCAGCCTTCTTTCATTGGCCGCTCGCTCACCTTCAGGAAGCCGCGCAATGCGAGCCTGCACTTCCTCTACGGTTTCGGCGTACTGCCCTTTCAGATCGTCAAAGTCCTCGACGGCTCCCATGTAAATGTCTCCATCATGCTGAATGGTTGTTCCCTTGCCCAAAAGCTCTGCTGCTTTCAGAAGGGCCTCGGAAATTTCTTCTCGGCTGTCGGCTGAGGCCTCCGCAGCGAGTGAGTGATAAACAAGTCTTGTGTTGGCTATCTCAGCCAGCGTCCGTGCAAGATCGCGCCCTACCCGCCCTCTTTGTTCGGGTTCACGCATCACTCCGTTTTCAGCGTCCTGCTTGACAACGTAGATTTCTCGCATACGAGGCGGATAGTGAACAACACCGCGATCAACCCGGCGCGTTGCTTCCAACTTCACGCCGTACTTTTCGGCCTCTTCCACCATCGCGAAGCGGAAATCGTCGTAATTGAACCGATGATCACGACCCAGATAGAAAAACTCACCTTCCTGGGACCGTCTGTTCAAGACGATATGAGCGTGCGGATGATCCCGATCCTTGTGAACGGCAATCACATAGTCGAAATGGCCTTCATCGGTCTCAAAGAACCGCTCACATACGTCTGACGCGATGTCTCTCACGTCCTCCGACTTCGTACCTTTCGGGAACGACATGAGCATATGGGTTGTGTTGCCCATCTTTGGGCGAAACCCACTGTCCCACCGCTCTGCAAACCGATCTGTGATTTTCTTGATGTCTTTGTCTTCGAACTTGGTCTTCCCGTCGAAGGTCCCGCGACTATCCACGAAATGGGCCAACTTATGGTCGCGCGTGATGTAAGAAAGCTGATTGCTAAGCTGCCCCTTTGTGTGTGTGCCGCCGTTCTTGATGGCCTTGAACACCGCTGCACGGTGGCCTCTCGCAGCACGATAGAGCTGCCCGTGTTTCTTACTGTTTAGACCCTGCATGGACCCGCGAATGCGGTCCCAGCCTTCTCGGAAAATCTCGCCGGTGACGGCTTCGACTGCGCTATTGCGTGCCAAGAGCAAACTCCCTCAACACATCGTTCACCGTCACTGACATGGCGTCCTTTCGACGCCGGATGAGCAGATCAGCTTGATCACCCATCTCCAAGATCAGACCTGCAAGCGCCCTAATCTCCTCGTATTGCCGGTCCGACCAAGGCGCGGGCATCCCGCGCTTCTTAGCCTCGTTCATGCGCCTAGCGATCTGAGTGACGTTGTTACCAACACGATTAAGGGCAGCACGGAACCCCGCCAGTTCGCCAGACAAGTGATCATCTGGGACAAAAATACCGTTCGTCGCCTGCATCAGCGCCCGCAATGCGTCCGCCCGACTTCCAAACCCATGCTTCGAAATCGCCAGATCAAACGCTGCCATCTCGTCCGGTGTCACTGTGACGCTTGCGGCGGCGGTTCTGATCCCGGTGTCGCGGCGTCGATCTTTTTCGCGCTTAATCGTGTAGTGGATTGTGCGACACGTGACCCCAAATCGTGCCGCAAGACCTTTCACATCAGCGCCTTTCGCCGCCTCGCGAACAATCACCAGACGTTCGTCGGGTGTCAGAATTCGGCCTTTAGGCATGCGAACAAAGAACCCCTATTTCCTGCCATCCTCATACATACCGAAAGAATACAGAACTGCGGTATTGTGTCAATACTGCGGTTTTGTCATGAATGAGGAATGTATTCCGTTTCTCGCCGAGGTTTGCAAAACCGAGGCCGTCGAGCTAAAAGCGAGACCAGCCGAGAGAGAATCTTCGAGGCCAATTGAAAAAGCGGCCCGTAGAGGGCCACAGTTCTTTTTCGGCCACCCTACCCCACAAAAATCCGGCATGGCCCTTTCTGGCGGCTCTCAGCGCCTCTGGTGGGCAATGCGCTGCCCTACCCTACCCCTCTGTCACACCACTGACGATCATCGGGGATAAAGCTACAAGGATTGCCAAACAAGTAACACGATACACACCACACGCGCCAAGCAACACGCTACACAAGACAATGCTCACGAAACCCGCACCACGCTCCAGAAGACACGAAACACGCCACAATGGACACGTAACACTGCACAATAGACCCGACACACGATACGCTGATGGAGCACGCCACAAGGTACCTGATACAGAAGACACGACACACGCGACAAGGTGCAAGCGACAAAACACACGCGACACGAAACACGGCACAGTTGACAAGGGACACCGAACAATGGTCAAAACACGGAACACCGGACACGTGACAAGAAACAAGTTACAAATGACACCGAGCAAGTAACCGGCGACACGCAACACGAGACAGGTAACACGAGCTATGCCCAACGATGATCTAAAGGTAATTTCAATCATAACCCGAAAAGGCGGTGCGGCGAAAACCACACTGACCCGCGCTTTGGTCAGCGCAGCCATGTCACAAGGAAAGCGATGTCTCGTTTTCGATGCAGACCCCCAACAAGCACTAGCCAGATGGGCCAATAAGCTACAGATCGACGATCCGCTATTCCGCATTGAAGCCTTAACGATGGTTAATGAGCTGACCGAAAAAGTTGAAGAAGCCTACGAGAACAACACCGCAGATTTCATCTTCATTGACACGCTTGGTGCTGCCGGTGCCTGGGCAGATGACTTGGCCGTTGAGAGTGACGCCATCATAGTGCCGATGATGCTCAGCGATGACGACCTCGAAATCACAACAGACACCTTCAATTGGTATGTTGGACTGCGCGACCGTGCGGAAGACCCGGAAGCCTTGCCATCATTCCACGTTGTTCTTGCCAATGTTCCTGCGAAACAGAGCAAAGCCGAACTCGCAATCGAAGAAAAAGCACTCGCGCAATTCCCGGTGATGGATGATTACTTCATGCACCGGAAGCAACACAAAGACGCCTCGTCAGAAGGCTTCATACATCATATTGCCGAAAGCCGTCGCAGCGGACCCGGACACCTTCGTGTTCAAGCAAGACACTTTGACGAGGCAATTGAAGAAGCCTCATCAATTCTGGCTTCTCTAGTGGAGGCAACCTGATGCCGCGTAAGAAGAGAACCACACTGGCCGGAACCGATCCTGAATACACAACGGACTTTTCCCAACCGCTTCCGACCAACAAAGTGGCAACCCCAGAACCACAAGACGCAGCTCCAGCGCAAGCAAGTCCAAAACCAATAGTAGAAAAGACCAAACAACCAGCCACCAAGAAAACGACGACGAAGCCAAAGCCGTCGCCAAAACGGGCAACATCACCAGAAAAGCCGACACCAAAGCCTGTTACAAAATCAGACTCATCGGAAAAGCGCGAAATTGCAGTCGCTGCTGCTGTCAAAGTCGTTCAAGACGTCAAACTGCGGGCACTGGAAGCAAAAGGCATCTCCCCGAAAGACGCCATCACCATCGCAGGGCGGCGTGCCGTTGATAAATTCGAACCAAAGCCCGAATTCATACCCAAAGCACAGGCAGAACGTATGCCAATGCGAGAAGGCTACAAAAGCACAAAGCGCGTGTCGGCTGCTATGCTGGACGCTTTGCGAGATGAACATGATCCATTACGACTATCTTCCGATGGAGCAATGCTGCGTGGTCAGTTTGAACCCCTATTCTGGTCCGTGCTGGATGAAGTGATCGACGAACTGACAGAACGCTTCAGTTAATTAAGTATCCAGAGAAATCCCGCTTCAGCGCGGGATTGAGTAGGGCAGGGGTCAACGCACCCTCCGCTACGCTCTAGGTACGTCGGCTTTTTTCTTTCTCTGATCCGCCTGCCATCCGGCCCCGGCTCTCAACAGGGGTTGTGATGTCGCGCAAGCGCGCCAGCCTCCATGCAGAAAATCGGCACCCCCACGCTGCGCGCGGTCCCCCCAATTTTCCGCCCTCCGGCCCCCTGTCTTCGATCCGGTTCCGGCCGCAGGACGGGCTGCGCCCTCTCTGCTTTGTCCAGTCGAATGGCATGGGCCATTCGGCTGGTCAATTCAGCCGAGGCTTCGCCACTGGCGGAGAGACAGCCCCAACTGAACCGTCTCATGAAAGGGACACTCGATGACACGGAAAAAGAAGATCGAGGGAAAGGCAATCGCTCGGATACTCGACGCCAGAACCCAAGAGATTGTTGGCTATCTCTTTGAATGGAACACAGGGGATATCGACCCAAAGTGGAACGACGATATCCCACGCGCCGAAAAGGACGTTGTTTATGAGTATGCCTGACCTGTACTCCATGCGGAGCGAGGATGATGATATCGACGTGGGCGTGGTTTATTCACCCTCACCGGAAACGCTGCGCGTTTTCGGCGCGTCCTATATGCAGGACAAAGAAACCTCCGGCACATTGAAGATCCTCGATCCTCAAGGCGCGACCTATGCGTCCTATGATGTCTGGCAAAACAAGTGGATTCTCGCCGCCTAAGTAGGGTCGTGATCTTCCAATTTCGAAGGAAAAATGCTAGGCTGACTGCGAAAGGAAGTCAGCCTATGCGTTTCAAAAATCGCCTTTTTTCATTGCTGATCGCCACCCTTGCCGCGTCTCCCGCTCTGGCTTGGGACCATGATTTTACGCGCGGTCTTGACCTGTATTCGACTACAGACAATGGCGCGACAATCCGTGTCGTCTGTGATCCCAACAGCGTCTATGGCGGCACCGAAAGCATGGTGCTGATCGTTTTTGGCGGAAACTCAGACCTTAACACCGCAGCAACCCTGACTTTCGCGGACGGCCAAACGATCACCGCGCCAATGGTTCATGGCAGGCTCTCGAAGCGCGACCTTGCGGATACCGTCTGGCAACCACTCCTGGACGGCTTACGCAATGCTGAAACCGTAGAGCTGACCGTAGGAACGGCCACTGTAACGATGAACCTGGGCGATGCGCCTGCTTTCACCTGCATCTGAAAAGCAAAGCCCCCGCTTCCAGAGTGGAAAGCAGGGGCTCAGGCCGACACCGGCCAACAGGGAGTTTCATCATGCTAACAGCATGGCAACGCTTTTCACCATGATTTCGCGCCACCAAGCTGGGGCAGGGGCCTAAGCGGCCTCTGCAATCTCTCCGGCTTTTTCCATCAGATAGTCAGCTGATCGCTGCGCCGCTGCCGCCGCTTTGACAATCGCTCTCTTGTCGTCGCGCAATATCTTCAACCACGATTGAACA
>JBCBOD010000143.1:0-8833 GCA_039821425.1 Pseudomonadota bacterium
AATTCGGCACAGAAGGGCTGATCTTTGCTGGCATCTATGTCGTTCTGACGCTCTGGGTGATCAGCCTGCAGAGCGCTGGCGCCGCTGTCATCTACGTGCGGCTCAAGAAGAAAACTGATGACGTGACACGGCAGGAATACGCGATCATGACCAACACGTATAAGGCCCCAAAACAGGATCAGGACCTTATTGATTTGGTGCGCAGCCGGATGCCCGGCCGCAGAAAAGACTAGGACTGGCGCTGTAGGTCAGTCGGCCTTGGCAAGGTTGCCCGCCATCTTGCGCCCGTCGCGGCCCTCGATCAGATCAAAAGTCACCTTCTGATCGTCGGCGAGGCCGGTCATGCCGGACTGTTCGACCGCAGAGATGTGAACGAAAATGTCCGCTCCGCCGTCATCAGGGGCGATAAATCCATACCCCTTTGTCGTATTAAACCACTTTACGGTGCCACTTGGCATTTCCGCTCTCCTTTTGTCGTGCCCGGTACCACGGGCAGGGCAGGTCTTGGGCCCCGCACGACAGCGGTCTTCCCTTGGCCTTGTCCGTTACAGTTACGCCATTTATGCAAAAGGCAAATGACACAAGGTCGCGCTCACGCGATCTTGTCCAGAACTGCCCAAATCGGAGGCAAAATGAGATTTTTTGGCCTAAAATCATGCGATACCTGTCGCAAGGCGCTGAAAGCGCTCAAAAATGCGGGGATCACGCCGGAAGTAATTGACGTGCGGGCCGATGGTATCGGCGCGGAGGACCGCGCGGCGATCCTGCAGGAATTCGGGGAAGCCGCACTCAACAAGGCGTCGACCACCTGGCGCGGTCTGTCGGAGGATGAAAAGCAGGCTGATCCCGCGCAGCTTTTGGCGGCGCATCCTACCTTGATGAAACGGCCCGTGATCGCGCAGAACAGCGTCTGGACGATCGGTTGGAAACCCGATGTTCAGGCCAGGTATCTTGGCGAATAGCCCATCACCCCATAAGTATCAGCCAGAGCAGTAAGGAGAATGCGATGCGGAATGCGGCAGGTATGCTGGGCATTATCGGCGGTTTGATCGGGATTTTGGTCGGGATGATCGGTTACGGATTTGCCGAAATCACAGAGCGGAACGCGGAGCTGGGTGAGCTTTTGGGCGTGTTGGACAACCCCGGATTTATCCGTTTTGCCAGCTTTAGCGCGCCGCTTCTGGCGATTGCCGGTGGTGCGATGGCCAAGGCCCGTGCCCTTTGGGGTGGGATCCTGATGCTGATTTCGGCGTTCTTCTTCTACACCGCATTCGGGTTCAACGTTGGCACAATGTTCCCAATCGGCTTCGTGGCACTTGGCGGCCTGCTCGCGATCGCTGCAGGCAAGCCGGATGAGCCTAAGGCGCATTTTTGAAGATCAAACGATCCACCGAAAGCGCCCCGGCCCCTTTGAAAACAAGGATCAACAGGCAGAGCACCCAGAACGCGCGTTGATCGAGGATCAGCGCGTCTGACAGGTTGTCAAACCATGCCCCCAGCGTGCCTTCATGCGCGATGCCGCCATGGCCATAGAGATCCGTCAATGACTGCATGACGACAAATCCAATCATGCCCAGTGCCGCCAGCCGTGTCAGCAGGCCGATGGCAATCAAGAGCGGCAGCACGAACTCTGCAATGGTGCCTGCTGTAACAACCGCCCAGTGGAAAAAACCAAGCTGCGAAACGTCAAAACCTACTTGTTCCATCGCGCGCGGGAAAATCTGCGCATAGGCGCCGAGGGACGGACTGAAGATCCCCAAGATACCGTCGCCCAGCTTGGTGAGCCCGGAATTCCAGTAATAGACCAGCAACACGCCGGCAAACACGATCCGGGCGAACAGAGGCAACGCTTCTTCACCCAATCGGTTGATGGGGCGGGCGAGACGGGCGATGGGGGCAGTGGTCATGGTCTTGTCTTTCAGTTGATCTGAGTGATCGCGCCTTGGCCCAGAAGCAGCCCAAGGACCGCGCCGAGTTCGAGCGTGTCATCGGCCAGAGCGAGCGCTTCTCCCAGAGTCTTCCCGTCCTGCAGGGCCCTGATGGCATCAGCGGCGGTCTGGTCGATCTTGTGGAGTTGCGGGTCAAAGCCGGGGCGGGTGATTAGAACAGCCTCCGTCACCTTCGCAGGGGTTGGTGCATCAGCGCGGGTGTTGAACTGATAGATCCCGTGAACGGCATAGTCAGAGGAGACAACCCAAACTGAGGGCGCAATCGTCAGCCGCGCCCGCATAAGGGCATCGGGGTCGAGGGTAGCGAGCGCCTGTGGGTCAATGGGGGTGGCGTCTTCTGCGTGATAGGACTGGCGCAGGCGCAGCTCGATCAGAGCGATGTCCGGCAGGTAGGGAACTGATTTCGCGGGTGGGAAACGGCGCAGGAATTGTGGCATCGCTTCGCCATAGAACATCATCAGCGGTGATCTCGGCGGGTGGGTGCGGAGGTAGACGCCGGCCATCGCACGGAAAAAGTCGTCACCTACCAGTTTGCGCACAACCGGGAACGCGGCCTCCAGCGCCTCGGTCAGGCTGACGGCGACATTGTTGCGGTAGACGTTGAAACGTTTGCTGGCTGTCTGTCCATCGGGGTTCACGATCCCCTGTGGCACGGCCGCGTCAGGGTCGAGCATTGCCGTGCGAAACTGTGCTTGCGTCACGGTCATGACGTCACCAGCGCAAGTGCGGTGTCGGCCCGCGCGATTTCGTCGGCCAGCACGGGCCATTCGGGGACATCCGTGTCCCACTCGATCAAGAGCGGTTTGGGGCCGGAGTGCGCAAGGGTGTAATCCAGCAGCGCCCAGACCGGATCCACCACAGGGGCGCCGTGGCTGTCGATCAGCAGGGGTGCGCCGGTTTCATCGGCGTCCTCATCATGGCCGCCAAGGTGGATCTCACCCACGGCATCCAGCGGGAAGTTGTCGATGTAGTCCTGTGGCGAGGTCTTGAGGTTTGTTGCGCTGACAAAGATGTTGTTGACGTCAAGCAGCAGACCGCAGCCTGTGGTCTGCGTCAGTTCGCGCAGGAAATCGGTTTCAGACATCGTGCTTTCGGCAAAGGCAAGGTAGCTTGATGGGTTCTCAAGCAGCATCTGGCGGCCCAGCGTGTCTTGGACTTGATTGATGTGAGTGGCGACGCGGGCCAGCGTCTCTTTGGTGTAGGGCAGGGGCAGCAAGTCATTGAAGAAGTGACTGTCGTGCGTGGACCATGCCAGATGCTCGGAGAAGCTGGCGGGGTTCAGCCATCCGACGAGGTGCTTAAGACGGGCGAGGTGGTCTGGGTCAAGGTCGCCCTCGCCACCGATAGAGAGGCCAACGCCATGGACCGAAATGGGGAAGCGTTCGGCAAGGTGGCGAAGTTGGGCAATCGGGCGACCGCCGCCGCCCATGTAGTTCTCGGCATGGATCTCAAGCCAGCCAAGCGGGCCATGGTTTTCCATGATGGCGCTATAATGCTGGGCTTTGTAGCCGACGCCGGGGCGGTGAGGGAGGCGGGGGAAAGATGTCGCGTCAAGCATGGCAAGCCTCTTGTCCGGCGGGGTGAGTAAGGTGGGGTGTCCCCACCTTACACGATATTTGCTTATGCAGGCAGGTCGCGGTCCAGCGCTTCCAGAGAGCCCATACGCTCTGTGCCGTCAGCCATTGTTGGGACATCCATGGTTTCGCAAGTACCGGCAGGCACCAGCGTCCAGGCGTTGCCCTGGAAGTCAACTGTGGATGTACCGGCACAGGTTGTGCCTGGGCCTGCGGCGCAGTCGTTTTCACCAGCCAGCGACACACCGTAGCACTTTTCGTTTTCTTGTGCGGCGGCGCTTGTGGCCAGGCCAGCAACAGCGGTGGCAACAGCGGAAGCGAGGACGATGGTCTTGGATACGTTGGACATGAGAGTTGATCCTTTGGTTTGGGTCAGGTTTGAAGGTCACCGTGATCCGGCGATGCCCAGACCCTAGCCGCGCTTCGCTCTCGCAGACCATTCACAGCCCCGTGCATCGCAAGCGCGTGAGGATACGTGAGCGCCCATTTGCCTGCGACAGCCCGCCGCAGCGCGGAAACCCCTTGAAAAACAGGAAACCCGCCACGCTGCGGCGCGGCGGGTTTGTTACACGTTTTGGGCGTGCTTTGTTACAGAAGGTCTGGCGGTGTGGCCAGTTTTGCCAATTCGGGAACGACATCGGTCAGAGATGTTACAGATGTCTTGTTCTCGCCCAGGCGGCGCAGGGTGACAGTGCGCTCTTCCACTTCGCGCGCACCAATGGCGAGGATCACCGGCACTTTGCCGACCGAATGTTCGCGCACTTTGAAGTTGATCTTCTCGTTGCGCAGATCGGCCTCGGCCCGGACACCCTCCTTCCTCAGCGCGTCGACCACTTCCAGTGCATAGTCATCCGCATCAGACACGATCGTCGCCACGACGACCTGACGCGGGGCGAGCCAGAAGGGCAGCTTGCCCGCGTGTTCCTCGATCAGGATACCGATGAAACGCTCAAACGAGCCAAGGGTTGCACGGTGCAGCATCACGGGGCGATGTTTTGCCCCGTCCTCGCCGATATAGGTTGCATCGAGCCGTTCAGGCAGCACGAAATCCACCTGGTGCGTGCCGCACTGCCAGTCGCGCCCGATGGCGTCAGTCAGTACAAACTCCAGCTTGGGCCCATAGAACGCGCCTTCACCGGGGTTGAGCTCTGGCTCGATCCCGGCGGCACGGGTCGCTGACAAGAGTGCTTCTTCCGCTTTGTCCCAAACCTCATCCGTTCCGGCGCGGGTCTCTGGCCGGTCAGAGAATTTGACCTTGAAGCTTTCAAACCCGAGGTCTTTGTAGATGGCCGACAAGAAACGGATGAATTCGGCAGTCTCGGATTCGATCTGGTTCTCGCGGCAGAAGATATGTCCATCATCCTGCGTAAAGCCCCGAACCCGCATGATCCCGTGCAGCGCGCCGGAGGGCTCATAGCGGTTGCAGGACCCAAATTCGGCCATCCGCAACGGCAGATCACGATAAGACTTCAGCCCCTGATTGAAGATCTGCACGTGGCAGGGGCAGTTCATCGGCTTCAGCGCGTTGATCGCCTTTTCCGCCGCATGTTCCTCGTCCACTTCGACGATAAACATGTTTTCTTGATACTTCTCCCAGTGGCCCGAGGCCTCCCACAATTTGCGGTTCACGACCTGCGGTGTGTTCACCTCGACATAGCCGCCTTTGCGCTGCTGGCGGCGCATGTAGTCCTGAAGCTGCGTGTAAACTGTCCAGCCGTTGGGGTGCCAGAAGACCTGTCCGGGGGCCTCTTCCTGCATGTGAAACAGGTCCATCTCGCGCCCCAGCTTGCGGTGGTCGCGCTTAGCCGCCTCTTCCAGCATGTTGAGGTGCTTGCGCAGGCCTTCCTTGTTGGTGAAGGCGGTGCCGTAGATCCGTTGCAGCATGGCCCGTTCGCTGTCGCCACGCCAATAGGCGCCTGCGATGGACATCAGCTTAAAGCCATCGGCAGGGACCTGACCGGTGTGCTGCAGGTGTGGGCCGCGGCAAAGGTCTTGCCATTCGCCATGCCAATACATGCGCAGCGGTTCATCGCCGGGGATGCTCTCGATCAACTCGACCTTATAGGGCTCGCCACGGTCCTTGTAATACTGGATCGCGCGATCACGTTCCCACACTTCTGTCCGAACCTCATCGCGGGCGTTGATGATCTCTTTCATCTTCTTTTCGATGAGGCCTAGATCATCAGGCGTGAATGGCTCTTTGCGGTCAAAGTCATAATACCAGCCATCCTTGATGACGGGGCCGATGGCGACTTGTGTATCTGGCCAGATCTCTTGCACGGCGCGGGCCATGATATGCGCAAGGTCGTGGCGGACGAGTTCCAGTGCAGGCTCTTCGTCTTTCATGGTGTTGATGGCGATGCTGCTGTCAGCCTCAATCGGCCATTGCAGGTCCCAGTGCTGGCCGTTCACGGTGGCCGAGATCGCCTTTTTGCGCAGGGAGTTTGAGATATCGGCGGCGACATCCGCCGCAGTCACGCCAACACCGTAGCTGCGTGCATTGCCATCAGGAAAAGTAAGAGAAATCTGTGCCATCTTGGGCAGTCTCCTCGTCGGTTTGGCGCCCACGGAACGCCCGGTTGCGGGTTATGTGTGGGCGCTTGATGAACGGGGCGCTGGCGATGGTCAAGCGTTTGTGTCGGTATACGCAGATATACGTTGACTGCGACATCTAAGGCGGTAAAAGCGACAGGAGTTTCCGATCAGAAACCTACATCTAGGGGTGACCGTATGCCACGCTACAACCGAAAGTTTGATCTGAGCATCGCAGACGTCGATCTGATCGAAGAGGCGCTGCGCGCGCGGGGACGTGAGCTGTCGCGGATGCGCCTGGCACTGTCGGAAGAAAACCCTGCGCATCTGGAATCAATCCGCGTGATCGAGCAGGACCAGCGCGAAAACGAAGAGTTGCTGGGTCGTCTGCACGATCAGAAAATCTTTTACCGGCCGTCTGCCAACGTTTACGTCGGCGGTTGATCCAACCAAACGGCAGCGAAGGACGCACGGGGCGGGAGAACCGTGCGCCCACCCATCTTACAAGACAGCCGCAAACACCGCATACGCCATGATCAGGCAACACACCCAGCCTGCCGTGAAGATAATGGGCCGCAGTGGAAATCCGGCCTTGCCGGTGATGTACCCGGCGGCATGGGCCACCCGTAGCCAGAAGAAGGCAATGGCCGTCCAGTAGGTCAGCGCCGTGAAGCCGTCGACCCGGTCAAGAACCAGCACCAGCATCGCGAACGGCACAAGTTGCTCTAGCAGATTGAGGTGCGCGCGGTAGGCCCGTTGTACCCAGGGGCGCTGCAACGCCGGGTTGGCTATGCGCACAAAGCCGTCTGGTGCATCGGCAGGAAGTGAGCCTTCTTCCGCCGTGTTGACCCCGACGATGTAAGGGATCCAGAGCGAGGCTGCGAGGATCGCGAGGCATGTCAGAATGCCGAGTTCGGTTGGAAAGGTGTCCATATTGTATCTCCGTTAGGCAAAGGGGGAGGCTGCGCTGCGGTGGCGTTCCGCAGCGGTGTGGGTTTTGGTTGTGGTGGTTTTGACTACATCGCGGCTTTGAGCGCTGTGCCGGTTTCCAGATAGCTTTTGAGCGACGAAGCAAGGCGTGCCCAACCTTCGGCGAAGCCTTCCTGACCCGGGGCCATGTCATAGTGCTCGATAGTCAATTTGCAGTTCTCGCCTTGGGCCTCGATCAAATAGACCATGTGGCTGGCGGGCGCATCGGGGCCCATGAAGAGCGGCTCAAACGTCATTGCGATCCGGCTCTTGGGGTCCATGGCCGTCGTCACCTGGCGCAACATGGCCTCACCGTTTGGCTGGATGAAGGCGGTCGCCTGATCAACGGCGGCGTTCCCTTCCACTACGTTACAGGCAAAGTGATAGGCCGCCATCTGATCCGCCTCTGTCAGGGCAGCCCACAGCGCATCCAGGCTGCAGCGGATAAAGGTTTGCATCATAAAATCAGGTTTTCCCATATCGGTGTCTCTTTCCAATTTCAGTTTCAATTCGGTCAGCGCACGCGCCTGACGTTGAAGAAAGGGGGCCGCCCATCTGTCCATCACCTCCTGCAAGGGCAGGGGGTTGAGGTAGTGGTATTTGAAGCGGCCCTCTTTACGGGTGATGATCAGCCCGGCTTCTTCGAGGACTTTGAGGTGCTTCATCACCCCAAAACGGGACATCGCCAGCACCTCTTCAAGGTCTTGTAGGCTTTGGCCATCGCGTTTGCGCAAACTGTCCAGCAGATCACGGCGGGCGGGGTCGTTGAGGGCTTTGAATATCGCATCCATAGAATCACTTATAGGTGACAATATAGTCACGTGACAAGATGGTAACATGAAAAATCTACTTTCGCGCTACGTCGTGGGTCCGAAAGGGAAACGCATGAACGACACCACCGCAGAGCAGATTTTTGATACCGTCACGGGTAGCACGGGCGAGCAGACGGACCTTGACCCACAGGCAGAGAAGACCGAGCCGGGGAGTTTCCTGCGCCATGTCGTCTCGCTTTCCGCCAGCAAGATCGCTGACGGATTGGTGGACCCGAAACTGGTGCTCAGTTGGCTGCTGACGCACATCGGCGCGGGGGCGTTCTGGGTCGGGCTATTGGTGCCTGTGCGTGAAGCCGGGGCGCTGCTGCCACAGCTTTTGACAACGCCGATGATCACGCGATCTGCTGTCCGCAAGTGGTTCTGGGCCTTCGGGGCGTTCATGCAAGGTGTCTCAGCCGGTCTGATCGCGCTGGCGGCTGTCACTTTGGACGGCGTTATGGCCGGGGCGGTGATTGTGAGCCTCCTGGCCGTGCTGGCGCTGGCCCGGTCGATCTGTTCGGCGAGTTATAAGGACATTCTGGGCAAAACGGTTGCCAAGTCCCGCCGGGGAACGGCAACGGGCCTTGCCAGTTCGGCCGCCGCTATCGGGGTGATCCTGTTCGCGGGCATCCTGATGCTGGGGCTCGGGGATCGCTTCGCCATCGTGATCGGGGCCATTTCATTGGCGGCCTGTCTTTGGGTGGCGGCGGCGGCACTGTTTTCGACGATGAAAGAAGTGCCGTCCGAGGGTGATGGCAAGGATACAGTTACGCAGTTCAGCCTGCTTCGCGAGCGGCCACAACTGGCGCGGTTTATCATTGTGCGGAGCTTGCTTGTCGGCACGGCACTGGCACCGCCTTATCTGGTGATGCTGCAGCCAGACAGCACATTCGGGCAGCTGGGGGCGCTGATCCTCGCCTCTGCCTTTGCCTCGCTTGTGTCCTCTTACGTCTGGGGGCGGTTGTCCGACAGCTCTTCCCGCCGGGTGCTGCAAGTC
>JBCBOD010000069.1:0-19667 GCA_039821425.1 Pseudomonadota bacterium
CACGATCATCAGCATGGTTGCAAGAAATCCCACGAACCAGATCAGCGAGCGCCAGGGCGCCCAGCCGAAATAATAGGCGGGGATGTAGAGGATGCGGGCGCCGAGGTAGGCCCAGGCGCAGGCCGCGGTCAGGCCGGTGCCTTTGTCGCCAAGCGTGACGACGACAACGGCAAGGGTGAAGAGGATCAGCCCCTCGAAATGGTTGTTGAGCGCGCGGTAGAGGCGGCCGGTCTTTTGGGAGAGCAGCTCTTGCACCGGTTTGCCCAGCCGCTCGGGGTCGCGGGGGGAGGCCGTCTTGCCCGGTCCCAGTTCGAGATTGGCCGGGATCGACATCAAGACAAATTGGATGCCTTGGAGCAGGCCCGCGAGGGCGAGGACGGTGAGTTCGGGGGTCATGACACTATCTCGTCCCGGGCTTGATCCGGGACCTCTGGTTGGGGCGGAGGCCCCGGGTCAAGCCCGGGGCGGGTTGTCCTAACTGGGCAGTCATAGGAGTGGCAGCACCATCATCGCGAGCCCACCGAGCGAGACGAACCAGGCGACCGACCGGACGAGTGGTAGGCCGGAGGCGAATGCGGGCACATAGGCAACCCGGGCCCAGAACCAGATGGCGGCGCCGAGGGCTGTTGTCTCCGTCCCCCGTTCTGTCACGGCGAGGACCAGCGCCAGAGCCATGAAGGCGGGCAGGTTTTCGAGGTAGTTGCGCAGCGCCCGCTGTACGCGGCCTGCGACGACGTTCTGCTCCCGCGCCTCATCCTGCGGCCCCAACGCCCAGCCGATCCCCTTGCTGAGGTCAGAAAGGGTAGCTTGCAGGAAGATATGTGCGATCAGCAGGATGACGGCGTAGACGAGGTATTGGAGTTCGGGGGTCATGGGGTGGGTCCTTTATGTCGGGCCGGTGAAACTAGGTCCACGCGTCCCGGATTTGTCCGGGACCTCTGCGCGAGGGTGACGGGGAGGCCCCGGATCAAGTCCGGGGCGTGCAATCCGTTTATGTATTGGAAGCTAAAGATGACGTGTTGGCGGCTCATAAAGGTTCAAGTTCCCCGTGTCTGCTTAGAAAACCAATTATCCAAAGGCCTACTGCAAAAGTTGTGACAACTATCGAAAGACCAATGACCCCAATCCGGGTGTCATCAAGTTCAAAGGAAGCCGGCAACAAAACCGCAAGTATCAAAAGCATCTGCAAGGTGAAAAGCCACTTTATGAAGCGGGAGCGCAAAACCAACGCGAGTAGGGCGAGGGTCGTGCATAGTGCCCCAGATCGCAGACCAGCGACCAGAAGACTTGGCGTGTCTGGCGCCCTGTCATCTTTTGGGTGGAGCGCACCCATTTGCCAATACAAATCCAGAAGCCGCTCTATTGCAGCCAAAGCGACGATCAAAAGCAGAAATCGATAGGTCCAAGTCGATACCTTGGTGCGATTTTCCCTCACGGTCTGCGCGATCATCTACTTAGTCCCGCTCGGCTTGCCGGGCAGCGCCCGGACCTCCCCCATGGGGAGGGCGCTTTTGCCGCGGTGCCATCAGCGGAACCGTCTGACCTTGTGGAAAGGCCCTGTGCCGCTGAGACCTCGGCGCGCCCACCCCGAGGTCCGGGCGCGGCACTCTGTTGCGATCCGATCATCACAAATCCATCAGCAACCGCCGTGGGTCCTCCAGCGCTTCTTTCACGCGCACGAGGAAGGTCACCGCCCCTTTGCCGTCCACGATCCGGTGGTCGTAGGACAGGGCCAGATACATCATTGGCCGGATCACCACCTGACCGCCGATGGCCATGGGCCGGTCCTGGATCTTGTGCATGCCGAGGATGCCGGATTGCGGCGGGTTCAGGATGGGCGAGGACATGAGCGAGCCGTAGACGCCCCCGTTGGAGATCGTGAAGGTGCCGCCCTGCATTTCGGCCATGGAGAGCTTGCCGTCGCGGGCCTTCGCCCCTTTTTCCGCAATCGCCTTTTCGATGGCGGCAAATGACATGGCGTCAGCGTCGTTGATCACCGGCACCACGAGGCCCGTGGGCGTGCCAGCCGCGATGCCCATGTTGACGTAGTTCTTGTAGACGATGTCTGTCCCGTCGATCTCGGCGTTGACCTCTGGCACTTCTTTCAGCGCGTGGCAGCATGCCTTGGTGAAGAAGGACATGAAGCCGAGCTTCACGCCGTGCTTTTTCAGGAACAGGTCTTTGTATTCATTGCGCAGCGCCATGACCTCGGTCATGTCGACCTCGTTATAGGTGGTCAGCATGGCGGCGGTGTTCTGGCTGTCCTTCAGGCGCTTGGCGATGGTTTGGCGCAGGCGGGTCATCTTCACCCGCTCTTCGCGGTCGGCCTGATCGGCGGAGACCGGTGCGCGGGGGGCAGCGGCGGGGGCAGGTGCGGGGGCGGAAAGGGCGTTCAGCACATCCTCTTTCATCACGCGGCCATCTTTGCCGGTGCCTTGCACATCAGAGAGGTTGTTTTCGGCCATCAGCTTCTTGGCGGATGGTGCGTCTTCGACGTCCTTCGCTGCCGCGGCGGGCTTCTCTTCCTGCGAAGCGGGCTCTTCGGCCTTTGGTGCCTCTTCGGATTTGGCGGGCGCCGGGGCGGCGTCGCCTTCGGCGATTTGGGCAAGCAAGGCATCAACGCCGACGGTTTCACCCTCTGCCGCCACGATTTCCGACAGGGTGCCGGCAACGGGGCTTGGCACCTCGACCGTGACCTTGTCTGTTTCCAGCTCACACAGCATCTCATCTACGGCGACGGCATCGCCGGGCTGTTTGAACCATGTGGCAACCGTGGCCTCTGTCACGGATTCGCCCAAGGTGGGAACGCGTACTTCGGTGCTCATGACTTTATCCTTTGATGGTCAGCGCATCGTTCACGAGCGCTTCTTGTTGTGCTTTGTGCTGGCTGGCGAGACCCGTGGCAGGCGATGCGGAGGCCGCGCGCCCGGCGTAGACGGGCCGTGTGTGTTTTGCGCCGATCCGGGTCAGGACCCATTCGATGTTCGGCTCCATAAACGACCATGCACCCTGGTTGCGCGGCTCTTCCTGGCACCAGAGCATCTCTGCGTTCTTGAATCGCTCCAGTTCCTTGACCGCCGATTGGGCGGGGAAGGGATAGAACTGCTCGAACCGCATGATGTAGATGTCGTCGATGCCGCGGGCATCACGCTCTTCCAGAAGGTCATAGTAGACCTTGCCGGAGCACATCACGACGCGCTTGATCTTGTCATCCTTGACCAGCTTGGTGTCCGAGTTGCCCTGCTGCGCGTCATCCCAAAGGACGCGGTGGAAGGAGGAGCCAACGGTGAATTCCTCGCGCTTTGATACCGCCAGCTTGTGCCGCAAGAGCGACTTTGGCGTCATCAGGATCAGCGGCTTGCGGAAGGTCCGGTGCAGCTGTCGGCGCAGCAGGTGGAAGTAGTTGGCAGGCGTTGTGCAGTTGGCGACGATCCAGTTGTCGCCCCCGCACATCGTCAGGAAGCGTTCCAGACGGGCAGAAGAGTGCTCTGGCCCTTGCCCTTCGTAGCCATGTGGCAGCAGGCAGACGAGGCCGGACATGCGCAGCCATTTCGATTCACCCGAGGAGATGAACTGGTCGAACATGATCTGCGCGCCGTTCGCGAAATCGCCGAACTGCGCCTCCCAAAGCGTCAGCGCGTTGGGTTCGGCCAGCGAATAGCCATACTCGAAGCCCAGCACCGCGTACTCGGACAGCATCGAGTCGATGACCTCGTAATGCGCCTGGCCGTCGCGGATGTTGTTGAGCGGATAATAGCGTTCTTCCGTGTCCTGGTTGATCAGGCCGGAATGGCGCTGCGAGAAGGTGCCGCGCGTCGAGTCCTGCCCGGCGAGGC
This sequence comes from Pseudomonadota bacterium, assembly GCA_039821425.1. Taxonomy (GTDB): domain Bacteria; phylum Pseudomonadota; class Alphaproteobacteria; order Rhodobacterales; family Rhodobacteraceae; genus Yoonia. The sequence goes on from JBCBOD010000069.1 coordinate 3,837, forward strand.
GGACAGGGTAGCCTTCCGTCAGCAGTGACCCGAAGGCGAGCGCCTCACCGGTTGCCCAGTCGATCCCTTCGCCGGTTTCGAACATCTTGGCCTTGGCATCGAGCAAACGCGCCACGGTGCGGTGCAGGGGGAAGTCATCGGGCGCTTTGCTCAGCGCCTCACCCACCGCATTGAACGTTGCCTCTTCGATCGCGGTCACGCCGCGCTGATAATCCTCATCCTTACGGTCGAGATGGGACCACTTGCCATCCAGCCAGTCGGCCTTGTTGGGTTTGAAGTTCTTCCCGGCCTCGAACTCTTCGTTCAGATGCGACTGGAAGGCCGCCTTCATGTCCTCGATCTCGCCTTCCGGAATCAGGCCGTCGTTCACCAGCCGTTCGGTGTAGAGCGTCAGCGTCGTCTTCTGCTTCTTGATCTTCTTGTACATGATCGGGTTGGTGAACATCGGCTCATCGCCTTCGTTGTGGCCAAACCGGCGGTAGCAGATGATGTCGAGCACCACGTCCTTGTGGAATTTCTGGCGGAACTCGGTGGCCACGCGGGCGGCGTGCACCACGGCCTCTGGATCGTCCCCGTTCACGTGGAAGATCGGGGCCTCCACCATCAGGGCGATATCTGTTGGGTAGGGGCTGGACCGGCTGAAGTGTGGCGCCGTCGTGAACCCGATCTGGTTGTTGACGACGATATGCATCGTCCCACCAGTCTTGTGCCCGCGCAGGCCCGACAGGCCAAAGCCCTCGGCCACGATCCCTTGCCCGGCAAAGGCCGCATCGCCATGCAGCAACACGCCCATGACGCGGGTCCGTTCCGTGTCGTTCTTCTGGTCCTGCTTGGCGCGCACCTTGCCCAGAACGACAGGGTTCACGGCTTCAAGGTGGCTGGGGTTTGCCGTCAGTGACAGGTGGACGGAGTTACCGTCAAATTCCCGGTCGGATGAGGCACCAAGGTGGTATTTCACATCACCGGAGCCATCCACATCTTCGGGTTTGAACGACCCGCCCTGAAATTCGTTGAAGATCGCGCGGTAGGGCTTTTCCATCACATTGGCGAGCACCGAGAGGCGGCCCCGGTGCGGCATGCCGATGATGATTTCATCGAGGCCGAGCTGACCGCCGCGCTTGATGATCTGCTCCATCGCGGGGATCAGGCTTTCGCCGCCATCAAGGCCGAAACGCTTTGTCCCCATGTATTTGACGTGCAGGAATTTCTCGAAGCCTTCCGCCTCGACCAGCGCGTTCAGGATCGCCTTGCGCCCTTCCTTGGTAAAGGCGATTTCCTTGCCGTAGCCTTCGATCCGCTCCTTGAGCCACCCGGCCTCTTCGGGGTTGGAGATATGCATGTATTGCAGCGCGAAGGTGCCGCAATAGGTGCGTTTCACGATGGCGATGATTTCATTCATCGTCGCCATTTCAAGCCCGAGGACGTTGTCGATGAAAATCGGCCGGTCCATGTCGGCGGCGGTAAAGCCGTAATTGGCAGGATCCAATTCGGGGTGCGGCGTCTGCTCGCGCATGCCCAGCGGGTCAAGATCGGCCACCAGATGCCCCCGGATCCGGTAGGCGCGGATGATCATCAGCGCGCGGATTGAGTCGAGCACGGCGGCGCGCACCTGCGCCTCGGTCAGTTCAACGCCCTTCTCGGCAGCCTTTTCCTTGATCTTCTTGCCAGCCGCTTCGGGTTCGGCTGGCCATTGGCCATCCAGCGCGGCTGTCAGATCATCCGCTGGCATCGGCGGCCAGTCACCCCGGGCCCATGACGGGCCTGCGGCCTCTGCCTTCGCATCCGTCGGTGCATCACCAAGCGAGCGGAAGAAGGCCTGCCACTGCTCATCCACCGCGCCGGGGTTGTCGGCGTAGCGCGCATAAAGCTGCTCCACATACTCCGCATTATGCCCCTGCAGGAATGAGGAGGCGTGGAAGACGTCATTGGGGGATTGGTCTGTCATTATTTTTGCTCCTGTGCAGGCGATAGGCGGACCATGAGACTGACGGGTCGAAATCGAACACTCCAGTCAGTCAAGATTTCTGGACCGTTTAGTCTGGGCGATGTCCGAGAAAGCGCAGCTAAATCGGGGTGCACGTTGAGGATCAGAAGTGCGTCGTGGTTCGTAAGAGGTACTTTAAACCAGTCATCGTTGGGCTTGGTAATCGCTCCAGTCGTAGCCAAATGGCTCGTTAACACAACTGCAACCTCGGCCGGGCCAGAAATAATGCAATTCGGGGAGGATTCTCCCAACGCGTCAATGTCGAGGACGGCTAAAAAAGCTTCTTCGTAGGCAAAACCGTGATGATTTGGCTGTTCGCTTGAGTTGGCTAAGCTTAGCAAAGCTGCAGATGCCGCGTAATCGATAGTCTCGGTAGATTGTCCCTGATCCCAACTGGTTGTCAGGATAGATGAGAACATAGTGTTAAATGGCGCTTCGGGTTCCAACCGCCAGCTCGAAGTGTCGGCAAACTCGGCAGTTGTTACCATGCCACCGTGCGTATCTAAGCACCGCTCTAGAGCTACTTTGATCGGTTCTGAATAATTGATGGTTTCCGCGTGAACTTGGTTCCACGAAAAGACAATAAGAGCGCCGCTCATTGCCATTCTGCTACGAAGACGATTTGATCCAAGACATAATGTCATCCCGCTTTCCTCGCCACCAGAACCATGGATTTCGCCAGCGGTGGGATGCGTCCGACGCGCAGGGTTTGCTCCACCGTCAGGCCGACCTCGGCCAAGAGTGCGCTCAGCGTGGCAATCGACCAGAACTTGATATGGCCGTGGTCCCAGAGGGCGGTGAAATGCGCGTCCATCTTGCCGGTCGCGGCCAGCGCGAGGTTTTTTAGATAACCGTGATAGGGGGTGGAGAGGATGGCCGTCCCGCCCGGTTCCAGCAGGTCCGCCAGCGTGCGGGCATAGTCGCGGGGTGCGTAGACATGCTCCACCACCTCCAGGCTGATGACCGCGGGGAACTGCCCGAACCGTCCGCGCAAATCGTCATAGGCTGACCCGGTGGACAGCGCGAGATCAGGGTAGGTGGCGTTCGCCTGCGCGATCCCCTCGGTAGAGACATCGACGCCGGTGACCTCCCAGCCCTCTTGCGCGAAGTGATTGGCGATCACCCCGTTGCCGCAGCCTAGATCAAACAGGCGCGGCGTGGGCAGCGCCGCTTTCAGCGGGCCGAGGATGCTGGCCACCGCAGGCAAGAGATAGCCATGCGACGGGTTCAGATCCGCGTCTGCGTAGGCGTAACCGGCGATGCTTGCGTGATCCTTCACGGGGTTGCTTTCAAGTGTTGGGTCCGTCGCCCCGCCTGTCGGGAAAACGGTGTTTTGTGGGGTGGTGTCGGGGTGAACCCCGACCTACCCGATGGCTTCCAGCACGGCCTCGCCCAGTGTCGCGGGGCTGTCCGCCACCACGATCCCGGCGGATTTCATCGCTTCGATCTTGCTTTCGGCGTCGCCCTTGCCGCCCGCCACAATCGCGCCGGCATGGCCCATGCGGCGGCCCGGAGGGGCGGTGCGCCCTGCGATGAAACCGGCGACGGGCTTCCAGCGGCCTTTCTTTTTCTGTTCGGCGAGGAACTCGGCAGCTTCTTCCTCTGCCGTGCCCCCAATCTCACCAATCATGATGATCGACTGGGTTTCGTCGTCGTCGAGGAACATGTCGAGCACGTCGATATGCTCTGTCCCCTTGATCGGGTCGCCGCCGATGCCGACGGCTGTGGACTGGCCGAGGCCGCTGTCAGAGGTCTGCTTCACCGCCTCATAGGTCAGCGTGCCGGAGCGGGACACAACGCCGACCGACCCACGCTTGTGGATATGGCCGGGCATGATGCCGATCTTGCAGGCGTCGGGCGTGATGATGCCGGGGCAGTTGGGGCCGATGAGGCGGCTGGTGGAGCCTTCGAGCGCTTTCTTCACGCGCATCATGTCAAGGACCGGAATGCCCTCGGTGATGCAGATGATCAGCTCCATCTCCGCATCAATCGCCTCGAGGATAGAGTCCGCGGCAAAGGGTGGAGGGACATAGATGACGGAAGCATTCGCCTCTGTCACCGCCTTCGCCTCGTGCACCGAGTTGTAGACCGGCAGGTCCAGATGCGTCGTGCCGCCTTTGCCGGGGGTCACGCCGCCGACCATCTTGGTGCCATAGGCGATGGCCTGTTCAGAGTGGAACGTGCCCTGAGAGCCGGTGAGGCCCTGGCAGATGACACGGGTGTTTTCGTTTACGAGAATGGCCATTTCTTTTCCTCTAATTTCAGCGTCACGGACAAGCGGTTTGGCTGATAAGATATACGTTGAGCATCGGGACCGCACCGCGAGTATCACCTTGGACCTGCAGCGCATTTGTGCCGTTGGGCCAAACCAAGACGGTGGCAATTTCGGGCGATGGGTGGTCCAGCATTTGTTGTGGGTTTGCTGATGCCGTTTCTTCAAACACAGCTGTCGCGGAGGCATTTGCGTCGGGAGCGATCAACGCGGTCAAACATGCGCATCCTCCGTCATGAGGGACGACTTCAACACGCGCGGCTGAGTTTGGTAAAATATAGTAGTCGTCGCTTCTCTGCATTCCGGCTTCTGTCGCGGCAGAGTGCACCCCAGAGAAATCAGGAGCGGTGGCGAGGCAAACTCCACGATAGGCCGCCAAGGCTTCTAGAAGTACCCTTTGCGCACTACCGGAATTCGAAGATGGCAGATCTCGTGTCGTGCTTTGATCACTCTCTTGGGGCACGCAAGAGATCAAGAAAACCAGCGAAAGCAACGCCCCGAGTGCCGCCCTAGTCTCCGAGACGTTTATCACCCCTTCACCGCCTTCACGATCTTCTGGGCCCCATCTTTCAGGTCATCCGCGGCAATCACGTCCAGCCCGGAGTTGTTGATGATGTCCTTGCCCTGCTGCACGTTTGTCCCTTCGAGCCGGACAACGAGCGGCACTTGCAAGCCGACCTCTTTCACGGCTGCCACCACACCCTCGGCGATGACGTCGCAGCGCATAATGCCGCCGAAGATGTTCACAAGGATGCCTTTGACGTTGGGGTCGGAGGTGATGATCTTGAAGGCCTCGGTCACCTTTTCCTTCGTGGCGCCGCCGCCCACATCAAGGAAGTTGGCAGGTTCGGCCCCGTAAAGCTTGATGATGTCCATCGTCGCCATGGCGAGGCCCGCGCCGTTGACCATGCAGCCGATTTCACCGTCAAGGGCGATATAGTTGAGGTCAAATTTTGAGGCGGCGAGTTCCTTGGGGTCCTCTTCCGTCTCGTCCCGCAGGGCGGCCACATCGGCGTGGCGATAGACTGCGTTGCCGTCAAAGGCGACCTTCGCGTCCAGCACTTTCAGATCGCCACCGTCGGTGACGATCAGCGGGTTGATCTCCAGCATCTCCATGTCTTTTTCGACAAAGGCGGTGTAAAGCTGGCCCATCAGTTTCACGCATTGCTTGACCTGATTGCCGGTCAGCCCCAGCGCGAAAGCCACGCGGCGCCCGTGGAACGGCTGGTATCCTGTGGCCGGATCGACGGTGAAGTTCAGAATTTTCTCAGGCGTCGAGGCTGCGACATCCTCAATATCCATCCCGCCTTCGGTGGAGCAAACAAAGCCGATGCGGCTGGTCTGACGGTCCACGAGCAGGGCGAGGTACATCTCGGTTTCGATGCCAGAACCGTCTTCGATATAGATGCGGTTGACCTGCTTGCCCGCTGGCCCGGTCTGGTGTGTGACCAGTGTGCGGCCCAGCATCTTCTTTGCTTCATCGGCGGCTTCCTGCACCGATTTGGCCAGTCGGACACCGCCGGCATCGCCTGCGTCGGCCTCTTTGAACTTGCCCTTGCCGCGGCCGCCGGCGTGGATCTGTGCTTTCACGACCCAAAGCGGCCCGTCTAGTTCTCCGGCGGCGGTCTTCGCATCTTCGGCTTTCATCACAGGACGGCCATCCGAAACGGGCGCGCCATAGCTGCGCAACAAGGCCTTGGCCTGGTATTCGTGAATGTTCATAAGACAATTCCAATGTGGCTACAGTTGTCCCACCCTAACCACAGGAAATCCCAGCGTTCTAACGGAAATCTTCCAAACCCCGGGATAATCGTACATTTGTGATCACAGTTTTTTCAGGTGTGATCACAAATTGAAGGATGTACCATCGAATCGTCTCGGAAGGTCAGTCGCTCGTGGTGTCATCACCCCATTCGGCGATATTCATGATGCCAAAGACGTCTTCCAGATGTGGCGGCAGCCAATCCTTGTGGATCGCGACAATGTCAGATCGCATCACCCACATCCTGTAGTGGGCTGCATTCAGCTGCGCATGGATCGCGGTCGCGTCCTCGTCCTTGAGGTGCGTGTATTCGAACAAGATGACATGAGGACGGAAAATCGAGAGATCCACGCTGCGAAAGACGTTTGCCTCAAATCCCTCCACGTCGATGACCAGCATCTCTGCCTCAAGGGCCTCATGCTCCTCCAGTATGCGGTCAAGCCGCACCACGGGAACAGGGGTCGCCAGAACCATCTCGTCCTTAACGGGTCCGGTTTTCGACAGGGCTTGCACCAGTTCCTCGCGGATCATCGAGGCGCATCCGCGCGCCCAGCCAGGAAATGCCTCCTCATACTCTGGTGCGAGTTGGTAGAGTGTCATTTCACCCTCTTCATCAGCAATCCCGACATTGATCGTGACGACGTCATCGTTCCGGGCATACCTGTTGGCGAGCGATGTGAAATAGCGCGGCGAAGGTTCGATCAGGATTGCCGAGAATGCGCCAGCCGCGGTGTGCTGGAACAAAGGATCGGCAAGCTTGCCGTTGTTCGCACCCACTTGGACATACCGCATGCGCCCACCATTCCGCCCACGCGACCGCGCGAGCACATCAAGCAATAGACCCAACGAAACGTTCTGATTGCGGCGCATCCATTTGCGCTTTTCCGGTTTTGGTGCGGTGATCATAGTTGACGAGAGCCTTCGCAGTGCTTGGGAACCTTGCACCGCAAATGCAGCCACTGTGAAGCGCTAACTGTCCGCACCGACAGATACACAGCGCTGCAAAAGGATGCTAGCTGAAAGCTATGAGTTCAAATACCAACTGGGCCATTGTCGCCACTGTCGATGAACCCCCTGTCTTGGTTCAGGCTTTCGTGTCTTGGCATATCTCGCTGGGGGCGGAGGCCATCTACCTCTACTGTGATCGCCCGGATGATCTAGTGGCGGATCAGTTTGAGGGGCATCCGCACGTCAAGGTAACCCGTTGCGATGCGGCGCATTGGGCGCGGCTGGGCAAAAGCCGCCCGCAGCGCCATGAGGTCCGCCAGGTTCTGAATGCCAATGATGCCTATGCTCGTTGCGCTGTGGAGTGGCTGGCGCATATTGACGCGGACGAGTTTCTGGCCCCGCGCGATAGCATCGAGGCCGTTTTGCAGTCGTTGCCAGTGGATGTTGATAGCCTCGTCGTCCCAGTCGCAGAACGGGTGCACCTGCCTGATGATGCGGCAGACGATATCTTTGGTGGCGCCTTTCGCCGTCCGTTTCGGGGGTCAAAGGCAGAGGCGCGGGTGCTTTTTGGGGCGGAGGATGAACTGACCTATCGCGGGCTGACGGGGCATGCGCAGGGCAAGGTCTTTCTGCGCACCGGGCGACAGGCCAGGCTTTCTATTCATCGGGCGAAACCCACCGGGGATGAGCAACCACTGATCCTGTCGCGGGCCGATCCGGCGGAATTGGAACTCTTGCACTTTGACGGGCTGACGCCATTGCACTGGCGATACAAGCAGCTGCGGATGTTGCGGGCGCTGGAAAGGGATGGTGGCATGCCGCCGTCACCGCATCGGGCGCGGCAGGCGGCTGCGTTGGTGCGCCGCGGGCTGGACCATGACGGGTTTTACCATCAGCTAAAGTCGCCAGCGGTTGAGGTTGCCAGACACCTCTCTGCGCACGATTTGCTCAGACTGCCACCGGACGGTTTTTTGCAGGGTATTGAGATGCGGGCGACCGCGGAATGCGATGACTGGTTGCGGCGCGAGAAGGGCGACGTCCTGTCCTATGAGCCGGACAAATGAAAAGGCCGCCTTGATGGCGGCCTCTCCGATAACACTGCTGCTCGCGTCTTAGGCGAGGCTGTCGTCAATGCCTTTGCAGGCGGCCACGAGGCCTTTGACCGCGTCGACGGATTTGTCGAACATCGCCTGTTCGTGCTTGTTCATGTTGATCTCAACAACACGCTCTACGCCGCCTTTGCCGATGATGGTTGGCACGCCGACGTAAAACCCGCTGAGGCCATAGGCGCCATCCACGTGGGCGGCGCAGGGCAGCAGGCGCTTTTGATCTTTGAGGTAGGCCTCGGCCATTTCGATCGCGGACGTTGCCGGTGCATAGAAAGCGGAACCTGTTTTCAGCAGGCCGACAATTTCCGCACCGCCGTCGCGCGTGCGCTGCACGATGGCGTCGAGTTTTTCCTGCGTGGTCCAGCCCATTTCCACCAGATCGGGAAGGGGAATACCGGCAACGGTGGAATAGCGCACGAGCGGCACCATCGTGTCACCATGGCCGCCCAGCACAAAGGCTGTCACGTCGCGCATGGACACATCGAACTCTTCCGCAAGGAAGTGGCGGAAGCGCGCGCTGTCGAGCACGCCTGCCATGCCGCAGACCTTTTCGGTGGGCAGGCCAGAGAACTCACGCAGCGCCCAGACCATCGCATCCAGCGGGTTGGTGATGCAGATCACAAATGCATCCGGCGCGTTGGCAGCGATGCCTTCGCCCACGGCCTTCATGACCTTGAGGTTGATGCCCAAGAGGTCATCACGGCTCATCCCTGGCTTGCGGGCGACGCCAGCTGTCACGATGCAGACGTCAGCGCCGGCAATCTCGGCATAGTCGTTGGTGCCTTTCAGCGCGACGTCAATCCCTGCAACGGGTCCAGCCTCGGCAATGTCGAGTGCTTTGCCGCGGGCGATGTCACCCTCCTCGGCGATATCAAACATGATGATGTCGCCAAGCTCTTTGATCGCGGCAAGATGCGCGAGCGTGCCGCCAATCTGTCCGGCGCCGATGAGGGCAATCTTGGGTCTGGCCATGAAAACAGGTCCTTTGGTGATTATCGTTCGGCGCATTGCGTAAGCGTTTGACAGGCTTCGCGCAAGTCCGCTGCAACGCGGCATCACGCAGTGACCCGTAGCCAAAACCCGATCGGCCCGGTAACGAGGTGGGAACGCAGGCAAAATCGGATCGCGCAAGTGTTTGAATTTGGATGGGCATTTTTCGCGCTTGGCATTCCGGCCATCATCTTTGGCGGGATCTCGAAGGGTGGTTTTGGGTCAGGCGCCGCCTTTGCCGCTGGCGCGATTCTGGCGCTTGTCGTGCCGCCGGGGCTGGCGCTTGGGATTGTTCTGCCGCTTTTCATGCTGGTCGATCATGCCACCTTGCGCCCTTACTGGGGGCAGTGGCACTGGCCGTCAGCCAAGGGGCTGATGATCGGGGCCGTGCCCGGCTGTATCATCGCCGCCTGGCTTTACGCGGTTGTTGATGCCGACTTTTTCCGCTTGCTGATCGGTGTGATCTGCCTGGCGTTCGTGGCCTTTCAGGTGGCGCAAAGTCGTGGCTGGCTGACCGTGCGCAGGATCCCGTTTTCGCGTCCGCTTGCCTGGTTTGCTGGGTTGGTCAGCGGCTTTACCAGCTTTGTCAGCCACGCGGGCGGGCCACCTGCGGCGGTGTTTCTGCTCTCACAAGGGTTGGGCAAGACGACATATCAGGCCACAACGGTTGTCACCTTTTGGGCTGTCAACTGGATGAAGGCGATACCCTACGCGTTCCTTGGGATATTCAGCTGGCAAAGCATTATGGGGAGCCTGATGCTCGCCCCCTTTGCCCTTTTGGGTGCATGGATCGGGGTGAAGGCGCATCACATGGTGCCAGAGCGCGCCTTCTTCGCGCTCACCTATGTACTTCTGGTGTTGACGGGTGTGCGCCTGATCTGGGTGGCACTGGCCTAGAGCAAAATCACAAAAACCTGAATCACCTAACGCTGCCTGAAATTAAAGATTTCAACGCATTAGGTGATACGCGATGTTTCAGGTATTGTGCATTTCGCTTTAGGTGTCCTGATCCACGACAACCTCTTCCATCCGCTGATATGACTGCCCCGCAGCCACCATGCAGGTTAGCCCCCCGGGCCGGGTGACCGTGATCGTCCAGGTGCCAGTGTCATCCGAGGCAAAGACCTCGATCACAGAGTTATCAAAGCCAAGCCCCATCGACTGGCGGCTCTCGCCGTAGCGCGTGGCAAGGCGTTCAACGACTGTCGCATGTGCCGCGCAGTTGCCGGTTTGGGCGTGCACCTCTATCGCCGAGAGCGCACCGGCGCAAAGTCCAAAGGTGAGTACAAGCATTCTGGTATTCATTCGATTCCCTTTCAAAAGCAAAGGCCGATGCGAAACCGCAGCACGGATTGAAAACAAACGAAGCATCCGCTGATCATATGCGAAGGTGGTTAACGCACCGTTCTTTGGTCCGATGTGCTGCGTTGCGGCAATTTCGGGTTGAATGATTCTGAAAATTCTGGCGTTACTCGCGCAAGATTATTGCGAGCAAGATTCGAGGATCACCTGATGCAAGACCGCCCCTACCGCTCTGCCCTTTATATCCCCGGGTCAAAGGATCGGGCGCTGGACAAGGCGCGTGGGCTGCCGGTCGATGTGATCCTGTTTGATCTGGAAGATGCCGTGGCGCCCGATGCCAAGGTGGCCGCGCGCGACACGCTTTTTGCGGCACTGGCAGATGGCGGCTATGGCAACCGGCTGCGGATCGTGCGGATCAATGGGCTGGATACCGCGTGGGGTGCCGCTGATGCCGCCGCAGTGGCCGCGATGGAGTGCGATGCGATCTTGTTGCCCAAGGTCAACGGCCCGGCGGATGTTGATGCGCTCGCGGCTATTGTGCCAGGCCTGCCGATCTGGGCCATGATGGAAACGCCCCTTGGCGTGTTGAATGCCGCCGCGATTGCTGCGCACCCGCGGATCGCCGGGTTTGTGCTGGGTACCAATGATCTGGCCAAGGACCTGAACTCGCAGAACCGCGCGGCACTGATGACGTCGCTGCAGCTTTGCCTTCTGGCGGCCAAGGCGCACGGGGTTGTGGCGCTGGATGGCGTCTACAATGCCTTCAAGGACGAAGACGGTCTGCGCGCGGAATGTGCTGAAGGCCGGGCGATGGGCTTTGATGGCAAAACGCTGATCCACCCGGCACAAGTGGCGATCATCAACGCAGCTTTCGGCCCGACGGCGGAAGAGATCGACCTTGCCGAACGTCAAATTGCGGCGTTCGAAGCGGCTGAGGCCGAAGGGCAGGGTGTTGCCGTTGTCGATGGCCGCATCGTGGAAAACTTGCATATCGTGACGGCGCGCGCGACGCTGGCCAAAGCGGCAGCCATCGCTGCGTTGGAGGCGGAATGACACTACTTATCCTTGGGGTCGCGCTTTGGTGGGCGGCCCATCTGTTCAAACGGCTGGCCCCCGGCCCCCGGGCGAAACTGGGCGAGCCGGGCAAGGGCCTTGTCGCCGTCCTGATCGTGGTCAGCGTGGTGCTGATGGTGCTTGGCTATCGCAGCGCCGAGGGGACGTTCTACTGGGGGCGCGAGCCGATGTGGGTGGGCATCAACAACCTGTTGATGGTCCTTGCCTTCTATTTTTATGCGGCCAGCGGGGCGAAAGGCGCCAAGATCTGGCTTGGCACCAAAGTGCGCCATCCGCAGCTGACGGGGTTTTCGATCTGGGCCATCGCACATCTTCTGGTAAACGGTGACACGCCATCTTTCATCCTTTTCGGCGGACTGCTCGCCTGGGCAGTGGTGGAGATCCTGCTCATCAATGCGCAGGAAGGCCCCTGGGAACGCCCGCCGCGCGCGCCGGCAAAGAAAGAAGTCACGGCCATTTTCGTCACCCTCATCGTGACCGCCGTTGTGATGGCCATCCACTACGCCTTGGGCGTCACACCTTGGGGGTAACATGACCAAACTCTACCGATTGCTGACCGAGGACGACACGTCTGACTTTTGTCACAAGGTGACTGATGCGCTGGCCAAGGGGTGGGCGCTTTATGGTGATCCGACCTATGCCTATGACCATGCCAATGGCGTCATGCGCTGCGGGCAGGCGGTGACGAAAGAGGTGGACGCGGAGTATTCCCCTGACATGAAGCTGGGCCAGCAATGACCAAAACAAACGCAGGCCGCTTTTTTGACGACTACGCGGTGGGGGATATGATCACTCACGCCGTGCCGCGCACGATTTCGGGGGGTGAACGGGCGATGTATCACGCGCTCTACCCTGCGCGCGGGGCGCTTTATTCGTCGGATGCCTTTGCACAGGCCTGCGGCCTGCCAGCGTCGCCTGTCGATGACCTGATCACCTTTCACACGGTGTTCGGGAAGACCGTGCCGGATGTGTCTCTCAACGCTGTCGCGAACCTCGGCTATGCACAGGGGCGCTGGTTGGCCCCTGTTTATCCCGGTGACACGCTGACCTCGGAAAGTGAGGTGATTGGGGTCAAGCAGAACTCCAACGGGAAATCCGGGGTGGTCTGGGTCCGCACCACGGGGCGGAACCAACGGGGTGAGCCGGTGCTGTCCTACGTGCGCTGGGTGATGGTGCGCAAACAGGGTGATGCGCCCGCGCCCGAGACGGTGATCCCGACCCTTTCAGATGCGGTTGCTGCTGATGAGCTGGTTGTCCCCGAAGGTCTGAATTTTGCGGACTACGATTTCACGCTGGCGGGGGAACCCCATCGCCTGTCGGGCTACAGTGTCGGCGAAGTGATCGACCATGTCGATGGTGTGACCATCGAAGAGGCGGAGCACATGCTGGCCACGCGCCTTTGGCAGAATACCGCGAAGGTGCATTTTGACGCGACGTACCGGCCCGATGGCAAGCGGCTGATCTATGGTGGGCACGTCATCTCAATGGCCCGTGCCTTGTCATTCAACGGGTTGGCCAACGCGCAGATGATCGTGGCCTTGAACGGCGGGGCGCATGCCAATCCTTGCTTTGCGAGCGACACGGTGCGGGCCTGGTCCGAAGTGTTGGACGTGGCTAAAACTACGGCCCCCGGTGTGGGCGCGATCCGCTTGCGGTTGGTCGCGACAAAGGGCGCGGCCGGCGCGCTGCGCGGGGAGGACGGAAAGTACCTGCCCGACGTGCTGCTTGACCTCGACTATTGGGCCTTGATGCCGCAGTGATCCATCTTGTGATTTGCAGGGGCTGCGCACTTTTGTAGGGTGGTCCAATGCGCCACGCCGTTCTTGCCAGTTTGCTGACATTTGTCTCACCCGCAGCGGCCTGCGAGGTGGCGTTGATGCTGGCGGTAGATGTCTCCGGCTCTGTCGACCCTGATGAATATCGGACCCAGATGGATGGGCTGGCGGATGCGTTGACGGATCGGTCGATCACCGGCGCGCTTGTGGGCGGGCAGTCGAAGCTCGCGTTGATGCAATGGACGGGTAAGGGCCGCCAGCGGGTCGTGATCAGCTGGAGCCACATGACCGATGAAGATGCCGTTGCCGATTTCGCGCTGCAGGTGCGGACAGAGCCGCGGGTCTGGCGCAATTTTTCCACGGCGATTGGCGAGGCGATGACGCTTGCGCTCGACTATTTCACGCTGGTGCCGGAGTGTGAGCGCCGGGTCATCGACATCTCTGGCGACGGTCCGAGCAACGAAGGGCGCGTGCCGCAGGATGTCTGGGAGGACCTTGCGGCGGCGGATGTCACCGTGAATGCGTTGGTGATTGAAGACGGTTTGCCGGGGCTGACCCGTTATTTCCAACGCGATGTGATCACAGGGCCCGGGGCCTTTGCCGTGACCGCAAACGGGTTTGAACAGTACCCGCAAGAGATTCAGCGCAAGTTGTTTCGCGAATTGACGAAGGCCGTCTCATCACTTCAGGACTAGATTGAGATTTGTGATCACGCATTTTCCAAGTGTGATCACAAAGTAAGAATATCTTGCGTTTCGCGACCTTTTTTCGCGGCACATGAGTGCCGGATCGCGTGACTCTGCCGGTCAGATAGTGCACAACAATCAAAAGATTGCGTGATCCACACGCTGTAGCCAACGAAGGAATGCGTCATGGCCGATGTCAATCGGGGCAATCGCCCCTTGTCACCACATTTGACGATCTACCGCCCACAATGGACATCTATGACCTCGATCCTCGTACGGATCACTGGGAACGCGCTCATCTTTGCAGCGCTGATGATCGTCTGGTGGTTTGTTGCCGCCGCATCCGGGCCAGAGGCGTTTGCAGTGGCCAACGGGTTTGTCACCAGCTGGTTTGGTGATCTTGTGATGTTCTTATCGGTTCTGGGCGTCTGGTATCACCTGCTGGGCGGTTTGCGGCACCTCGTGTGGGACAGCGGGCGCATGCTGGATGTCGAAAAGTCGGAACTCGCCGGGCAGATGATGATCGTGCTGTCGGTCTTGCTGACCATCTTCACCGTCATCGTTTTGTAAGGGGACCGCGCATGGCATTTCTGACAGATCGCAAACGGGCCGTCGGTCTTGGGTCCGCCAAGACAGGAACAGAACACCACTGGCAGATGATGGTGTCCTCTGTCGCGCTGCTGGTTCTTATCCCGCTTTTCATCTTTACCTTCGGCGCCATCCTTGGCGCACCTTATGAAGAAGTGATCGCCTACTACCAGCGGCCCTTCCCAGCCGTTGTTGCGGCCCTGACCATGCTGGTCAGCTTTCATCACTTCCGAGGCGGCGTGCAGACGCTGATCGAAGACTATGTGCATGGCTTTGCCCGTAAGGCGCTGATCATCGGGATGATCTGCCTTTCTTACGCGGCGGCCGGTTTCGCCCTCTACGCGATCGTCCGGATCGCCCTTTAATTTCGTCGGAGCAACCTGAACTATGGCAGCATACGAATACGAAACCCATACCTATGACGCGATTGTGGTGGGCGCCGGCGGCGCTGGCCTGCGCGCGACATTGGGGATGGCCGAACAAGGGCTGCGCACGGCCTGTATCACCAAGGTGTTTCCGACACGCTCGCACACTGTTGCCGCCCAAGGCGGGATTGCAGCCTCTTTGTCCAACATGGGCCCGGACCACTGGCAGTGGCACATGTATGACACGGTAAAGGGCTCTGACTGGCTGGGCGATACGGACGCGATGGAATACCTCGCGCGTGAGGCGCCCAAGGCCGTGTACGAGCTGGAACATTACGGCGTGCCGTTCTCACGCACCGAGGAAGGCAAGATCTATCAGCGCCCCTTCGGCGGCCACACCACCGAGTTTGGTGAAGGCCCTGCCGTGCAGCGCACCTGCGCTGCCGCTGACCGCACCGGCCACGCGATCCTGCACACGCTTTATGGCCAGTCGCTGAAACAACAGGCGGAGTTCTACATCGAATATTTCGCCATCGACCTGATGATGTCGGATGATGGGGTCTGCACCGGCGTCCTCTGCTGGAAGCTGGATGACGGCACCTTCCACGTCTTCAACGCCAAGATGGTCGTACTCGCCACCGGCGGCTATGGCCGTGCCTACTTCAGCGCGACCTCCGCCCACACCTGCACCGGCGATGGTGGCGGCATGGTGGCCCGCGCTGGCCTGCCGTTGCAGGATATGGAGTTCGTGCAATTTCACCCCACTGGCATCTACGGCGCTGGCTGCCTGATCACCGAAGGGGCGCGCGGTGAAGGTGGCTACCTCACCAATTCCGAAGGTGAGCGGTTCATGGAACGCTATGCGCCGAATTACAAAGACCTTGCCCCGCGCGACTACGTCAGCCGCTGCATGACGATGGAAATCCGCGAAGGCCGCGGCGTGGGGGCGAACGGTGACCATATCCACCTGAACCTC
>JBCBOD010000192.1:0-4257 GCA_039821425.1 Pseudomonadota bacterium
CGCATCACCTATCAGCGGTTCTTCCGCCGCTATGGGCGCCTTTCTGGCATGACCGGCACCGCGACCGATGCGGCGTGGGAGCTGTGGTCGGTCTACCGTCTGCCCGTCACAATCATTCCGACGAACAAGAAGGACATCCGCAAATTTGCCACGGATCGCGTCTATCGCACGGCCGCGGCAAAGTGGGATGCGGTCGCCAAACGCACCCGGGCCCTCAACAAGAAGGGCCTGCCGGTGCTGATCGGCACACGGTCGGTCAGCGCATCGGACGAGGCCAGCAAGCGGCTGACCGATGCGGGGATCGAGCATCAGGTGCTGTCCGCCGCGCAGGACGCGGATGAGGCTGCCATTGTCGCCAAAGCCGGGCAAGAGGGTGCCGTGACCATTGCCACCAACATGGCCGGACGCGGCACGGACATTAAGCTGACCGACGAGATTGCCGCGCGCGGCGGCCTGCATGTGCTGTTGACTGAACGGCATGACAGCCGCCGGGTTGACCGCCAGCTTGAGGGGCGTTGTGGGCGGCAGGGTCAGCCGGGTCGGTGTGAGGCTTTCCTGTCGCTGGAAGATGAGCTGATGCGCGGTGACGGTGCCCGCCGCCTGCGCTGGATGGCGGGTATCGTTGCCACGATCCTCGGGCCTCGTGCCGCCGGGCGCTATCTGCGGACCCGCCAGAAACAGGTCGAGGCGCAACATGCCCTCATCCGCCGTGATTTGCTTGACGCGGATGGCGAGCTCAATAAGCTGTTGGCGCTTTCAGGAGAGATGGAATGAGAACGCTGGCCGTCATCGCCGCCATTGCCGCCACGCCCCTTGCCGCGCAAGAGGTGGAGGCGTTCGACTGCGTCATGGATCCCTCGCAGATCGTGCTGGTCAGCAGCCCGACGGGCGGCGTGATCGCCGAAACCTTTGCCGGACGTGGGGACCGGGTGGAAGCGGGCCAGGTGCTCGCCCGCCTGTCGTCGTCGGTGGAGGAGGCGAATGTGGCCCTTCTGGAGGCACGAACAGAATCTACCGCCGCCCTTGATGCCCAGCTCGCCCGCCGCGACCTGATCAAGGAACGCTATGACCGGTCTGTGGAGCTGCTCGAACGCAACATCATTTCGGATGATCAGTTTGCCGAAGTGACGGCGGAACTTGTGGCGGCCGAAAGCCTTGTGCGGCAAGCGGAATTGGACCGCGCCATTTTTCAGCAAGAACTTGACCGCGCCCGCGTCATCCTCGACCAACGCACCGTCACCAGCCCCATCGACGGCATCATCGTGGCCCGCAACACCAACGAAGGCGAGTTTTTGGCGCAAGATGATTACGTGATGTCGATTGTGGCTCTCGACCCGCTGCATATCGAGGCGTTTCTGCCCATTGAGGTCTACGATCAGGTCGCACTTGGCGGGACGGGGATCGTTGAGCCGAATGCGCCAGTTGGCGGGACCTATGAGGCAGAGGTCACAGTTGTCGATCAGGTGTTCGATGCAGCCTCTGGCACATTCGGTGTGCGCCTTGCCCTGCCAAACCCCGGTGGTGCATTGCCTGCCGGTCAGCGCTGCATGCTGTCCTTCCCGCCCGCAGGCTAGGGGATGGAGACCGCCGCCCCCAAGGTTGATGCGGCTGTCCGGGCGAGGCTGACGCTGCCGCCCTTGCGCGAGGAAAGCCTGAAGATCGGCCCCAATGGCGTGACGCGTGGGCGATACCTGCTGACATTCTCCCGTCGTGCGTTGTTGCCCGGACCTGCTGCCCGGTTTCAGGCGCTGGCGGATGATCTGGGGCTGGATGCTGCGGCGCTGGAGCCGCATCTGACATCTGCAAATGCAGTGCACGTGGGGTTTGAGCCTGGGGGCAAGACAAAGCTCTATCTGGAGTTTCCGCCGCCCTTCGCACCCGAGCCCAATCTCGCGTTCCTTGCGATCAAGCATGACAAAAGGCTCAACCGCTATGTCAGACTTTCCGCGGCGGAGGCTGAAGGGGCGCTGCGCGAGCTGATACCCGACAGCCCGGCACGCGACACGGCACGCGCCTGCCTTTCAAAAGGTGGCACAGCTTTGGAAGTCACCGAAGAGGGCAGCCCACGGCGCTCTATCGACATCCACCTTGCGGATGCCAAGATGACTGTCGCTGACCTTCCTGGACTTGACGATCTGCTCGCTGGTCAAAAGGACCAACTCACCGATATCCGCCACCAACCCCTGGGCCATTTCGCCTGTGGGCTGGGCCGCGACGGTGCGCCCTTTGCCACGATCTACTACGGGGGTCGCCATGATCCCTGAACTTACCGAACGCCGCCGCCCGTCCGACCCTGCGCGCGACTATTGCCAGTGGGAATTTGAGTTGCCGGTGCCCCCTGCGCCGGGGGCCTTGCGGACCTCTGCCTTGCTCTATCAGTCCTTCGAGGTCGCCGGGGTGACCGAGAAAATGCGCCCCTTCATGCAGGCGATCCAGGCGGCTTGGGGCAAGTTTAACACCGTCTGGGGCGTCAAATACGCTGAAGGGCAGATGAGCTGGGAATTCTACTTCTATGACTACGCGCGCGAGGGCCGCGCACATGGTGTTGCCGATTTTCTGGCGGCGACCAAGGGCCTGATCACCTGTCCCGTCCCGCCCAAGGACGCATTGCCATATTTCATGTTTTCGGTGGAACTCACGCCCGACCACCTGACCGGCACCCCGCTTGATCAGATCGACATCTACATGGGCAACCCCGGTTCGACCGTTAGCAGCGGCATCTGCTACGGGCTCGGCGAAGCAGGGATGGAGATGCGGAATTTCTATTTCTTCTTCGATGCCGCGACCCAGCGGAAAGAGATTGAGGACAAGATCACCGAGTCCGTCCACTTTCCTTACGCGCAGGTGGATATGAAGCACCTGCTCTGGCCCGAAATGGAGGGCGTCAAGACCATCGTCGTTGCCAACAAGCGTTTCCGCGACAGCATCTATTTCTCGCGCATCCGCGCGGGGCAGATGCTGCATTTCCTTGAACGGCTGCACTTTCCGCCCGCGATCTGTGATCATCTGCGCGAAAACGAAACTCTCTTTGACCATCACCTCTTCGACGTCGGTTGGGACTTCGACTATGTTGATGGCGTAATCCACCCGACCAAGGGCAGTTATTATGGCCTCCTCTAACGATCCACGCAGCGCCGTGCCCATCGTCGGCACCCCCGGCACGCGCGTCGGACTGACCACGCCCGTGGATCAGCTGGATCGGGTGCAGGGCCTCAGCCTGCGGGATCATGAGAAATTCGTGTCGCTCACGATGGAATTCCGCTGCAACCTCAAATGCGTGCACTGCATGATCGAGGACACGATGGACCGGCTCGCGCCCACGTCAGAGGACACGCTGGAAAACGTTTGCCGCGATCAAGCGGAAACGGGACGCTGGGAAGGCCTCGTCTTGACCGGGTCGGAAATCACGCTGCGACGTGATCTGCCTGACATCGCGAAGAAGGCAAAGAAGGCAGGTTTCAAACACGTCCGCATCCAGACGCACGGTATGCATCTGGGCCGGACGGATTATGCAGACAAACTCGTGGATGCGGGGGTGGACGAATACTTCGTCTCGGTCGCAGGCTCCGATCGGGAAAGTCATGACCGGATCACGCAGGTGCGCGGCGCGTGGGACAAGATGATGCGCGGGATGGCGCATCTGGATCAGTATGATCATGTGAAGCTGATCACCAATTCGGTAATTACCACGCAAAGCTATCAACTGCTGCCCGGCATGGTCGACGCGCTATCCCATCTTAAACGCCTGGTGCAGATGGAGTTCTGGAACTTCTTCCCCATGGCCGAAGACGACCCGAAGGACCTCGCGGCCCGCCACAGCGATATCCTGCCCTACCTGCGCGAGGCGATCCTGAAGTGTCGCGCACAGGGGCGGTACGTCGAGGTCAAGAATTTTCCCGAATGCCTGCTGAGTGAGTTGGGCGATGCGCTGGTCAACGCTCAGCCGATGCTGGTGATCGACCCTGACTTCTGGAAAGAGTTCGACCGCAACGGATTCTACGGCTGCCCGCATCAGGCGACTTGCGGATCAACCGAATGCCTTGGCCTCACCACCGCCTATAAAGCGAAATTCGGCGATGAGTCGTCCCTTCTGACCCCTTTGCCGAAGGTCTGAGTCCCCGGATTTCCTGTCACATGCGTCACGGGGGTGGGAGCGGTGCGAAATATTTGCCGCTCACGGAAAAAAGTGTGCCTGTAATCTGTGATCACCTGAAAAAAATCTGATCCGGTTTCGCCTGACCTTTGGTCACCTGCTGC
>JBCBOD010000228.1:0-1757 GCA_039821425.1 Pseudomonadota bacterium
GCAGACAGGATGACGGCCTTTGTTTCCAACACTTTCTCCCTTCGGCCGCGGCCTGCCGATGGGCAAACTGCGACACTCTGTCATCCGTCAGTCTAACCTGACAGCGGAAAGTGTCAATTCATTTGGACAGTTAGTGTGTCAACTCTGTCTGACAGCTGTGACAACAGAGGTGATGTAGGGGCGGCGCGTGCGCGGCACTTTGATGTCTGTGAAACCAGCCTGTTCCAGCAGTGCAGCGACCTCTCCGGTGGAGCGGGCACGACCGGTGCGCATCGCCATGCAGTAAAGCGCGAAATAGGCGTTTCCCGCCCTTTCAGGGGTGGCCCCGCCTGTCATGGGTTCCGAGATCAGGATGCGTCCACCGTCTGGCAGCGCCTCGCGAACAGACTTGAGCAACGCCAGCACCGCTGCGTCGTCGTGATCATAAAGCACGCGAACAAGGCTTATCATATCCGCCCCGCGTGGCAGCGGATCGTCATGGAAAGACCCCGACATGATCTGCACCTGATTGGCGATGCCCAACCGCTCCATCCGTTCCTGGGCAAGGCCAGAGACGCGGGGCAGGTCGAAAAGCATCAGCTCAAGATGCGGATATTCCTTTGCCACAGCAGAGAGAAACGCACCGGTGCCGCCGCCCACATCCATGAACTGGCGCACGTCGGACAGCCCCACCGCATCAATCGTGTCCTCTGCCACAAGGACCTGACAGTCTTCCATAAGTTGCGAGTAGGTTTGCGTCGCGCGCGCATCGGTCAGGCCGCCTGCACCCAAGACATAGGGCCAGAATTCGGCCAGCTCGGTGTCCACCTCGCCTTTGAAGAAGGCAACAGGGTCAGCCAGATCAAGATAAAGCACCTCATGGTGATCGATCATGCCTGCAAGCCCCGGCACGCCCGCCAGCGCAGCCCCACGGGTGGTCAGCCCGTAGCGCCCGGATTTGCCCTGCTTGACCAGCCCGAGGGAAACGGCAGCCCCCATCAGAACCGCCATGCGGTCCGGCGGTACCTCGCATTCATCCGCAAGCACCGCGCAGGTCATCTCGGTCTCAAGAAGCTTCTTGTGAATCTCCAGCCGGACAAAGGCCTGTAGGATCTGGCTGTGGCAGAAACCAGCGACGAGGTCGAACATCGCCTCGCCCTCGCTGCGCACGAAACGCCGTGTCAGTGGAAACTTCGCGGCCCATTTTTGAAACCGGCGCGAGGCCATCAGCCGCGTCAGACGGCCCGTGCGCTTAATCGCACCGCGTTGCGGCGGCGTGTCTGCTACGGGTTTGGAAGGGTTTGGTTCGGTAATCTCTTCAACTGATGAATCTGTCATTCGCCCGGCACTGTTGGTCGCTCTCGGGCCCCCGCTGGCACTAATTTGTCAGCATAGGCCCGGACCATTTGTGCCAGCGCAGCCTCTCCCGGGCAAGCAGGGATTGAGGCGATGGCACCGCCGAGGATGTCATCGAACCGTTTGATCGCACCGTCGACACCAAGGGCCGCCACGGCATTCGGTCGCCCGTGTAGGTCATCCTGCCCGGCAGGTTTGCCAAGCGTTTCTTCATCACAGAGCGCATCGCGCAGATCATCGGCCACCTGAAACGCCTCACCAATCCGCGCGCCAAGCTCTTGCCAAGGCTCCGCTTCCTGCCCTGCGGCGACGGCTCCCATCTGGGTGGCAGCGATGAAGAGCGCGCCGGTCTTCGCCTGATGATAGGCGGATAGATCAATCGTCTCTTCGCTTTCCCAACCCTGCCCGGCACAGATGCCAAA
>JBCBOD010000175.1:0-5100 GCA_039821425.1 Pseudomonadota bacterium
TCATACTCCACGTGGGCCGTGGAGATGGTGATGCCGCGGGCCTTCTCTTCTGGCGCGCCGTCGATCTGGTCATAGGCCTGGAAGTCGCCAAAATACTTCGTGATCGCCGCCGTCAGCGTCGTCTTGCCGTGGTCAACGTGACCAATCGTGCCGATGTTCACATGCGGCTTCTTACGTTCAAACTTTTCCTTCGCCATCTTGCAGGGCCCTTAATTTCTGAGGGGCCAAAACTGGCCCGGTCCAACATCGCGGGCGATGTATTGGGAAACGTCTGGGAAATCAAGTCATAGGTTGGACAGATTTGGGCGCGGACAGTTTGGGTTTCGCCATCGCCACGGAACTTGCTGCAGCATTGCTAACACACCCGATATGTCAGACTATCCTGACATTACAGTGTCATGTTAGGATGACAGGCAATAACTTTCACAGTGCGAAGGATTATTCACATGAACCTCGGCGCATTTTCTCTCAGCCTGAACGTCAAGGACATCCAGGTCTCAAAGGAATTCTACGGAAAACTTGGGTTTGAGCCCTTTGCGGGGGACGCCGATCAAGGCTGGCTCATCCTGCGCAATGGCGAGACGGTCATCGGTCTGTTCATGGGCATGCTGGAGGCCAACTCACTGACGTTCAACCCGGGCTGGGACCAGAGCGCACAAAACATTGATGACTTTGATGATGTGCGTGACATCCAGAAACAGCTGAAAAACGCCGGCATTGCCTTTGTCACAGAGGCTGATCCCGATAGCGAAGGACCGGCGAGTTTCGTGATCATAGACCCTGACGGGAACCCGATTCTGGTGGATCAGCATCGGTAGAGCACGTTTGCGCCGCACGCTTCGAAAAGATGCATGCGACAATGACAAAGCGCACGACAGCAAGACAGGTCAAGGCCCGCATGCTACAATCCGGCTCCAGTTTATCCTTGCGTAGAAGGAGCGCAAAGTGACGACAGCAATCATCGGCGGCACATCCGGCATTGGTCTGGAAACCGCGCGCCAGCTGCAATCATCGGGGCAAGACGTCGCCGTATTTGGGCGAAGTGACAAAAAGCTTGCAAATGCGTTTGAGACACTTGGTGGCAATGTTCCCAGTGCTGCCGTGGATGCCGGCGATTATGCCGCCTTGCGCGCAGCACTCTCAGCCGTCCCTTCACTTGATGCGATCATTGTGTCGGTTGGGGCCGGCGCCGGAAACGGCACGCTCGACTCTCTGGGTGTGGATGGGCTGCAGGCGGGCTTCGCCGCAAAGGTCTGGCCGGTCTGGAATGCGATCCAATGCGCAAAGGACCTTTTGCCGCCCGAGGGTGCGCTGACAATCATTGGTGCCGCGCGCGCGCATTACGCCGCCGCTGACGCGGTTGGCGCGGCTGCCGTCCATGGATCCCTTGCCGCGATGATCCCAAGCCTTGCCGTGGCGCTGGCGCCGATCCGCGTGAACCTTGTCGCGCCAGGGATCACGGATACCCCGCCTTGGAACGGTTTCGGTGACAAGAAGGCCGCCGTATTTGCAAGTTTCGCCGAAAAGACGCTGCTCGGCCGGGTCGGCCAACCCGCCGAAGTCGCGCATGCGATCGTTGCATTGACGACAAATGGCTATGCGACGGGCCAGGTGATCCGCATTGACGGTGGGCTTGGCCTCTCTGCGGGTTAAGAGAACCGGTTGTTCTTGGGGAAGCCGTAGGGTGGGCGCTTGCCCACGCTGGCGCGCGCGCCTTTCCATTCCGAAAGGTCCGGCTCCGTCCGTGTCTTGCCGCCGCCCATCGGCCATGAAAGCCCTTCGGCCCAGTTGAATGTCGTCAGATCCGACAACCCGCCATCGAGTTCAAGCGTACCCTGTCGGCCTGACGCCTTCTTGTACTTCTGGATGCGTACGCCTTTGCCGCGGCCCATTTCGGGCAGCTCGGCCGTTTCAAACACCAGAAACTTGGCGTTTTCCGACACCACCGCGATGTGGTCCCCAGCCACCCGCTTGCAGATTTTCGCGACCGTATCCTTGACGTTCAGCACCTGTTTGCCCGCGCGGGTCTGTGCCACGACGTCCTCTTCAGCCACCACAAAGCCGTTGCCCTCGGCACTGGCCACGATCAGTTTTTCGCCGGGTTTGTGGATCAGGATATCCACGATTGCCACGTCATTGGGCAGGTCGATCATCAGGCGCAGCGGTTCGCCCATGCCGCGCCCGCCTGGAAGATTGGACGCCCCGACTGTGTAGAACCGCCCGTTAGCCCCGAAGACCAGGAGCTTGTCCGTCGTTTCGGCGTGGAAAATGAAACGCGGACCATCGCCGTCCTTGAACTTCAACTCACGCGTCAGGTCGATATGGCCGGTCATGGCGCGCACCCAGCCCATCTGGGAGCAGACCACCGTGATCGGCTCGCGCTCGATCATCGCCTCAAGCGGTACTTCGACAACTTCTTCGGCTTCGGCAAACTGGGTGCGGCGCGGGCCGCCTGCACTGTCGCGGCCAAAGAGTTTACGCGTCTC
Organism: Pseudomonadota bacterium; assembly: GCA_039821425.1. Lineage (GTDB taxonomy): Bacteria > Pseudomonadota > Alphaproteobacteria > Rhodobacterales > Rhodobacteraceae > Yoonia. Next base: position 2,487 of record JBCBOD010000175.1, read on the forward strand.
GCGCAGTTCGTCCGCGATTTTCTTCCACTGCAGGTCGTCGCTTTCCAGCAGATCCTCGATCTCTTCCCGCTCTTTCATCAGCGCGTCGCGCTCGGCGATCAGCTCCAGCTCTTCCAGACGGCGCAAGGACCGCAGGCGCATGTTCAGGATCGCCTCGGCCTGCAGTTCAGACAGTGAAACCTCGGGGTCGGCATCCGGCGTGATGGGCGTGACATAGTCCGCCTCAGACGTGGCGCGCGGGTGGTCCAGCGCCCAGTCTTCCACCATCAGCGCCTGTTTCGGATCATCGTCGTAGCGGATGATGTCGATCACGCGGTCGAGGTTGAGGAAGGCAACGATGAAACCTTCAAGCACCTCCAACCGGTGATCGATCTTGTCGAGCCGGTATTTGCTGCGCCGCAAGAGCACCTCACGCCGGTGATCAAGGAAGGCGCGCAGCACTTCCTTCAGCGAGCAAACCTTCGGCGTCACCCCGTCGATCAGCACGTTCATGTTGAGGCTGAAGCGCGTTTCAAGGTCCGAGTTGCGGAAGAGCATCCCCATCATGACCTCAGGGTCGACTGTCTTGGCGCGCGGCTCGAGCACGACACGAATATCTTCGGCGCTCTCATCGCGCACATCGGCGAGCAGCGGGACCTTCTTGGTCTGGATCACCTCGGCCAGCTTCTCGATCAGTTTGGATTTCTGCACCTGATAGGGGATTTCGGTGACCACAACCTGCCATTGGCCGCGGCCCAGATCCTCCACCTCCCATTTCGCGCGCAGACGGAACGCGCCGCGCCCGGTGCGATAAGCCTCTGCGATGCTGTCGGCGGGTTCAACAATCACGCCGCCTGTGGGGAAATCAGGGCCGGGGATGTATTCCAGCAAAGTGTCATCACGCGCATTGGGCGCCTTGATCAGGTGCAAGCAGGCGTCGATCAATTCATGCAGATTGTGCGGCGGAATGTTGGTGGCCATGCCCACGGCAATCCCGCTTGATCCGTTGGCGAGCAGGTTGGGGAAAGTGGCTGGCAGAACGGCGGGCTCTTCCAGCCGCCCGTCGTAGTTGGGGCGGAAGTCGACCGAATCCTCGGCCAATCCTTCCAGCAGCGCCTCTGCCGCGGCGGTCATCCGCGCTTCGGTATAGCGGCTGGCGGCGGGGTTATCGCCGTCGATATTGCCAAAATTCCCCTGCCCGTCGACCAGCGGGTAGCGAATGGTGAAATCCTGCGCGAGGCGGGCCATCGCGTCATAGATCGCAGCATCCCCATGCGGGTGGAAATCGCCCATCGTGTCGCCGCTAATCTTGGCGGATTTCAGAAACCCGCCAGAGGCCGAAAGGCGCAGCCGCGACATCGCGTAAAGGATACGGCGATGCACCGGCTTCAGCCCGTCGCGGGCATCCGGCAACGCGCGGTGCATGATGGTGGAGAGCGCATAGGTCAGGTACCGATCACCGATGGCACGGCGCAGTGTTTCGGTCTCTTCCGTACCTTCGGGCGTGTTGCTCTCATCGCTCATGGCCCAGATGTATCGGGCCGCTTTTCCCGCGTAAAGCGGCTATCTTTGGCTGGGTCGGGAAACGCACCGTGATGGACGCTTGACGCAGGTGCTGCCGGTGTGGATGAAGCGCCATGAGCAAAAAAACCATTCTGATCACAGGGGCCTCTAGCGGGATCGGGCGCGACGCGGCGCACGGGCTGCGCGATGCAGGCTGGCGCGTCTTTGCCAGTTGTCGCCAGACCGAGGATTGCGTGAAATTGCGTGCGCAAGGTTTTGACAGCCCCAGGATCGACTACAGCGATCCTGAAAGCATCGTCACGGGGCTAGCAGAGGTGCTAGAGGCAACAGATGGGCGGCTTGATGCGCTCTACAACAACGGCGCCTATGCCTGCCCCGGCGCAGTCGAGGATCTGCCCGTCGGCGGGCTGCGCGAGATCTTTGAGGCGAACCTCTTCGGCTGGCACGAACTGACGCGGCACGTGATCCCTGTGATGCGGACGCAGGGGCACGGGCGGATCGTGAATTGCTCCTCCGTCCTCGGGATTGTCGGGATCAAATGGCGCGGCGCCTATGTGGCAACGAAATTCGCGCTGGAAGGGCTGACCGATGTGCTGCGGTTGGAGATGGAAGGAACAGGCATCAAGGTGATCCTGATCGAACCGGGGCCGGTGACCTCCAAGATCCGCGAGAATGCGATACCGCATTTCGAGAAATGGATTGATTGGGAGAACTCCGCCCGGTCGGATGAATACCGCACGCTCCTCGACCGGCTCTATCAGGATCGGGGCAAGGACAAGTTTGAGCTGCCAGCAAGTGCGGTGACAAAGAAGCTCTTGCACGCTGTGACCGCGCCCAACCCAAAACCGCGCTACTACGTCACCACCCCAACCTATCTGATGGGATTTTTGCGGCGGGTTTTGCCGACGCGAGCGCTCGATGCGGTGTTGCGACGGGGGTGAAGGGTTTTCTTTGCCCTGTCGGCTGCTACATGACCCTGGGAAGTTAAGAAGGATACCCAAATCATGGCAAGTGACCCGCTGTTCTGGCTGATGGTCGTGGCCGTCGGCGCCGTTCTGATCATCCTGATGCTGGGGATCGGCACCTTTGGCAAAGGCGGTGAGTTCAACAA
>JBCBOD010000088.1:0-16645 GCA_039821425.1 Pseudomonadota bacterium
GCGGGACGACGAGCGGGCGTTCGAGTGGTATCTGCGGGCGTCGTTGAAAGGGCATCCTGGGGCGCAATCCGGGCTGGGCTGGTATTATGAGGTGGGCCGGGGCCTCCCTGCGCCCGACATGGTCAGAGCGTACTTGTGGTACGCGCTTTCGGCAATAGGCGGGGACCCGGATGCGCTGATCTCTCTGGAACAGATCACGCCACGGCTGACAGACGAAGAGCGGGCACGGGCCGAGGTGCTGGTCGATGACTACAAGGCGTGGATGTACCCGTTCCGATAAGCCGACTTGTAGTAGGTCAAAGCTGCGGCGACTGAGGTAAATTGCCGCAATATTTTCCTACGCCACGCCTGACCAGACGTCACAAAAGTGTAAAGCGTAGGGCCTAGCCTCCCTCTCGCCATATGGGACGATGACACCAAAAACAGGGATTAGATTGATGACCAAGCATGATCATGGCTTGTCTTTTGACGATTGGGATGAGGCAAATTTTCCGCTGCCGGAAGTTCAGGACTTTGACCGCGTTGTTGACCGGGCGCTGTCACGCCGGGGTTTTCTGGGCGGCGTATTGGCATTCGGTTCCGGCGCTGCCGTCATGGGCGTTGCCGGGCTGAAGGGCACGACTGCGATGGCGCAGCAAAGCTCGCGCTTCGCGTTTGATCAGCTGGCACCGCAAACCGATGGCACCGTTCATGTGCCTGCCGGATACAAGTGGGAAACGCTGGTGCGTTGGGGCGATCCGCTCTTTGGTGACGCACCTGAATGGGACCCTGCAACGGGTATCCCCACTGAAGGATCGGACCGCGTGTTTGGTGAAAACACAGACGGGATGGAGCTCTTCCATCAGGGCGATACCGAACTGCTCGTCGTGAACAGCGAGTATACGAACCGCCGTATCAACCTGCCTGCCGCACAAGACGGTGTGCCAGCATCTGCTGGCGATGTGCTGCGGCTGCAGAACTTCCAGGGTGTGACTGTCATGGAAGTGACCGAAGGTGAAAACGGTTGGGAAGTCGTGGTCGACAGCCCTTACAACCGCCGCATCCACCACAACACTGAAATGCGGATTGACGGCCCTGCTGCTGGGCACGACCTGATGAAAACGGCTGCTGATCCAACCGGCACTGTCGCCTTGGGCACACACAACAACTGTGGTTCCGGCCGCACGCCCTGGGGCACCTATCTGACCTGCGAAGAGAACTTTAACGGCTACTTTGGCTCGACGGCTGAGTCGCATGATGCACTGCCAGAAGTGAACCAGGCAGGCTTCAAGCGGTATGGCGTTGGCATCGACGGTTGGGGTTATGATTATCATAAGTGGGACGCCCGCTATGACGTGAGCCAGAACCCGAATGAGCCACACCGCCATGGCTACATTGTCGAAATCGACCCATGGAACCCTGATGCAACCCCCGTCAAGCATACAGCACTCGGTCGTTTCAAGCATGAAAACGCTGCCTACGCGCTGACGCCAGAAGGTCAGGTCGTCGTCTATATGGGCGACGATGAGCGCGGCGAATACATGTATAAGTGGACGAGCCGCGATATCTATGTGCCTGGCGGCGATACATCGACGTTGCTGAGCGAAGGTACGCTGTCCGTGGCCAAGTTCAACGACGATGGCACCGGTATCTGGATCCCGCTGACACCGGAAGACACGGGTATGACCGAGGCAGAGATCGCGATGTTTACCCGCGTTGCGGCGACCGAGGTCAGCGCGACAACGATGGATCGCCCGGAGTGGATCGCCGTGAACCCAACCGCGACTGAGGCTTACTGCTGTTTGACCAACAACTCGCGTCGCGGCGCCACGAATGATGATGGCAGCATCCGCACCAATGCGGCAGGTGAGCCGATGATCCCGAATGGTCCAAACCCGCGCGAGCTCAACCGCTATGGTCAGATCGTGCGCTGGCGTCCACACAATAGTGACCACGGTGCATCCACGTTCGATTGGGATCTCTACGTCATGGTCGGGAACCCCGAAGTCCACGCAGACGGCCTTTATGCAGGTTCGGCGAACATGAATGCCGGCAATCTGTTCAACTCACCCGATGGGATGGTGATCGACAGCACTGGCCTGATCTGGATCCAAACGGACGGTGACGATGACAACGAGGGTGACTTTGCAGGCAACGGCAACAACCAGATGCTTGCCGGTGATCCGGTCACAGGTGAAATCCGCCGCTTCCTGACCGGGCCAAACGGATGTGAGGTGACGGGTCTGTGCTGGTCCGCTGACCGCCGCACGATGTTTGTTGGCATCCAGCACCCGGGCAGCCCATTCCCAGATGGCGAAGGCAGCCTGCCCCGGTCCTCGATCGTTGCGGTAAGGCGCGACGATGGTGCGCTTGTCGGCTAAGTACGACCAATTCAGAAAAGAAGAAGGACCACCCGTTTGGGTGGTCCTTTGTGCTTTCTTTTACAGCTCGATTGTACCTGCGCAAACTCGCGTGTTCCGTAGTCAAGATGCCATGACCCGTGAATGTCTTACAGTGGTCGTAGGCTTGATTTCAGGAAAATTCTCGGCCAAGTTGTATCATCTTTTTAATGATCATCAGTTGCGGGCACATACTTTGGAAGTACTCATTACGCTCATCATCTTTGCGGTTGGTGTCGTGCTGGCTGTGATTTTTCGCGAAGGTGATGATGTCATTGATCGCCGCGATCGCCGTGGGATGTCCAATCCGCCTCGACCGCCTGAAGAGTTGCCCCCCATCAGGCCCGAACGCAAACCACAGATCCCGGTCAGCAGAAAAACGGCTGAGCTCGCAAAGGTGCAAACCAGTACCCCGGTCATACGGCGGTTTAGTGGAAAGGCTTATGTAACCGACGGCGACGGTTTACGGATAAAGAAGGAAGAGATCCGCCTGTTTGGTGTCGATGCACCTGAATTCAAGCACCCGCACGGCAAGGCGGCAAAATGGGCGCTGTTTGAATTGACAAAGGGGCAGATGGTGAGCGTTGAGGTCGTGGGAAGCGACGATCATGGGCGCACGGTTGGCAAGTGCTTTCTGCCTGATGGTCGAGACCTCTCGGCCGAGATGGTCAAAAAAGGACTAGCCCTTGATTGGCCGAAGTTTTCGGGGGGTGTCTATTCCGGCCATGAGCCAGAAGGGGTGCGGAGAAAACTATGGCTCGCTGATGCACGCCAGAAGGGGCGCATGCACGTCTGGGACAGCTTTAAAATGAAGCAGAACAGGCCCAAGCAGCAAGGCGGCGGAACGTGATCTTCCGCCGCCACTGGGTTCAAGCGCGCGCCTAGCTGAACATGTCGTTCGTGATCCCTTCGTACCAGCCGAGGCTTTCCTGGTAGGTCGCTTCGCGCAGTGCCGCGTCTTCGCCGGTGGCTGACACGAAACCGTCGACGCGGGCGATCTTTTCTTCTGTCGCCTCGTAGGTCGCACCGACCTTCACGCCGTCGTTTGTGGCGATCAGTGACCAGCAGGTGTTCGAGAAACGGGCCGGGAACACGCGGCTGTCGGTCAGCGCGCCGCGCACGGCATTGGCGCAGACCTTGGCTTGCGAGTTGGCCGAGAATCCGGATTTCGGCATGTCACCCTGCGAACAGGCGTCGCCCAGCACATGCACGTTTTCATCAAGCTTCGATGACAGATCGGCGGCATTGACCGGGGCCCAGTTGCCCTCTGTCAGGCCCGCGATGTCGGCGATGCGCCCGGCTTTCATGGCGGGAATGACGTTGCAGGCGTCCACGGGCGTCACCTCGCCACCGACGGTCACGGTCATCGCGTCGGGGTCAACGCTCACATCTGCGCCACCACCGTCAGGGCCGACGCGCTCGATCATGCCGGCGTAGTGCTTGGCCCAGCCTTCCTCGAACAGTCCTTGCTTGGAGAAGCCTTCCTTGGGGTCGGCGATCAGGATCTTGGCGGTCGGGTTGGTCTGGCTCAAAAGATGCGCGACCATCGAAACACGCTCGTAAGGGCCGGGCGGGCAACGGTAGGGGTTGGGTGGGGCGACCATCATGTAAGTGCCGCCCTCTGGCATCGCCTCTACCTGCGCCTTCAAGAGTGCCGCCTGCGTGCCGCCCTTGTAGGCGTGCGGCATGGTATCCTGCGAAGAGATATCCCAGCCCTGCACGGCGCCATCGATGAAGTCGATCCCGGGGCTGACGATCAACCGGTCATAGGGCAGTACATGGCCACCCGCGGTCGTCACCGTCTTTGCATCCCGGTCCACACCGGTGGCCAGATCGTGCACAACGTTGATGCCATAAGCGGTGGCCAGGGTGGCATAGGAATGGCCGAGGCTGTCCAGCTCTCGGAAGCCGCCGATGTATAGGTTCGAGAAATAACAGGTGTAGTAGGTGCGCTGCGGTTCGATCAGTGTGACATCAATCGCGCCAGCGCTGTCTTTGGCGATGTAGCGGGCTGCGGTCGCGCCGCCAGCGCCGCCGCCAATGACCACGACACGTGGTGTGCCGTGCCCCGCGGCCCAGACAGTTGGCGCGGCCAGTGTGGCGGCACCCGCCGCTGCTGATCCGATAAAGTGTCTTCTGTTCAATGACATGGTTCTCTCCCTTAAGTCTTTGTGGTTATTGATTGGCCGCGAAATAAGCGGCGAGTGCGGCAATCTCTTCGTCGCCAAGCCGCGCTGCAACACTTCCCATTGTCTGGTTGGCGCGTGCGCCGGTGCGATACTGCAAAAGCGCAAGCATCATGTCCTCGCGCGCGAGGTTGTCGATGCGGGGCACGCCGGTGGCACTGGCCGCGCCCGAGACATGGCAAGAGGCGCATTCCGAGGCGAGGAATTCACCATAGGGCACATCGCCCTGCATCGCCAAAAGCTCTGGCGGGATGGTGACATCTTCCAGCGCGGGGGGCGGTGGCGTGGTTGTCAGACGGACGTAGGTCATCAGGTCGGTGCGATAAAGCTCGTCCTCCATGCCGGGCATGGCCGCCTTGCTGGTGCCAGGCACAACAGATGATGGATCCTGCAGGAACGCGCGCAGCGTATCGCGGCCCCAGACCAGCCCATTTTCACCGGCGGTCGTCATGGCGACGGAGTAATCAAAGCCGGTGGCAGAACCGGCTGTGCGCCCGTAAAGGGCATAGAGGTTCGGCCCACCGCGATGTTCCTCTCCCTCGGCCAGCGTATGACAGGCGGCACAGGAGGCCTGAAAATTCGGCTCACCAGCGTTCGGGTCACCACCACAGACAGCCAGGATATCATCCGGATCGTTGATCGGCAGATCGTCGAGGGCGGTTGTCTGCGTTTGCGCAGGGTTCGCGACACCCATGACAAAAACAAGGGTTGCGACCCCTATGCTGGTGATCACAGCTGACTTCCACACGTCTGACATCCTCCACCACTCCGCCTTTGAACAGGCGTTTGTTCAAGCATGCCATGTGAGTGGCGCGATTGACTAGTCTGGATTTCCGCCAGTTTTCGGGGGTTTAGCCGCTGGCCGCGAGGATCTCTTCCCCGTTGAGCAAGCAGCGTGAGGACCACGGGATCGGGTTGCGCAGGGCGAAATGGGCCATGCAGGCGTTCTCTGCCTCTTCCATCAGGGCGGCAATCTTTTCCGCCGGTTCGTCGCTTTCGATCAGCACATGGGTTTCGATATGTTCGGTGCGCCCGTCGGTCGTGTGGCCCAGTTGGCGCATGTTTGACAGGTTCGTGGTAAAGCCGACCCGTTGTTCCAGACGCATGGATTTGATGCTGATCTTGCGGGCGGTGTAGATGTCTGTGAGGTGCGTCATCAGGCAAAAACCGATGCCCGCGCACATGAAGGCGAGCGGTGGCGGGGCGGTGTCATCGCCCACGGGGATATCCTCATCGCAGTAAAAGCGCACAGGGGAGAAGCCGGGGATGTTGACTTGTACCTTGCCGGTTTTGCGCTGCTTTTCGGTCGCCTCGGCGGTCATGACAACTTCGAAGCTGAGCGGTTCCGGCGGGCGCCCCTTTTTGAAGGGTTTGGGGGCGAATTGGGTGGGTTCTGGCTGCGCATCGGCAAGCTCTCCGACGTGGTAGTCTTTTGCGTCGTCCATGGGTGCGGTCCTTGGCCTGAGAAGTGAAAGAGCGCCATGGGCGAGGGGCCAGGACGTTCGTGGTTGCCGCAGCAAGGTCGCAAGTTCTTTGGGCCAGCACAAGCCGCCGATGACGGCCTGTGCGCAGCTTTCGACAGGGTTTTTGGTTCGGACTTAGGGCAGCGCTGCCATGACCGAGCTGACGATCAGGTTGCGCACGCTTTCAAGCAGATGCTTGTAGCGCGCCTTGGCGATCCCCTTGGCGGAAACGGCCAGCATCTCGGCTCCGTCTGCCTTCATCTTGACGAGGAACTGATACTCAAATTTCGAGATAGCACCGTCTGCAAACATGCGGCTGTATCTCTTGAGGTCCTCTTCACTGTCTTTAAGGAAGGCGCGCAGATCTTTTTCCGCCTCATCAGCGAAAGCCTTTGCGCCGTTTTTGACGATCTCTTTGATCCCGTCGGCGATCTCTTCGAAAATTTTATCCAAATTCATATCAATAACTCTTTCTCAAAGGTTTGGGGCAGGCGCCGGGCAGGCGCTTGGCTCGCGCTTGTTGGCTTCGAGGCAGATCAGACGGTCAAAACTGTCGGACAGGTTCTGACCCACTTCGCGCAGGAAGGGCGACCCACCACTTTCATCCGTCGAAAACCCGTTTGCCGCCCCTGTTTCCCAGGCGTTGACGAAACCACCGACCAAGGTGCGATCCGGGTCACGCAGGATCTCCCACATGCGGGCGGCCTCGTTGTTGTTTTCGATCCCGTTGGCAAACTCATAGGCTTCGTCGATGGCGATCAACAGCGCCTCTGCCTCTGCCCGGTGGGTGGCGTAGGGTTCTGTCGCCTTGGCAACCAACGACAGCGACCGCGCCTTGAGCGAGGTCGCATTGGTGTAGGCTTGCAGTGAGTAATCAGCGATCTCGACACAGCCGATAAACAGCAGAAGAGAGATCGCCGCGAACGCCTTTTTCAATATGACAGGCATGCCGGTTCTCCAAATTTTCTTTAATCAATAGCCGCGAGAGTAGGCGCGAAACGGTTTTTTGTAAACAGATTGCCTTGCGGGCCAAGGACCCGGAACCGGCGCGGGCGGAGGCGCTGGGGGGTGATGACAAGGCGTGGAACCCGGCGCGTATGCGCCATACCCGACCTCCCCCCCGGGAGGGCATTCGTTGCGGCACCCGCAGCGCTTGTTTCGCTGATGCACTGACACGCAACCGGAGCCTTGGCCGCGCGTCCCACCCTACGTCGGGCATGGCGCATACGGCCTGAACGTTGCACAGAGGTGCGAAGGTCAGCCGCGCACTTTGCTGGCCTTCCTTGACCAAGCAAATGGAAAAAGGGCCACCCAATCGGATGGCCCTTTCACATCTTTCGATTTCCGTTTCCGGTCAGTTCAGGTCGCTCGCATAAGCGCCGTCAAGCTCTGCCTCGACCTCGGCAACAGCCGTCTGCAGTGCGTCGAGCATTTCGGAGCCGCCATCGACGTTGTCGCGGAACCAGTCATAGACGGGGGCCACGGCCTCGGCGAAGGCTGCTTTTTCTTCCGGGCTTGGCACGTAGATGTCGCCGCCGCCTGCGACGAAGGCTTCATAGGCTTCGATCGACTTGCGCTTGGGCGAGGCGAAGGTGGCCTGCTGCAGCTGGCTGAACCCGTCAACCACGACGCGGCGCAGGTCCTCTGGCATCGCCATGAAGTTTTCGTTGCTCATCCACCAGAGCGCACCCATGTAGGAGTGCCCGTCGAGTGTCAGGTACTGCAGCCCCGCATCGGGGAACTTCATGCCCATGATGTCGGTGATGCCGTTGGCGGTGCCTTCCACAACGCCGGTCTGCAGCGATGTGAAGAGTTCTGGCCATGGGATTGGTGTCGCGGATGCGCCCATGGCTTCGACCAGTTGCACTGGCAGGTCGGCGACCACGGTGCGCATCTTCAGGCCTTCCATGTCGGCAGGCGAGGTCACGCGGCGTTCTGTGTTGGCAAAGTTGCGCCAGCCGCCGGTGTTGCCGACGGTCATCAGGCGGATGGTGTCGCCGCTGTCTTCCAGCGCGCGGTCACGCATGGTGCGGACGAAATCGCCGGACAGCACTTCCTCTGCCACGCGGTCAGATGACATCAGGTAGGGCAGGTCAAGCACCTGCACGTATGGGAAGATGCCAGCGGCACCGCCAGAGGTGGAGATGTAGACGTCGATGGAGCCTTCAGAGACACCTTCTAGGCATTCGGCACCTGTCGAGCACAGCTGCGTCCCGATGAACAGCTCCACCGCGATGCGGCCGTTCGATGCCGCTTCGACGTAGTTCTTGAAGACGACCAGACCGTCGTAGTCTTCGTCGTTTTCGTTGGAGTTCGCGGTCGCGCGGATCGTGAACTCCGTATGGCCCCCGGCCCATGCGGCGAATGGTGTCGCCAGCAAGGCCGCTGTGGCCGTGACCTTTGCAAGTGTTTTCAGCATTACTCTCTCCCTGTTGCTGCTGTTAGTTGACGCCCGGTGACGGGCTAATGCAAGCGCTAAACCCGACCTCTGGCGCGCAGCCGAGGAAACCGGTCAGGTATGGCACTGTCATGGAAATGGCGGGGATGTAGGTGATCAGGAAGATCACCAGGATTTCGACGGCGAGGAAGGGCAGGATCGCCTTGGCGATGGTTTCTACCTTCTCGCCAGAGACGGTACTGGCCACGAATAAGACTAGCCCCATCGGTGGCGTTGCCAGCCCCACGGTCAGGTTCACGCTCATGATGATGGCGAAGTGCACGGGATGCACGCCGAGGTCCACGAAGATCGGCCCGAGGATCGGCCCCAGGATGATGATCGCTGGCCCCGCGTCGAGGAACATGCCCACGATGAACAACAGGATGTTGATCAGGAACAGCAACATCAATGGATTTTCCGACAGCGAGAGCATGAACTCGCTCATGATCTGCGGGGCGTATGACAGGGACACGACGGTTTTGAAGGCGACAGCCGCGCCGACCAGCAGAAGAACGGCAGATGTGGCGAGGGCGGAGCGCGTCAGCACCTCACCCAGATCGCGCATTTTCATGGATCGCAGCACAAAGAAGCTGACGATCAATGCGTAGGCGACGGCGACGGCGGAGGCTTCTGTCGGGGTGAAGACGCCGACGAGGATACCCCCCAAGATGATGATCGGGGTTTGCAGGGGGGCCACGGCTTTTTTGCAGACCATGCGGAAATCATGGCTGACCCGCTTGCGATAGCCCATCAGCATGAAATGCGCGGCGAGCAGAAGTGCTGCGAAGACGACCCAGAGGTTCAGCGTGTGCACCGTGTCGCCATCGGCGTTGACGCTCGCCAGACCGACTGTGCCTGCCAGCCCCGCATAGATTGCCATCAGGATGCCTGCCAGATTGATCCGGATCAGCGCGAAGCTGACCCAGTATTCGACCACAGAGATATCCTGATCCTTGGTGACGATCCGTTCCGCTTTGGGCAGGTCATAGCGATCCGCCATCAGCCGCACCATCACCATCAGACCCACGCCCACCATGATCCCCGGCACGATCCCAGCCAAGAACAGCGACGCCACGCTTTCGCCCATGACATAGGCATAGATGATCATGATGCCCGATGGCGGGATGATCGGGCCGATGACCGACGATGCGGCAGTGATGGCGGCGGCGAATTTGCGGGAGTACCCGTTCTTTTCCATCGCAGGGATCAGAGTGGAACCGAGCGCGGAAGTGTCAGCCACGGCAGAGCCGGAAAGGCCCGCAAAGAGCATGGAGGACAGGATGTTCACATGCGCCAGCCCGCCACGCAGGTGGCCCATGAAGGCTTGGGAGAATTCCACCAGCCGCACGGTGATACCGCCGCGGTTCATGATCTCGCCCGCCAACATGAAGAAAGGCAGCGCCATCAGCGGGAAGCTGTCGATACCGGTGTAGAGGTTGCGGTAAAGCACCGAAAGTTGGCGTGCCTGATCGTCCAGCGTCAGCAGGGCGAAAGGCGCGGCCAGAAGGGCAAAAGCGACCGGCAGGCCGATGAGGATGAGGATCAGAAAGAGGGGGAGGAACCAGATCAGCATCAGTCGGCCCCCTGCATTTCTTGGTCGTTCAGGATGGTCAGACGATCACCGCCGCCCATCAGTTTGATCACCTGGCGGATCATCAGCTCAATATTCACGAGGATCAGCAGGTTCACCCCAACCCAGAGCGAGGCATACTGATAATTGTTCTGGAACCGATTGCCGCATTTGCCGATCTCAAACCCGAAGGGCCAGCGCAGCGAGGCGGAACAGCCTTTGCCGGAAATCGCGTCGATATGGTTGTTGAGGCCCTTATCCCAGGCGATCACCAACACCCAAAGGGTAATGGCCAGAAGCAGCAGCGTCAGTAGCCCCGACATCACGCGGGGCAGGGCGCGTTCCAGCATGTCGATGGACACGAACCCGCCCATCCGGAAGGCCATTGGTGCCATCAGCCCCGTCATCCAGAGCATGCCGAACCGCGCGCCTTCCTCTGTCCAGTTTGGTGCGTCAGCCAGCACATAACGGAAGAAAACCTGGCCCAGGATCAACGCGACCATGATCGCGAGTGCGATCACGGCGATGATCCGGCCAATGGCCAGCACGGCGGTGTTGAACCGCTCTAGTGGCCACAAGAGGCCAAACAGGACCGACATCGGCTCCTCCCCTGTTTATGTGCGGGCATTTTGCCCTTTGTTGTCAGCGGTTTTTGCCGCCGCCCCGGATAAGGTCCGGGCGCCTTGGGTGCGTTTGCGTCCTTGAACGTCAGCTTGGGTGAAACTCTCCGTATTTTCCACCATGAAATACCAATGGATCGCCCGCCCGATGATGGGCCTTCGTCACGCGGCCGACGATAATCACATGGTCACCGGCGTCATGCGTGGCCTCCAACGTGCACTCAAAGGTGGCCAGCGCCCCATCGATCAGCGGCATGCCGCTATGCGAGGGGTGTGTGGCAACGTCATTGATCGCGGTTTTGGATTTGGCGACCGCATCGCAGATGTCCTGCTGTTCGGCTGACAGCACATTGATGGCATAGCGGCGCGAGCCTGCGAAATGCTCAAACCGGCGAGACGACTTGGCAGGCGACCAGAGCACGAGTGGCGGGTCAAGCGACACGCTGGCAAAGCTGTTGGCCACGATGGCAACAGGGCCTTCGGGGCTGTCGGTTGTGACGACTGTCACCCCGGTGACAAAGGTGCCAAGCGCCCCCCGAAAGCTATCGCTATCAGTGCTGGGATCAAAGGTGCTGATTGGTGTTGCGTCCATCAAGGCACCTCATTGCCAAGCGCGGCGGTGTAAAGCTCATACCAGGTCTGGCGATCCATGCTGACCTTCAAAGCATCAGACAAGCCCTTGATCCGGTTGATATTATTGGTGCCCATGACAGGCATGATGTTGGCGGGATGCGCCAGCAGCCACGCGACCGCGACGGCACTATTGTCAACACCGTTCGCCTCGGCCACCTTTCCCATCGCGTCTTGCACCGCGCCGCTGCCCGTCATCAGGCTGCCACCGCCGAGGGGTGACCAGGCCATGATCGGCACGTTCCGTTCCTGCAGATAGGCGACGTCGCCGTTGGTGAAGCCCTGATGCGCGGCGAGCGACAGCTCGATCTGGTTGGTGATCAGCGGGGTCTTCATCGCTGATTGCAGCAGTGTCCAGTCGTGCAGCTTGAAGTTTGACACGCCCACGCTGCGCACCTTACCGCTCGCCACAACTTCATCCAGTGCGGCCCCCGTTTCATGATGGTCCATCATTGGGTCAGGGCGGTGGATCAGCAGGGTGTCGATCTTGTCGATCCCCATCAGGCGGAGCGAGTGATCGACGGACGCAAGGATATGCGCACGGCTGGTATCGTAATACTTTACCCGTGCATCGGCGTAACGGCCTGCGGGGGCGACAATGTCGCATTTGGTGACGATCTCGATCTTGTCTTTCAGGCCAGGGGCGTCGGCAAGCGCGCGCCCCAGCACCTCTTCGGCCTCGTAACCGCCGTAGATATCGGCCTGATCCATTGTGGTGATGCCTTGTTCCAGGCAGGCCTCGATCTTGGCCTGCACATGGGCGGGCGACATGTCATCATCATCGCCCAGCCGCCACATGCCATAGATGATGCGGCTGAAGGAAAGGTCGTCGGTGATCTTGATACGGTCCATTAGCGGCGGGGTCCTGTGCCTAGGGGTGTTGCGGGTGTTTCTACCGGGACGCGGCCATAGGCGTGCGGCAGGGAACATGTTTTCAGGTTGGGCATCACACGTTTGCCGAAATGTTCGGCCTCGTCGATATGCGGGTAGCCCGAGAAGATGAAAGCACGGATGCCCATCTTTTGATAGCTCTCAATCTTCGTCATGATCTGATCGGTTGATCCGACGAGCGCCGCGCCGCAGCCAGACCGCGCGCGACCAACGCCTGTCCAGAGGCCCGGTTCGGTATAGCCGTATTTGTCGGCCAGTTCGCGGGCGCGGGCCTGATGAGCAACGCCGAGGCTGATGCTGTCATGCGCGCGGTCGCGGATCAGTTTGCCGTATTCGTCATCTAACTTGCTGGCGATGTAGTCGGCGTATTCCTTGGCCTCGGCTTCGGTATCCCGCACGATCATGTGCACGCGCAGCCCGTAATCGAGTGTGCGCCCGTGTGCTTCGGCCCGCGCGTGTACGTCTTTCATGCGTTGTTCCAGCATGTCGGTGGTTTCAGGCCACATCAGGTAGACGTCGCACTGCGCCCCGCAAAGTTCGAGTGCTGCGGGGGAATAGCCGCCGAAGTAAAGCAGCGGGCCGCCGTTTTGCTGGTACGGGCGTGCGGGGTCGGTGGGGACGTTCTTGAACTGGTAGATCTCACCATCATGGTTGATCTCATCCTGCGTCCACGCCTGGCGGAGGATTTCGACGACCTCGTGACTGCGCTTATAGCGGTAAGCGCTTTCTGCAACCTCGCCGGGGAAATCGCTGCTGATCACGTTCAGCGTCAGGCGGCCTTTCAGCATATGGTCAAGCGTCGCGACCGTGCGGGCGAGCATGATCGGTTGCATTTCTCCACAGCGGATTGCCGCAAGAAAGTTCATCTTTGTCGTAAGTGGCGCCATGCCTGCCACGAAGGACAATGTGTCCTGTCCGACCTGGTAGGAGGAGGGCGCGAGGATGTTCCGGAACCCCTGCTTTTCCGCCGTCAGCGCGATGTCGCGGCAGTGTTCCCACGATGAACGCAGATCCCCATCGGGCACGCCAAGAAACTGGTAATCGTCAGAGCAGAGGGCAGAAAACCAGGAAACTTCTGCGGCGTCCAGATCGGCGCTGGTGACAGGGACGACTGTCATTGATTCCCCTCCCAAGAAATGACTGTTAGCGCTTGCGTAGCATGCGAAACTGTATGTAACAATAGTGTATCAATTTCCACTGGCAGCCGGGGAGGGGTCGCCATGGCGGGGGCGTCTGCCCAATCATCTGCCTTGCCGAAGTTCATTCAGGTGAGCGAGATGCTGATCCGCGACATTGCGGCCGGGCGCCTTGTTGACGGCGCGCGCCTGCCGCCTGAGCGGGACATGGCGGATGAACTAGGCGTGGCCGTTGGCACGCTGCGCAAGGCGCTGGCAGATGTGGAGGCAAAGGGCCTTCTGGACCGGGTTCAAGGTTCGGGAAACTACGTGCGCCACAGGCCTGCTGTGGAATCCGTCTATGCCTTCTTTCGGCTGGAGCTTTTGCAGGGTGGTGGCTTGCCAACAGCCCAAGTGCTGTCGGTTGATCGGCTGCCCAAGCCAGACCCGTTTGCCGCACTTGGGGGGCACGCAGAGGCGCATCGGATCATCCGTTTAAGATCGCTAGATAACATCATGATTGCAATGGAAGAAATATGGCTGGATGCCGGTCTTCGTGACGATGTTGCGATCGGAGATCTGTCGGAATCGCTCTACCACTTCTACCGCCATGAACTCGGCGTGGTTGTTGCGATGGCCGAGGATCGGATCGGCGTTGATGCAACGCCAGACTGGACCCCGCCGGGCTTTCATCTCGGGCCGGGCGTCACCGTGGGCCATATCACACGGGTCAGCCGCACGGCGGACAAGACGCCCGTTGAATTCTCGCGCACCTGGTACGATCCGGGCCGCGCCACATACATCTCTCGCATGGGAAAAGGTTAGTCGACGTGACGATGGTAAACTACGGCCTGATTGGCTGCGGCATGATGGGCCGCGAACATATTCAGAATATCAATCTGCTGCAGCAGGGGCGCGTGTCGGTGGTGTTCGATCCGGTCGCGGAACTGGCCGAGGCGGCAGGCACGCTGGCACAGAACGCGCATGTGGCCGGATCACTGGAAGAGTTGCTGGCCTACTCTGATCTTGATGCCGTGGTGATCGTCAGCCCCAACTACCTGCATATCCGGCAGCTTCAGCAAATTGTCGCGACGCGGCCGATGCCGATCCTGTGTGAAAAGCCGCTTTATACCAAGCCGGGGGATGCGGCCGTTCTGGACGCGCTGTTCAAGGACTATGCGCATCCTGTCTGGGTTGCGATGGAATACCGCTATATGCCCCCTGTCGCGGCCCTGATCGCACAGGCCGAACAGGCGACGGGCGGGATCAAGATGCTGTCGATCCGAGAGCATCGTTTCCCGTTCCTGCCCAAGATCGGTGACTGGAACCGGTTCAATGAAAAGACAGGTGGCACGCTGGTCGAAAAGTGCTGCCACTTCTTTGATCTGATGCGCCTGATCCTGCAGGATGAACCTGTCCGCGTGATGGCGAGTGCGGGCCAATCGCTGAACCATATCGACGAGCGCTATGATGGCGTGGCCCCGGATATCTGGGACAACGGCTATGTGATCCTCGACTTCGCAAAAGGCACCCGGGCAATGCTGGAACTTTGCATGTTCGCAGAAGGCTCCAAATGGCAGGAAGAGATCAGCGCGGTAGGACCCAAGGGCAAGATCGAGGCGCTGGTCCCCGGCCCGGGCCGGTTCTGGCCGAAACTGCTGGGGGCGCCACCTGTGCCGCAGATGATCATCAGCCCGCGCGCGCCAAAGGGCCCGTATGTGTCAGAGATTCCGGTTGATCCCAAGCTGCTGGAAGCGGGCGATCACAATGGATCGACCTTTTACCAGCATCAGCGGTTCAATGCCGTGATCCGGGGCGAGGGCGAAGTCGAGGTCACGCTGGCAGATGGCAGGAAGGCAGTAGAGATCGGCCTTGCAGCGCAGGAAAGTGCCGCGAGCGGCAAAGTCGTGATGCTTTAGCTGTCGGAAACAACGGCGACCTGCGTGCAAGCGTCGCCTTCGCAGGTGACCATCGCCGCAGGCACATGCACTTCGCCCATTTCGGTGATTAAGGTGTAGCCTTCATCGTCCATATTGATCAGCTCGCCTGAAATAGTCAGGTCATTTGCAATGAAATCCAGTGTGACTTCATCCGCATAGCCAGCTGACGCATGAACGATGACTGTGGCCGCCCCAAGGGCAGCCACAGCGAAGATCTTCTTTGCACTCTTTACCATGGGTTACCCTCCAAAATCTCTATGGGGGTTACCTAGGCGTCAACTCCGGCGGATGTGTGGCGAGATTGGGTGGAAATCCCGGTTTCTCTGCAGCGGTCCGCGCAAATGTGGCATCAACTAGCCGATGATCCGTAAGGCCGGATCGCTGGTATCAAAGAGCGGTGTGTTGATCCCCCAGAGGTCGTTCAGCAGCGCGTGATAGACGGTGCGGTAGTCTGTCGTGTGCACCAGATCATCCTCCACCCGTTCGGTCAGGGACGGTGCCGCGCCGCTGAGCCCACCATTGACCGCGCCACCGGCAATGAACACAGGCGCCGCGGTGCCGTGATCGGTGCCACCAGAGGCGTTTTCGCGTGCCGTGCGCCCGAATTCAGAGAAGGTGACCACTGTGACCTGATCCCAAAGCCCGGCCTGCCGCATCGCACCGGCAAAGGCGCCGATCGCGTCTGACAGTTCTTCAAGCAGATAGGCATGTTCGCCGGGCTGTGCCTCATGCGTGTCATAGCCATCCTGCACGACCTTCAGCGTGGCAACATCAACACCCGCCGTCAGCAGGCGCGCGGCTGTGCCCAATTGCTGCCCGATATCGCTATAGGGGAATTCGAAATCGCGCGCGTCAGTTTGGGAGAGGCGGCGCAGGATCAGATCGCCCGTCACCTTGGCGTTGTCGTAAGTGCGCAGCACGTGTTCGAGTGGCGTGCGCCCTTCGGGACGGACAGGGTGCATGCCGCCGGGCAGGTTGGACTGGGTTTCGACAAAAACCTCCTCATCCCGCATCGCCGCAAAGCGCCCTTTGCCTGCAAGCGGTCCCATGGACCCGCCCAGCACCAGACCGTCGGCATGTTCGGTTGGCATCGGTTGCCCGTCAAAGGCGGCAGAGACCCAGCCGTCGCGGATATTGCTTTCGGCGCCGCGCCCGGCATTCCAGATCTCGATAGAGCGGAAATGGGACCGGTTCGGGTTCGGATAGCCTACACCCTGGACGATCTGCAGCTCCCCCTGTTCCCAGAGATTGGCGAGGGGCCGCATGGATGGGTGCAGGGCAGTATCACTGTCCAAGTTCAGCGCTTCGCGCGCACCAATCCCGATTTCGGGCCGGAGCATCCGATAGGCGGGGTCTTTGATCGGCACCACAGTGTTCAGCCCGTCGTTGCCCCCAGCCAGCTCAATCAAAACCAA
>JBCBOD010000151.1:0-7996 GCA_039821425.1 Pseudomonadota bacterium
CACCGCGGCCATTTCATCCCCAATTCTACTCCCATCAACACCGCGGCACACCCGCCGCACACCACAAACCAAACCGCAGTTCTCCCGCTGCATCACACAACGAAAAGGAACAAACACATGTCTATCAAAACAATCGCACTCGCCGCCGCTACTGTTGCTGCTACCGCTTCTGTCGCGTCTGCTGACAGCTACTTCCAGTACGGTGAGCGCCTGGAAAGCCGTTCTACCCTGGATCTGGGTCTTGTCCGCTCTGCCGATGCTGGCG
Organism: Pseudomonadota bacterium; assembly: GCA_039821425.1. Taxonomy (GTDB): domain Bacteria; phylum Pseudomonadota; class Alphaproteobacteria; order Rhodobacterales; family Rhodobacteraceae; genus Yoonia. Next base: position 266 of record JBCBOD010000151.1, read on the forward strand.
TCGTTGAGATCTACGACTTCCACAAAGGTGAGATCGGCGCACTGCTGGGCACCGAAAGCGTGAACGCTGGCGCCAACACGGACGTGATGGTCAACGTCGGCATCCGCCCAACGCAGGACGTCATCGCACTGCTGAAAATCGACGGTGAAACAGTCGCACAACGCGACTTCGACATCGACTAATCCCCCCAAGGGGCGTTTCTCCCCTCACGCCCCCAGAAGGCCGGCACACCACGTGCCGGCCTTTTTTCGTTGCAAGATGGCTGTGCCAAACTGATGCCGCATTGCAGATGCAGGGCTATCCCAGCGACAAAGCGCCCGTTGTCACCGCATTGCCATGAAACCAGCACAGCCATAGGCTGCCTTTGATCTTCAGAACGCCCGACCCGCCCGCAAGAGGCCAAGCTCTATGAACATTGCCCAACCCATATCGCGTACGCAGAAGGTGGCCTTTGTATCGCTCTCGCCTGCGCCTGATGGGGATGAGCTGGGGCCGCTGGAACTGCCCAGCTACGGTGTGCACCGGATCATCGCCGCCGCCAATGCGCTGAAGGACGAGATGGATCTTGATGTGCGGTTCTTCGACTATGGCAAGCTCGGCCGTGTCGGGACGACCCGGGCTTTGGAGGAGTTTGCGCCGGACCTGATCGGGTTCTCGATCTACGTCTGGTCGACGGCGAAACTTGTGGCGCTTGCCCGCAGCATCAAGGCAAAACGGCCAGAGACCTTTATCATCTTCGGTGGGCCGTCCGCGCGGTCGAGCGTGTTTGACCTTGCCCCCTATGCAGGCGCTCACACCTATCTTGACGCGGTAGCGGAGGGCGATGGTGAGGTCCTGATCCAGCGGATCATCTGCGCGCCGGATCGCAGCCCGGCCGCGTTGAAGAAGATTGGCGGGCTTGCTCTGCCGAACCCCGACGGCACGTGGGCGAAAACTGGGCCAGCGCCGTCCTGCGCGATGGATGATATCGCCTCCCCCTACCAGCAGGGGCTTATGCCGCAGGGCGCTGTCGCCTATCTGGAAACCTACCGAGGCTGTCCGCTCGCTTGCCGCTTTTGCGAGTGGGGGGCAGTGCGCCCGGCGCGGGATGTGTTTTCTGAGGACTATATCGCACGTGAGATCGATGCCTTCGAAGAACTGGAAGCGCCCGCGGTCTTCCTGCTCGATGCCGGGCTGAACCTGAACGCGCAGGCCTTCCGCAATCTTTCAGCCGCGAACAAACGCACGCAGCATCTCAAGAACACGCTCTTCTGGGCTGAGATTTATCCTTCGACCATTCGCCCCAAGCATCTGGAGTTTCTCGAAGACATCGGATCGGCCTATCTGGGCATTGGGCTGCAAAGCCAGGATCAGGCGGTGCTCGACGCCCATGATCGCAAGATCGACCAGACCCGGTTTGAGCCGTCGGTGCGTGACCTTGCTACCGTGGCCCCGAACATCGAAATCCAGATCATCTTTGGACTGCCCGGCGAAACGCCGGAAGGCTTCCTCCGCACGCTCGATTTTGCCCTGTCGATGCCCGGCGGGGTGCGCGCCTATCACTGTCTGGTGCTTCCCGATGCGCTGCTGACCCGCTCGCGCCCGGAATGGGATGTGAAGTTTGACCCCGTGACGATGGCGATGACTTCCAATTCCGACTGGTCCGAACAGGACATTCGCAAGATGCGGGCGCATCTGGATCGGCTCGCGGCACAGCACAATGGCTCATCCGGCACCTATTGGTGGTCGTTCAAGTGACCGGTTTCCACTCTGGCCGCCGCGTGGCTTTGGTGGGGCGCTACCCTGAACGTGACCCTGCGCTTCCACCCTATATACCGAACCTTGGCCTTTATCAGGTTGCCGCCGCCGTCCGAAATGCGGGCTTCGATGATCTGGACCTGCGGATCTGGGATTTTCCGGAGAAGCCGGTCAAGGACGTGATCGCAGAGATTGAGGCGTTTGATCCGGATGTCATCGGCTTTTCCGCCTATGTCTGGTCGCTGCCCGCGCTGATGGAGATCAATGCGGCCCTCAAGGCAACAGATCCTGCGCGCCTGTCGATCTTCGGCGGCCCCTCGGCCCGGGCCAACATGCTGGCCCATGTGCCGTTCGCGCAGATGACCCAGCCAGATGTGCTGGTGATCGGGGAAGGCGAGGGGGCGATGACAGAGCTTGTCGCGCTCAAGCGGCGGGAGCCGGAAACGCTGCGCCACGTCCGTGGAATCGCCCTGCGTGAGGGCGCCGGCTGGAAACAGACCCCACCCCGCCATCCGGCGATATTGGATCAGCTGGCATCGCCCTATGCCGATGGCCTGATGCCGCAAACCGGGCTGGCGATCATGGAGACCTATCGTGGTTGCCCGTTCACCTGTTCCTTCTGCGAATGGGGTGTGATGGACGCGCCCAAGAACGTGCGCAGCGTGGCCAGTATCTCGGATGAGTTCGCCGCCATTGCCGACAACGGGCGGCGGACCCTTTTGTTGGTGGACGCTGGACTGAACCTGAACAAGCCCGCCTTCACCAATCTGGCGCAGGCGGCGGAAGAAACGGGCTTTCTGAAGAACCGCAACCTGATCTGTGAGGTCTATCCGGCAAAGGTGCGCGATGAGCACCTGAAGTTCCTCGACGGGGTTGGCAGCCCGCATATCGGTGTAGGCTTGCAGTCTTTTGACAGCGACGTGCTGGATGAGGTGCAGCGCAAATATGATGAGGCGCGGTTCAACGCGATCCTCGGTGATTTGCGGTCGGTCGCCAGCCTTGCGATTGAGATAATCGTGGGCCTGCCCGGTGACAGCCCCGAAAAGTTTCGCCGCAACTTTGCCCGCGCCCGTGCGCTGCCCTATGCGCTCAGGGTCTATCACTGCCTTGTCCTGCCCAGCGCGCTGATGCAACGCTCACCGCCGGAACATGCGCTAGACTATGATCCTGTGACGCTCAAGATGCGGTCATGCCTGGGGTGGAGCCGCGAAAGCCTCGCCGAGACCGTTGAGTTCATCAACGAAGAGGCCGCCAAAGACGGCGGCCTTCCGGGAGAGTTCTTCTGGGTGTTCCCGTCACCGCAAAGCAGCGGGCGCGCGCGGGCCAGCTGAAAGCCTATTGAATATCGGCAAGGAAATAGGCCTCGATTAATCGCGTATTGCCGTTGATCACGGCCATTCCACCGATCTCTCCGGGCCCGTCGAAGTTGGAGAGTATATTCGTCTGTTCAATAGGGCCGAAAAACAGCCCAGCGGCATCTGATCCCAGTGACCCGCCAATGTATGTGTCCGTCACATCCATGCCGTTCTCCAAAAGCGTGATGTTTCCACCGGCAAAGCTGTTTCCCGAGATTATCATATCTTCCACTTGAATATCGGTCAGCGTGTCGGGCCGGCCGGTGCCTAGCATTGCGTCAACGAGGCCATTGTCAAAGTCCGCATCCAGCGAGGCGATGCCGCGAAAAGCGCTTCGGCCACCGACGAGAGGATCGTCAAGTACCAATGTGTCGCCTAGATAAGTCGTTGTTCCGACGCTTGGCACGTCCTCAGCACTCGTAGTTGTGCCCAAGATCACGAAACCAAACGTGTCGCCAAAGTCGATGGAAAAGTGGCGCGCAAACTCATATTCATCCGACTCTCCGAAAAGGGTCGGATTGAACGTGACAAAGTTTCCGTTGCCATCAGAATACTCGATCCCTCGGCCACCATTGTCATCGCCGTCCGGGTCAACAAAAAGGGTTTTTGTGTCAGTAAGATTGATCGCACCGGTCGAGATTTCGCGTGTTCCATAAACGTAGAGTCGCACGGTCTCGGGCGAGATGCTCACGCCTTCTGCGGTTTCGACAACGCCTATACCTTCGACAATAGCGACTGCGACCGTTCCACTGTCCTCTTCAATCCCGAGTTAGTCTTGCGTTTCGGGCAGGCTGACACGCTCGCTTCCCGCATTCACGGAACCAGAAGGCAAAAGGTCGTTCGGAAGCGGTTCCAAGTTGCTACCCCCACACGCGCTGAGCAGGACAATGGCAGGCAAACTAAAAGTAAAGCGGGACATAAAGCTTTTCCTCGTGATGTGACTTGGTGCTCTTAAGTGATCCAAACATCATCATGCTCGCCCGCCCATCACCCGAACGGGTGAAAATCCCTAACGTCACGCTTCACAAAGCGGGCGCAGTCGCTAGTCTCTCTGAAACGCTTTTGGGAGGAAGCCCGTGCAAGACACTGATCGCCCGTGGACGGCCTTTTACGACCCGTCTGCCCGCAAGACGATTGATGCAGCCCAGCACACGACAATCGGGGATTTCATCACAGCTAAGGCGCAGGAGTTTGGCAAATTGCCGGCCTTCACGGCTGTCTTGCCCAACGGCATGAATGGCACACTGTCGTTTGCGCAGGCTGACGAGATGTCCGATGCGCTGGCGATCCATCTACGCGAGGACATGGGCCTGTCGGCGGGTGATCGCGTGGCGATCCAGGTGCCCAATGGGCTCAGCTATCCCATCGCGGCCATGGCAATCTTCAAAGCGGGCTGCGTGCTGGTCAACGTCAACCCGCTCTACACCGCCGAAGAGATGTCAAAACAGTTCAAGGATGCCGAGCCCAGCGCGATCGTCATCGTCGACATCTTTTCTGACAAGATGGCAGAGGCGCTGCAGGCCTATCCTTGCAAGAACATCATCGTCACCCGCGTGGCAGAGTTTCTGCCCCGTCTGCCCAAGTGGATCGTCGGGTTGGTGCAGAAATACTGGGACAAGACGATCAAGCCGATCACCTTCCCGCATATCCGCTTGCCAGATGCGATTGCCAAAGGGCGCGCAGGTGGCGGGTCAAAGGACAAGATCGCGGGCTACCGATCGAGCATCAGCGCCGATGATATCGCCTGCCTGCAGTATACCGGCGGCACCACGGGTGTCGCCAAGGGTGCCATGCTGACCCACAACAATATCCTGATGAACATGGAACAGACGATGGAGCTGATCCAGAATCTGGAGAAGGGGAAAGAGGTCGCGCTGACAGCTCTGCCGCTCTACCACATCTTCGCGTTCACGGTGAATTTCCTCGGATTCTACTCTGTCGGTGCCCGCAACATCCTGATCCCGAACCCACGACCACTCTCGAACCTCAAACGGGCCTTCGAGAACTACAAGATCACGTGGATGAGCGGGGTGAACACGCTTTTCAACGGTCTGAACAACGAGATCTGGTTTCAGGACACGCCGCCCAAGCACCTGAAATTCGCCTCCGCCGGGGGGATGGCACTGCAAGGCGCCGTCGCCCAGCGCTGGGAAGAGGTGACGGGCAAGCCGGTGCTGGAAGGCTACGGGCTGACCGAAAGCTCCCCAGTGCTGACCTTCAACCCAATGGGCAAGACGCGCCTCAATTCTATTGGCGTGCCGGTCCCGTCGACGGAAGTGAAATGTGTGGATGAAGACGGCAAAGATGTGCCTCAGGGCGAAGCGGGTGAGCTGATTGCACGTGGTCCGCAGATCATGAAAGGTTACTGGAACAAGCCGGAAGAGACTGCGAAGACTATTCAAAACGGATGGCTCTTGACCGGTGACGTCGCGACGATGGATGCAGACGGCTATTTCCGCATCGTGGATCGCAAGAAGGATATGATCCTCGTCTCGGGGTTTAACGTCTATCCGAACGAGATCGAGGATACGCTGGCCGCGCATCCGGATGTCGAAGAGGTCGCCGTGATCGGCGTCCCTGATGGTGCCTCTGGTGAAGCCGTAAAGGCCTTTATCGTCAAGAAAGAGGGCGCGCTGGACCAGGCGGCGGTGCGCGCCTACTGCAAGGAACATCTGACGGCCTACAAAGTGCCCAAGACGGTGGAGTTCCGCGATGAACTGCCCAAGTCAAACGTCGGAAAAATCCTGCGCAAGGACCTGCGCGCGGAAGAACAAGCAAAGGCGGGGGGCTAAACGATGGTCGGACCACTCGAACAGGCGATCCTTGCGCTGATGATTTTCGTGATCATGCTGGGGATGGGGGCATCGCTGACGCCGCGTGATTTCGTGCTGGCGCTGAAACGCCCTTACGGTCTGATGATTGGGGTCGTGTCGCAATACGGGTTCATGCCGCTGATCGGCTTTATCCTTGCGACGACCTTGCCAGTGTCAGACCCGATCAAGATCGGGATCCTGATCATGGCCTGCATGCCGGGCGGGACGACGTCGAACATCTTTACGTATTTTTCCAAGGGTAACCTGGCGCTCTCGGTCTTGATGACCGTGACCTCGACCGTATTCGGCGTGATCCTGATCCCCATCGTGCTGGTGGTCTACGCAGGCGCGCTCGATCTGGATATCCCGCGTGAGAACATCATCGCGACGCTGGTGCTGCTTCTTGTGCCTGTCGCCATCGGGATGATCCTGCGCAAGTTCAACGCGAATGTGGGCGCGGTGACGGAATTCTTTGGCTCACTGCTTGCCGTCTTCTTCATCCTCTTCCTGATCGTGTCCTGGATCCCGCGGAATTGGGAGTTTCTGGTGACAACGACTTGGGCGACCTACTTTGGCTCCATCGCGTTGGGCCTGTTTGGTTTCACGCTGGGCTATGGATTCTCCAAACTCTTGAAGCTGCACCCGCGCAACGCCCGGACAGTGGCATTGGAGACAGGCATCCAGAACGGCCCGCTGGCCATTGCGATCATCGTCTTCACCTTCTCTGGCGATGAGGTGCAGGCGATCAACGCAGTCCCCGTGCTCTATTCGCTTTTCATCGTCATCACCTCGACGATGCTGACGCTCTGGTTCCGGCGGATCAACACGGCGAACGAACAGCCCTTGCCGAACGGCTTGCTCTGATCCGGCGCATCGGCCACAAGGCGGGCCATGCGCAATGTTCTGATCACAGGCACCGCCGGGTTCATCGGCTTTCATCTGGCAAAGCTGTTGCTGGACGAAGGATTTCGCGTGACCGGCTATGACGCAATTACGGACTACTATGATGTCGCGCTGAAACAGCGGCGGCATCAGATTCTGCTGCAAAACCCCGGGTTCACCTGCCACGAGGCGCGGCTGGAAGATATGGACCGATTGGCGCAGGTCTGTGAGGACGCGCAACCCGACATCATCGTGCATCTCGCGGGGCAGGCGGGCGTGCGCTACTCCCTCGAAAACCCGCGGTCCTACATGGAAGCGAATGTGATGGGCACGTTCAACGTGATGGAATGTGCGAAGGCGCATAGCGTCGATCACCTTCTGATGGCGTCCACATCCTCGGTTTATGGCGCGAACACGGAGATGCCGTTTACCGAGGATCAGCGTACCGATACGCCACTAACGCTCTATGCCGCCACCAAGCGCGCAAACGAGCATATGGCACATGCCTACGCCCACCTGTGGAAGATCCCGACGACGATGTTCCGGTTCTTCACGGTCTACGGGCCATGGGGGCGGCCTGACATGGCGCTGTTCAAATTTGTGGCTGCTGGGCTAAATGGCGATCCGATCGATGTTTATAATAGCGGTCAGATGGCGCGGGACTTCACGTATGTCACCGATCTGGTGCGGGGGATCCGCCTGTTGATCGACGCGGCCCCGGTCGAGGGTGAACCGGTCGAGGGTGACAGCCTCAGCCCAGCGGCCCCCTACCGCGTTGTGAACATCGGCAACGGGCAAAGCGTGCCGTTGATGGATTTCATCGCGGCGATCGAGGACAGCCTTGGGGCACCGCTGCAGAAGAACTTCATGGAGATGCAGAAGGGCGATGTGCACGCCACGCACGCTGACAACAGTCTGCTGCGGCGGCTGACCGGCTACGCGCC
>JBCBOD010000191.1:0-4331 GCA_039821425.1 Pseudomonadota bacterium
CCACGTCATCGCCCGAAGCCAGCTTCAGCTCGATCTCACGCAGCAGCTTCAAGATGTCTTCGTCAGAGTGCCGCTTCCTCGCCATTCAATGTCCCCCTTCTATGCCAAGTGTAATGGCCCAGTTTTACGGGGGAAGGACACCGGACGGTTTCATGAGCGGTTGCATATATCGACCCGGCAGTACGCACGTATCGTCCGTGACTGGGTGACATCAATTGGATTAGAAGCGACAGCTTACGGAACCCACTCGATGCGCCGGACGAAGGTGACGCAGATCTATAAAAAGACTGGCAATTTGCGTGCTGTTCAGCTCCTCTTGGGTCACACAAATGGACAGCACAGTTCGATATCTGGGCGTTGAGCTTGAAGACGCCCTGGCGATCGCGGAAGCTATCGAAATCTAAAGATATGGGCCGCCATTATGGGCGGCCCAGAGCTGCCGTTCACTGGGGATGCCGGATGCTGTAGTGCGGCCAGTTAAAGCAGCCGTTCGCTGCGACTGAAAATTGCAATTAGGCTACCTGCGAGAGCAGTCGAAACACCGGCATGATTTGACAAAAAAGTCCGGTCGCTCTCTTTACGAAGTTCGGTTTAGTTACGAATGTCGGGTCCGCCACGTCAATCCAGACCGCAAAGCCTTTGCGGCGCAGCGCCTCCCCATGAGGATGATCCTTGTTGAAGCCAGAAGGCACGCGTTTCAGTTCTGGTTCTCCCACGCGGAAACCAGCCGCGCGGAAGTCGGTTGTAAGTTGGATCAGCTCTGCTCCTCTCGGCCCAGCCATAGCGGATCGGAAGGCAACCAGCGCTTCCTTGTCATACTGAAACACGCCGCAACCAAGAGAAAGCTTTTTAGGTGACAGACCAAAGAACCACATTGGCTGTTGGCCCGCTTGTTCCTTCGGCATGAACGCCACGTGGAAGTGCGCATTGTAGGGTGTTTTGTCCTTTGAGAAACGCACATCGCGATGAATCCGGAAAACCTTGCTGTCGTGCTCACAGGCCGAGATATCGCGCAAGGCCAACGACATTGCATCCGCGAATTGCTTGCCTGGCTCCTTCAAGTGAATATCGTAAGTCGCTTTATTCGTCGCAAACCAATCTTTCGTGTTGTTGGTCTTCAGATCGCTCAGGAAGCTCAATGCTTCGGGCGAGAAACTGTCGAATGATGCCATCACATCCTCCATTCAATCCTTGGCGGGCAAGGCCGCAGCGTGTGCAAGGCAAAGCTGCAGCCATCGTTGCAAAGCAGCTTCATCGCAATCGCCTTCATCCACCCGGACAAACCCACCCAGTTTGCGGGTGCCATGTATCACTGCATATGCGGTTGGATCGGCCAGCGACGTTGTCTCTTGCGCTTTGCCCACCCGGAACATGAAGCGTCCGACTCCATCTTTGTGACGCCGCGCACCACTCAGCATGTTGCCATTCAAAAAGAAGCAGGTCCCGCCCATCATCCGTTTTTCAGAGATACCCACATGCGCGGCCAATGCATCACGCATGCGGGCAGTCAGGGCCTCATCCACTGGCATCAGATAGCAGTGCCGAGCTGCCAGAGGATCGCGAGGGCAAGGACCAGCATTGTCGCATTTGTAAGCCCTGCGCCAATTGGCCGGCCTTTGCTGTCGGCTGCCGCACGCAACCCGAAGAAGTGGATTATGCGTGCAATAAGCAAGACACCACCACAGATGGCGACAAGCCATGGGGCAGCACCGGCAACCTCGGCCGCTGCGAGGGCCAGAATGGCAAGCGGGACGTATTCGATGAAGTTCCCGTGTGCCCGCATCAGGCGTAGCAGGGCTTCATCATCGCCATGAAGCAACAAAATCCCGGTCTTGGCCCGACGCACACCAACAGAAATTGCCATTGGAATGCTCATCAACACAAATACTGCCGTCACGATGAGCGTGATTTGGGGAAGCTGTTCCATCTGATCCCTCCAGGCTCAAGGCGCCTAAGACGCCATGCTTTCATATGTGATCAGCGCAAAACGCGCGCCTTGCGGATCGGTCAGCGTGGCCATGCGACCCACTCCTGGCATGGCCATCGCCGGTTGAATAACCGTGGCACCCTTGGCTTCAGCTTCGGCAACGCTCAGGTCGACGTCCGCCACAGTGAAGTAAATTGTCCAACTGCCGTGGTTTTCGGGCATTGGGGAAAAGCCTCCGATGGCGGTCTCACCGACGACAGCAGCCGAATAGTTCGATCCGTCCTGCATAGGCATATTGTTAATGCTCCAGCCGAGCACGTCCTGGTAAAAGGCTTTGGCCTCGCCCTGATCAGGACCGGAGTGCCCGATCCAGCCGGAATTGCCGATCGTGGTCATTTCAAGAATACTCATGTGTCTCTCCCTTGGTTCCGCCCGCCACATGCGGGTCTGAACCAAGGACGCATGAGAAGGTGTCTTCCCTACAATCCCCGCAATTCTTTTTCGCTGGCCGCGATTTTGTCATTGACTGCAACGCGCTCTGGCGTGGTTGGGGAAAGAGTCAGCACAGTTTCGAATGCCGCGATGGCCGCTTGATGATGACCCGCCTCTTGCAGCAGGCCGCCACGCATTGCGTGAAACCAGCGGTAGGTTGACAGGTCGGCGGCCAGTTCTTCCATCGCATTTAGGGCATGGCCCGGTCCGTGCAGCTTGGCCTGCGCTGCAATCTGATTGAGCCGGACGACAGGCGTAGGTTGGAGTGCATAGAGCGCCGCATAGTGGCTTTCGATAAGCTCCCAATCGGTCTCAGATTGAGAGGCCGCGCGGGCATGGGCCGCCGCAATCGCAGCCTGAATGATATAAACGCCGCAATGCCCGATCCGTTCGGCCTTTTGTAAGAGGACGATCGCTTCTGCGATCTCATCGCCGTCCCACAGACTGCGATCTTGATCGTCGAGCGCTACAAGTTTGCCATCTTCGTCCATCCGTGCGTGCCGCCGCGCGTGCTGCAACAGGAGCAGCGCGAGCAATGCCACTTGTTCCCCCATTGCCGGGAACAGCGCGACCAAGAGGCGGGCAAGACGGATTGCTTCTTTGCACAAGGTCAGCTTCATCTGGTCAGGCCCAGCTGAAGTCGACCAGCCTTCACTGAACATCAGATAGATCATCAGGGACACTTCGCCTAAGCGCGCGCCACGCTCCTTCGGACTGGGCGTTTCAAAGGCTACAGGATTACTTGCGATCTTCTTCTTTGCACGGGTGATCCGCTGCTCCATTGTCTTGGACTTCACAAGAAAGCCACTGGCGATCTCTTCCACGCTCAACCCGACCACCACGCGCAATGCGATGGCGATTTGATCACGCCGATCGAGTTCGGGGTGGCAGCAGATGAACAAGAGCCGAAGGACGTCATCGCGCATCTCGTCTGGATCAGGTGTTTCGGCAGGCACCGGCTGAAACTCCTCCGTGTGACGTGAGAGGATTGCTGCCTGGCGTTTTGACTTACGGAAGTTGTCGAGGCCTGCGTTCCGGGCCGTCGTCAGAAGCCAGGCCAATGGATCGCGTGGCGCACCGTTGATAGGCCAGGCGGTCAAAGCCTTGAGGCAGGCATCGGCAAATGCTTCTTCCGCAGTGTCGATATCGCGAAACACACGCGTCAGGGCAGCGATCGCGCGCGGACGGTGTTGGGCAATAGTGGCTTCCAGCCAGTCCGACATGCTCTATTCCGATGAAATGGCTCCCCCAGCCCAGGCAACAGGCCGCACCTCAAGCCGCGCAATGGGGGAGGATATCATCTTGGCATACTCCAGCGCCTCATCAAGGTCTTTGAAGCCAGCAGCGTAAAAGCCCAGAAAGTTCTCCTTGGTATCAGCAAAAGGTCCATCGGTAATAAGGGGTGCTGCACCTTCGCTCTTGGCAGGCTCAACCATCACGGCAGAGGTCGGCGGCATCAGTTTCATGGTCACAAACTCACCTCTGGCCTTGAGTGCCTCTTGTAAAGCACCGTGACCCGACATGACCTCGTCTTGACGCTCCTTGGGCAGCGCCTCAAAGACACCCGGTTCCCCATAAATTGTAATTGCATAGATCATCTGATCGCCTCCGCAGGATTATCACATGCTGCAAGGACGCGCGAAGACTTGCAAATCCGACACGGCCCATACGAGACATTCGGCACCGATCTGGCTTTCTGCAGTCGCAGCCCGCAAAGCCGCCATTCGCTGCTGAAGCGCAATCTTAGAACGGTCAAACTCACAGTCGGCGGGACAAGGACGAAGCCGCTGCCGCGGCAGGGGTGCTTGTGGTGAGGGCGGCGCGATGATCTGAGCGCCGGTATTTTGGGAATGGGCGTGTCTGTCTGACGAATGAGATCTCTCAATCAACAGACAGGAGGGTCCCATAGCGG
>JBCBOD010000070.1:0-19657 GCA_039821425.1 Pseudomonadota bacterium
CGGCGGGGCCGCCCAAGAGCGCCAGAATGACCGCTGCAGCCCTCATCCGCCCAGGAAACTCCGGCGTACTTCCGGGTCGGCCAGCAGCTCTTTGCCAGTGCCCGTATGTGCGTTGCGCCCTTGGACCAGAACATAGGCCTTGTCAGCAATTTCAAGCGCTTGTCTGGCATTCTGTTCGACCATCAGGATCGGGATACCTGTGCGCGCGACCTCAATGATCCGGTCAAACAGCTCATCCATCACGATAGGGGAAACACCGGCGGTCGGCTCGTCCAGCATCAGCACCTTCGGTTGGGTCATCAGGGCGCGACCTACAGCTACCTGCTGGCGTTGGCCGCCTGACAGCTCGCCCGCTGGCTGGTTTCGTTTGTCCTTCAGGATCGGGAACAGGTCATAAACCTGCGCCATCGTGTCAGAGAAATCATCGCGGCGGATAAAGGCACCCATCTCAAGGTTCTCTTCCACCGTCATGCCCGCAAAGATGTTCGAGGTTTGCGGCACAAACCCCATCCCCTTCACCACGCGTTCCTGCGGGGAAAGATGGGTGATATCCTCGCCATCCAGCCGCACGGCACCTTCATTGACGTTCAGCATGCCAAACACGGCCTTCATCGCGGTGGATTTGCCAGCGCCATTGGGGCCGACGATCACGGCAATCTCGCCCTTTTCTGCCGCTATCGTGCAAGAATGCAGGATGTCCGGGCCCTTGCCATAGCCGCCCGTCATCGCATCCCCGATCAGGAATGGCTCATCTTGCGCGGTGGTTTGGGTCACTGCCCGATATACTCTTCAAGGAACGGCGCGTAGGTCAGCAACGTATCAACCATCAACGCCTGTTCAGTCGGATCGGCGTGGTTGACGTAGATGTAATAGAAGGTCGCGGCAGAGCCGAGGATGGCTCCAAGAAGAACGGTCAGTAGAAATTTCATGTCGCACTTACCTTGTCTTTGTTTTTCAACCCTGTGCCGAGGTAGGCCTCGATCACCTGTTCATTGGCCTTGATCTCTTCCAAGGTGCCCTCGGCCAACACGTGGCCCTCTGCCATGCAGATCACCGGATTGCAGAGCCGCCCGATGAAATCCATGTCATGTTCAATGACAACGAACGTATAGTTGCGTTCCTTGTTCAGACGCAGGATCGCGTCGCCGATTGTATTGAGCAGGGTGCGGTTCACACCCGCGCCAACCTCATCAAGAAAGACGATCCGGGCGTCGACCATCATGGTCCGCCCCAGTTCAAGCAGCTTTTTCTGTCCACCAGAAAGGTTGCCCGCCTTTTCCTCTTTCAGGTGATCAATTGTCAGAAACTCGATCACCTCATCGGCCTTGGCCATCAGCGCACGCTCTTCGTCGGCGATCCGCTTGCGGCCGAACCATGTGTTCCAAAGCTGCTCGCCTGATTGCCCGCCGGGCACCATCATCAGGTTCTCGCGCACGGTCATGGATGAAAACTCATGCGCGATCTGGAAGGTGCGCAAGAGGCCCTTATGGAACAGTTCATGCGGGGGCAGGCCGGTGATGTCTTCACCGCGCATTGTCACCTTGCCTGATGTTGGCTTAAGAACACCTGCGATCACATTGAAAAGTGTTGTTTTTCCGGCGCCGTTGGGGCCGATCAACCCAGTGATTGTGCCTTCTTCGATCGTGAGCGTGGCGCCATCAACGGCCCGAAAGCCGCCAAATGATTTGACCACGTCTTCCACAACGATCATGCGGTGTCCCCTTCGCGTGTTTTGCCACGTCTTGTCTTGGAAAACGGCGCAGGGTTGCCCCTGCGCCGTATCCTGTCTTCGCTTACCGGTTAACGGAAGTTGATGGTGGAATAAACACCGTCCGCGAATTCGATTTCCTGATAGTTGCCTGCGGATTCACCGGGGCCGATCAGTTCGACGGCAGATGCACCAACATAGTCGATGTCCTGACCAGAGGCGATCAGTTCCAGACCCTTGGCAAGCTCACCTGGCATGATCTCGATGCCCGGCCCGTTGGCCACGTCAAAGACATGCTCTTTGAACTCGGCTGGATCCTTGGACCCAGCGGCCTGCATGGCAAGCATGATCAGCGCAGCAGCGTCGTAGCTTTCGGGTGAGAAGGCGCCAGTGCCATCAAAACCAGCGGCTGTTGCCAGTTCGACGTACATCGCAGCACCTGCGTTGTCGGTGCCGGGGTAAGCGCCGAAGGAACCGTTGAGTTCATCACCGAAGTTTTCGTTCAGCACAGCACCCACCATGCCGTCCGGCAGGTAGAAGGTGTCAAACGCACCGGAGTCGAGTGAGGCACGGATGATACCGGAACCACCCTGGTCCACGTAACCCGCAACCACCAGGACTTCACCACCGGCAGAGGCCAGCGCGCCCACTTCGGCAGAGTAGTCTGCTTTGCCATCTTCATGGGCAGCAGAGATCGTGACAGAACCGCCAGCCTCTTCAAATGCTGCCTGGAAGGCGTCGGCCAGACCTTTGCCGTAGTCGTTGTTGGTGTAGGTCAGGGCAACTTCGCTGACGCCACGGTCCTGCAGGATTTCCGTGATGATCACACCCTGACGTGCGTCAGATGGGGCAGTGCGGAAAAACAGGCCGTCATCTTCGGCCGTCGAAAGGCCGGGCGACGTTGCGGATGGTGAAATCATCACCACGCCGTTGGGGCGGGCGACGTTCTGCAGGATCGCACCTGTGACACCGGAACAATCAGCGCCCATGATGGCGTCGACGTTGTCGGAGGTCACCAGACGCTCTGCCGCGGCGGTTGCCGCGCCTGCGTCGATGCATGTGCTGTCACCGCGGACAGGTGTCACGGTTGCACCGCCCAGCAGAAGGCCACTTTCAGTGACTTCAGCCATCGCCAGTTCGGCGCCGTCGCCCATCATTGGTGTGATTGATTCCAGTGGGCCGGTAAAGCCGAGGATTACGCCGATTTTCACTTCTTCCGCGTGGCCATCCGCAGATGCACCACTTGCCATCATCGCGACAGCAGATGTCGCCAGTAGCAGCTTTTTCATGTGTTTCTCCCAAGTTGGATGTTCTTATCCTGACGGCAAATCTAACAGGCAGTTTCCAAAAGGAAAGACGGAAGCAGAGGTCAAACGCCCTTTCCGCACTGTCTGGACAGGCATCTGACCTTCGGACAGGGATTTCAGGGAGTTGATCGATTGTTCGTCAGACCGACAAACGCGCCGCGTGGCTGCCGCGTTCGCGGTAAGGTGTCGTGTCGTAGTGCGACCGGTAGCATTTGGAAAAATGCGAGGGCGAGGCAAAGCCGCAGGCAAGGGCGACGTTGATCACCGTCATATCCGTCTGCATTAGCAGGTTGCGCGCCTTTTGCAGCCGCAACTCCATGTAATACCGCTTGGGGCTGCGTGACAGGTAGCGCCGGAACAGCCGTTCGAGCTGCCGTGTGGACATCCCAACCTCTTTGGCCAGCAGGGCCGGGCTGATTGGTTCCTCGATGTTCTGTTCCATCATCTGGATCACGCGGCTCAGCTTTGGGTGCCGCACGCCGATGCGTGTGGGGATCGACAAGCGTTGCGTGTCCTGATCGGTGCGGATTGCGGAGTAGATCAGGATGTCAGCGACGGAATTGGCCAATTCCTCACCATGATGCTGCGCGATCAGCTTGATCATCAGGTCGATAGAGGCGGTGCCACCCGCGGTGGTGATCCGGTTCCCGTCAATCACGAAGACTGACTTTGTCAGCTCAACCTCATCAAACTCTTCCGCAAAGCTGTCCTGGTTTTCCCAATGGATCGTGGCTTTCTTCCCATCCAGAAGCCCGGCCTTGGCGAGTGTGTAACCCGCCGTGCAGAGCCCTGCGATGGTGACACCGCGCCGCGCCTCGCGCCGCAGCCAGTTGAGCGTGCGCTTTGTCGTCGCCTCCTGCACATCGACACCACCGCAGAGCATGATCGTGTCGTCGCGATCAAGCTCCATCAGGTCATCTTCGAGATGAAAGGCGCAGCCGTTTGAACAGGTTGCCTGTTCACCGCCTTCGCCAATGATTTTCCAGGTGTAAAGCTCTCGGCCTGACGTCCTGTTTGCGATCCGCAGGCTTTCAACGGCCGCTGCAAAGCAGAGCATTGTAAAGTTGCTCATAAGGACAAAAACAAAACGACGCGGGCGACCTGGGTCAGCGACATCAACGATTTGTGGTTCGATGGCCATACGCCCCGTCCGTCTTCTGAATTCGCCGACAACCCTGACCAGTTTTGCAGGCCGCGATCAAGGGTGAACTGCATCAAAACGACGTGCCCTTTTGGCGAGGTGACCCGGCACGTTTTAGGATTGGCGTGTTGGGCGCGCCGCGGTATACGGCTATCTGCGATAACGCTAACTTTTCTTGATGGAGCATTCCGATGACCGACTGGCAAAAATCTGACTGGCGCAAAAAGCCCCGGGTTCAGATGCCTGACTATACCGACACTGCCGCGCTGAACGCAGTGGAGGCACGTCTTGCCAGCTATCCGCCATTGGTCTTTGCCGGTGAGGCGCGCAAGCTGCGCAGTGAGCTGGCCGCCGTCAGCCGGGGTGATGCGTTTCTGTTGCAAGGGGGTGATTGCGCCGAAAGCTTTGCCGAGTTTTCCGCTGACGGCATCCGCGACACCTTCAAGGTGATGCTACAGATGGCGATGGTGCTGACCTATGGCGCCAAGGTGCCGGTGGTTAAAGTTGGCCGCATGGCGGGTCAGATGGCGAAGCCGCGTTCTGCCCCGACAGAGACGGTGGACGGTGTGGAGTTGCCCAGCTACCGCGGTGACATCATTAACGGCTTTGATTTCACGGAAGCCAGCCGCGTGCCCGATCCGGAGCGGATGCTGCAGGCCTACCTGCAGGCGGCCGCCACGCTGAACCTGTTGCGCGCGTTCTCCACCGGTGGTTTTGCCGACGTGCATGAGGTCCACAAATGGACCCTCGGTTTCACCGACCAGAACGAAGTGAAGAAGTACAGTGATATGGCCAGCCGTATCAGCGACACACTCGACTTTATGAAGGCGGCTGGCCTGTCGTCCGAGGGCAATCACGAACTGCAAACGGTGGATTTCTACACAAGCCACGAAGCACTGCTGCTGGAGTATGAAGAGGCGCTGTGCCGGCTTGACTCCACTTCGGGCAAATGGCTTGCCGGGTCCGGCCACATGATCTGGATCGGTGACCGTACGCGGCAGCCTGACGGCGCGCATGTGGAGTTCTGCAAGGGCGTGCAGAACCCGATCGGGCTGAAGTGCGGGCCGAGCATGACATCTGGCCACCTGAAATCGTTGATGGCCTCGCTCAACCCAAACAACGAGGCTGGCCGACTAACCCTCATCGCGCGCTTTGGTGCAGGTTCAGTGGGTGAGCACCTGCCGCGTCTGATCAAGGCGGTGCAGGAAGAGAATGCCAACGTCGCCTGGACCTGTGACGCCATGCACGGCAACACGATCAAGTCATCGTCCGGCTACAAGACCCGGCCGTTCGAGAGTGTATTGCGCGAAGTGAAGGAGTTCTTCGCGATCCACAATGCTGAAGGCACGATCCCTGGCGGTGTGCATTTTGAGATGACAGGCGCCGACGTGACCGAATGCACCGGTGGGGTGCGCGCAGTCACGGATGAGGATCTGTCAGATCGCTACCACACGGCCTGCGATCCGCGTCTTAACGCGTCGCAGTCTCTGGAGCTTGCGTTCCTTGTCGCGGAAGAGCTTTCGGCCCGCCGGAGCACGATCCAGCAGGCCAAGGCGGGCTAACGCCCGTCAGGCATTGTTGACGACCAGCTTGAGGGCCGGGGCCGAAGCAGCCTGCGGCCCTTTTGCTTGCGCGGGGGCACGCGGCATCAGCGTTTCCGCGGCCAGTTGCAGGCCAAGCCGCTCATGCCGGATGCTCGCCCCTTCCGGGATGACGAAACGGCGCGGGCGATTTGTCTGGTCGGTATCGGTGACCAGTGCACCCAGCAGGCGGTTCGACTGCCCCAGATGATCGCTCAGCGGCAGAAGCAGCATCGCACCCCTGATCTCTGGCCGGATCAGGCTGCCGGGGGAGTGCAGGGGCACGGCGATCACCGCTGGCTGCATGAAGGCTGATTCGAGCAGCTCTTTGATCTGATCGCGCGATTCCGGTTGGAACAGCGTTGTCAGTGGCATGCCGCGCGCGTCCATCTTTAGAAGGTCGTGCAACCGCTGACCGGCCACGCGCATCCGGGCCGTGCCGGGTGCAACCCGCTGCAGGATAAAGGCGTGGGGCAAGACATGATCTATCTTGCTGGGTTCAATGTCATTCCGTGCGGGAATGCGCGTTGTGTGCCGTAGGGTATTCCAGTAGGCCTCTAGGCTCTGCAGGATCGGGTCATGCGCACCTGGCATCTCGTTACGCCGCCTTTCGCGACGCGTATCGTTCAAGTCCATCGTTACATCTTTCACCACTTCACAACCCACCCATTTCCATTATGCCAGAGTTTTCGCGTTAATTGAAATTTAATGAAAGTTAGCGGTGATTTCACTTAAAGAAGTGTTAACGGGTTAACGGTTTGATGGTGACCCTTGCCCAAAGCCGCCGTTTCGCTTTAGGTGCGCAACCAAGGCAAGACAGGCAGGTTGATGACCCACTCCATGACAGCATTTGCAAGCCGCACCGGCACCTTGGGCACGGCCGGGTGGCAATGGGAAATGCGGGGGGTGAACGGGCGCGGTCTTGATCTGCGGCTGCGCTGTCCTGACGGGCTGGACGGGGTAGAGCCCGCCTTGCGCAAAGCACTGACAGAGCGCCTTTCACGCGGCAACGTCAGTGTGACGCTCAAGCTGTGGCGGGATGAGGCAGAGGCCGGTGTGACCGTTGACGCCGCCCATTTGGACCGGGTTTTGCAAGCGCTGGAACAGGTGCAAGAACGCGCATTCGCGCTGGGTGTCACGCTTGGCCAGCCGACAGCGGCGGATGTTCTGGCCCAACGCGGTATTCTGACGACGGCTGAAACAAAGGACGACACGGGCGCGGTGTCAGAGGCGATCATTGCCGATATTGCCCCACTCATCGGCGATTTTGTGGCGATGCGCGCACAGGAAGGCGCGGCAATGGCGGATGTTATTTCTGCACAACTGACCGAAATCGCGGATCTTACCACGAAAGCAGCCGAAGCCGCCAAAGCCCGCGCGCCAAAGATCAAGGCAGCGATGCAAGCCGCCCTTGCGCACGTGGTGGAAGCTGCCCCCGATGCCTCTGGCGAGCGGGTCGCGCAAGAACTGGCCTTGATCGCGGTAAAGTCGGATGTGACGGAAGAGATCGACCGCCTTGGCGTGCATGTTGCGGCGGCACGCGCCTTGCTGGCGCAAGGGGACCCAACGGGGCGCAAGCTTGATTTTCTGGCGCAGGAATTCAACCGCGAGGCCAATACGCTCTGTTCCAAGGCACAAGACAGCGCGCTGACGGCGATCGGGCTCGACCTGAAAGCGGTGATCGACCAGATGCGCGAGCAAATCCAAAATGTGGAGTAGATGAATGGCGCGTCGCGGCCTGCTGATCATTCTGTCATCCCCGTCCGGCGCGGGAAAATCCACGCTCGCCGGGCGCTTGCGGGAATGGGACAACTCTATGTCATTCTCTGTCTCGGCCACCACACGACCCCCGCGCGAAGGTGAGGTGGACGGCCAGCACTATTACTTTGTGACCGAAGAAGATTTCAAAGCGCGCGCAGCCGATGGCGACATGCTGGAACACGCGCAGGTCTTTGGGAACTACTATGGCTCCCCCCGCGGCCCGGTACAGGCGGCGATAGAGGACGGACGCGATGTGATCTTTGATATCGATTGGCAGGGGGCGCAGCAGATCAGCAACTCTGACCTGCGGCAGGACGTGTTGTCGATCTTCATCCTGCCGCCCTCCATCCGCGAGCTTCACGACCGCCTTTTGCGCCGTGCAAAAGACAGCGCCGATGTGATCGACCGCCGCATGCAGCAAAGCATGGACGAAATCAGCCATTGGGGCGAATATGACTACGTGCTGGTCAACGACGACCTTGACGAAACCGAAGCGCAGCTGAAAACGATCATCAGCGCCGAAAGGTTGCGGCGGATGCGCCAACCGGGTCTGCTGGGCCACGTCAGTCAGCTACAGGCCGAATTTGGAGAGCGGGCATGAGTCTTTACACCCTTGGTGACAGTTCCCCCGTGATTGATGACGACGCTTGGGTCGCGCCCGGATGTTATGTGATCGGCAAGGTCGAGGTGGGGGCAGGCGCCTCTATCTGGTTCGGCAGCACGCTGCGCGGTGACAATGAAACGATCACCGTAGGTGCTGGCAGCAACATCCAGGAAAACAGCGTCTTGCACACCGACATGGGGTTTCCGCTGGTCATCGGGAAAGGGTGCACCATTGGGCACAAGGCCATGCTGCACGGCTGCCGGATTGGCGAAAACTCTCTGATCGGGATGGGGGCCACCGTGCTGAACGGGGCCAGGATCGGCAAGAACTGCCTGATCGGGGCAGGGGCGCTGATCACGGAAGGCAAAGAAATCCCGGACGGATCGCTTGTCATGGGTGTGCCGGGCAAGGTTGTTCGCGAACTTGACGCGGCTGCGATCAACGGCCTGAAACTGTCAGCGCAGCACTATCAACAAAACGCGGCACGTTTCCGGATCGGGCTGCGTGCAATCTAGAGCGTTTCGACCTTAACCAGAAACATCATGCATCACCTTTCGCGTTCGCAGCGAAGCGGAGATGCAGCGATAATTGACTCAGGATGAGGTCGAAATGCTTTAGCGGTGTCAGTCTTGGGTTGTCGGGGGAAGTGCCAGGACGTCAAAGTCGATGTCAGGCACACTCGACCGCACGTCACGCCGAATCATTTCCACGTTTGGCAGATCGTCGGCAATCGCGCGAAATCGCCCCTTGTACCCGAGGGCGGCCAAAGCGGTTGCCACGTCAATTGCATCAAACTCTTCGGTGACAAGCGGCGCCATAATTAGGGCCGGTGCGAGTTTTTCTAACAATGCCGCCGTCAGATCCGAAAGATTGACGAAGGTGAAGCCATCAATCTGCGTCGATCGGCCAGCGGCATCCCAGCTTGCCAGGCTGCCGACAATGATCGTTGTGGCGATTGACGCATCGGTTGCAGCATATGCGATCAGTTCTGACGCTTGATCTGTCGAGATGTTCATGTGCTTATGTCGCTGCTCGGTATAATGCTTGAGAAACGCTGCACCGCGGCATGGGTTCCCGAGCGAAAACGAAAACAATTAACTATCTTTCATGAAAATGATTAACGTCCTGAAAACGAGAGAGATTTTTGGTCACGCCTGAACGCACAACAAACCTCATTGCGGCACTGCCGTTTCCCATTCTGCTGATCGGGCCGGATGAGCGTATTCGCGCGGCCAATAGCGCGGTTGAGGCGATTATTGGGACGGATGTCGCTGGCAAACACTATATCAATGCGATCAGGCAGCCTTCAGTCATCGCAGCAATTGCCGAGGCGCGGGCGGATGGCGCCCCAAGGACCGTCAGGTATCTGCGCCGGGATGGTCCGCGTGACATGCTCTACCGAGTTTCGGTATCTGTTTCGGATGGCGATGTGATTCTCAGCTTCGAAGATCAGACAGTGGCGGAAGAGGCGGGGCAAATGCGCCGGGATTTCGTCGCAAACGTCAGCCATGAGTTACGCACGCCGCTGACGGCGCTTTTGGGTTTTATCGAAACGCTGGGCGGGGCTGCGCGCGATGATCCTGCGGCGCGTGATCGCTTTCTGGAGATCATGGCCCATGAAGCCCAACGTATGACGCGTCTTGTCGATGACCTTCTGTCGCTCAGTCGTGTAGAGGAAGAAGAGCGCGTGCGCCCGCGCGAGCATGTGGACGTTTCGGCGTTGCTGTCCTCGGTCATCAAAGGATTGGAGCCACAGGCCGAAGCCGCCGGGGTTTCTGTCGATCTGAGGTTGGCGGGGAACGGCGATATGGTGCCGGGCGATGCCGGGCAGCTTTTGCAGGTATTCACCAACCTTGTTGAGAATGCGATCAAGTATGGCGCTGCTGGCAAGCAAGTGTCGGTGACGCTGCATGATCGCAAACCTGATGCACGTCTGCGCGGGGATGCGGTAGAGGTCAGGGTGGCCGACAAGGGTGAAGGGATCGCCGACCATCACCTCGCCCGTCTGACCGAACGCTTTTACCGGGTCGATAGTCACCGCTCGCGTCAGGTTGGTGGCACGGGACTTGGCCTTGCGATCGTCAAACACATCGTGAACCGGCATCGAGGCCGCATGGCCATCGAAAGCACGCTCGGGGATGGGACGACAGTTTCAATCTTTTTGCCCACCAGCGTGGTGTCATAAAACTTTTACATAACTGTCACAAAAGCGTTTTGTGCGGGCCGTAGCCGGTCCGCGATGGTGGGGCGGCTCGCGTTCCACCCATGTTGACTGACAGGAGAGTTTAATGTCGATCATGAAACTGACCGCAACTACTGCGGCCATTGCCCTTACTGCATCCACATCTTTCGCCCGCGACAACGTTCAGGTTGCCGGGTCTTCGACCGTGCTGCCTTATGCGTCGATCGTTGCAGAAGCATTCGGCGAAAACTTTGAGTTTCCAACACCCGTCGTTGAATCAGGTGGTTCTTCGGCTGGTCTGAAGCGTTTCTGCGAAGGTGTTGGCGAAAACACCATCGACATCGCAAACGCATCCCGCGCGATCCGTGAGACCGAAGTTGCAGTCTGCGCCGAAAACGGCGTGACCGACATCATCGAGGTTCGCATCGGTTATGACGGCATCGTCTTTGCATCGCAGCTCGACGGTCCTGACTACACCGCATTTGAGCCTGCAGACATCTTCAACGCGCTGGCCCCAATGGTCTTGGTTGATGGTGAGCTGGTTGAAAACCCACACACCATGTGGTCCGACTTCAACCCAGATCTGCCTGCCGAAGAAATCCTGGCCTTCATCCCAGGCACCAAGCACGGCACCCGTGAAGTGTTCGAGGAAAAGGTTGTGGCCGCTGGCTGTGAAGCCACTGGCGCGTTCCAGGCGATGATGGACGGCGGTATGTCCGAGGATGATGCAGAAGATGCATGCCTGGCCGTGCGTACCGATGGTCGTTCCGTCGACATCGACGGTGACTACACCGAAACGCTAGCCCGTATCGACGCCAACGCGAACGGCATCGGCGTGTTTGGTCTGGCCTTCTACGAAAACAACACAGACAAGCTGAAAGTGGCAACAATGTCTGGTGTTGAACCAACAACCGACACGATCTCAACCGGTGAATACCCTGTGTCGCGTCCGCTCTACTTCTACATCAAGGCCGCCCACATCGGCGTGATCCCTGGTCTGAAGGAATATGCGGAATTCTTCGTGTCTGACGACATTGCTGGCCCATTCGGCCCACTGGCCCAGTATGGCCTGGTCTCTGATCCAGCTCTGGATGAGACCCAAGCAGCAATTGCTTCTGAAAACACCATGTAATCTGGTGTTTTTCGGTAGCCCGGGTTTGTCCCGGGCTACCTTATTTGTTTTTCGATTTTCAAATCGGATCGGCGCTTTTGGCGTCAGCTGCCAGGGAAAAATCACATGTCGAACACAGTCATCATCGCCATCATACTCGGGCTTGGTGTACTTGGCTTTTTCCTTGGGCGTGGTCGCGCAATGGCGTCAGCCGGCGGTGACAAAAGTATTCTGCATTCGCTCCCGCATTACTACGGTGCAAATGTCGGTCTCACGGCGATCATACCCGGCATTGGCGTTTTGGTGCTGTGGCTGCTGGTGCAGCCGTTTTTGATTAACAACGCAGTCTCTGGCCTTATGGCGGATGAGATCGCCGCCGCAGACGGCGAAAGTAGCCTGATTATGGCTGACGTGCGCCGCGTGGCAGATGGTCTGGATCTGGCTGTCGCCGAAGGTGCAATGACCAATGACGAGGCGGCGACGATCCGCACGGAGTTCCGGGACGTGCGCGACGAATTGGCCGAAGTTGGTGTGGCGCTTGGCCAGGATGTCAGCTCTGCCACCCTACAAGCCGCGCAACGGTTCAGAGAACTGTCGGCGATCGGCAACTTCTGGAAGGGGATTGTTGCCATTGCTGCGGCGATGGTTGGTCTCGCAATCACCCATGTCCGCACACACAAGGACTTCCGCGCCCGCAACACGGTGGAAAGCGGCATCCTCCTGATCCTGATTGGGGCGGCCTGTATTGCGATCCTGACGACAATTGGCATCGTTCTGTCGCTGATCTTCAACACCATCGAGTTTTTCCGCCTCTACCCGGCGAGCGACTTCTTCTTTAGCCTCAGCTGGAGCCCGAGCTTTTCTGGCCGCGGCGGAAGCTCGGAATTGGGTATTCTGCCTCTCCTCTGGGGTACGCTCTACATCTCGTTTGTGGCCCTGCTGGTGGCCGTGCCACTTGGCCTCTTCGCGGCGATTTACCTGTCGGAATACGCGTCCAACCGCGTCCGTGCCATTGCAAAGCCGCTATTGGAGGTGCTGGCAGGCATTCCGACCATCGTTTACGGCCTTTTCGCGTTGCTGACCGTCGGCCCGCTGCTCGTCAGTGTGTTTGGTGAGGGCGGCACACTGGGGGTCGATTGGATGGCTGGTGGTACGGCTGTTATGACCGCTGGCCTTGTGATGGGCATCATGCTGATCCCCTTTGTCAGTTCACTGTCGGATGACATTATCAACGCGGTACCGCAGGCGATGCGTGATGGCTCTTACGGTTTGGGAGCGACGAAGTCCGAAACCGTCCGTCAGGTGATCCTCCCAGCGGCCTTGCCGGGGATCGTGGGCGCCATCCTGCTGGCCGCGTCACGCGCGATCGGGGAAACGATGATCGTGGTCCTCGGGGCAGGGGCGGCCGCGCGCCTGTCGCTAAACCCATTTGAAGCGATGACGACCGTCACTGCCAAGATCGTCAGCCAGCTGACCGGTGACACTGACTTCGCCTCGCCAGAGGCGCTCGTCGCCTTCGCGCTTGGCATCACCCTTTTCGTGATCACGCTGGGGCTGAACGTCTTCGCCCTCTACATCGTCCGCAAATACCGGGAGCAGTATGACTAATGACTGACGCAACCGCATCAGACCTCCCCACCGGCAAGGCCGGGGCGAAGGGCAAGTCGCTCCTCGACGTGGACGCGCGCACACGCAAGCGGAACGCTGCAGAGAAGCGTTTCCAATGGTACGGCATCATCGCGATCTCCATCGGGATCCTGTTTCTGGTGTCGCTTCTTTGGGCGATCATTCAGAACGGCACGCCTGCGTTCACGCAGACCTTTGTGAAGGTCGACGTGGAACTGTCGGAGGAGCGGCTCGATCCCAACGGAAACCGCAATTTGGATGATATCCGGAGTGTGTCGACCTTTGGCTACATGCCAATTCTGGGTGAGGCACTTGTAGCCAAAACCGCTGGCATCGAAACCGAAGTTTCGGACCGCGATCTTCTCAAGATCCTCTCTGCCTCGGCTGGCGCCCAACTGCGCGATTTCGTGATCGCAAACCCCGATCAGATTGGCGAAACGGTAGAGTTTCGCCTGCTCACCTCGTCCCGCGTGGATGGCTATATGAAGGGTCGGGTCCAGCGTGAGGATCTCGCACGCGACCGCAACCTTGATGCGGCGCACCTTGATTTGATCGACGTGATGGTTGAGCGCGGCACGGTTGAGAGGGTGTTCAATTGGGACTTTATTCTCGGCTCTGACGCGTCCGAAAGCCGCCCTGAACAGGCCGGCATCGGTGTGTCGATGCTGGGCTCATTCTTCATGATGCTGGTGGTGCTGTTTCTGGCGCTCCCCATCGGGGTCGCGGCATCCATCTACCTGGAAGAATTCGCACCGAAAAACCGGCTGACGGACCTGATTGAGGTGAATATCTCGAACCTCGCCGCCGTGCCGTCCATCGTGTTCGGTATCCTCGGCCTCGCCGTCTTCATCCAGTTCGCGCATCTGCCCCAGTCCGCACCATTGGTTGGTGGTCTGACGCTGACACTGATGACGCTGCCCACGGTCGTGATATCAACCCGCGCATCGTTGAAAGCGGTGCCGCCGTCGATCCGTGACGCCGCACTGGGCGTCGGCGCATCAAAGATGCAAACGGTGTTCCATCATGTTCTGCCGCTTGCAATGCCGGGTATTCTGACGGGGACGATCATTGGTCTTGCGCAGGCGCTGGGTGAAACTGCACCGCTTCTGCTGATCGGGATGGTGGGCTTTATCGCATCGAACTACCCTGAAGGGGTCGCGTCTGGTTTCCTTGATCCGAACTCGGCTATGCCGGCACAGATCTACGAGTGGGCAAAACGGGCTGACCCGGCCTATTATGAACGGGCATGGGGCGGGATCATCGTGCTTTTGGTATTCCTGCTGACAATGAATATCCTGGCAATCATTCTGCGGCGCCGGTTTGAGCGGCGCTGGTAAGGAGCAGACCATGGAAGATATGATACATGTGGATCGCGCAATGAGTACAAAACAAGACACCAAAATCACCGCGAAAGCCGTTCAAGTCTACTATGGCGAGACTCACGCCATCAAGGATGTGGACGTCAACATTGACGACAAAACGGTCACCGCATTTATCGGCCCCTCTGGCTGCGGCAAGTCAACTTTCTTGCGTTGTATCAACCGGATGAACGACACAATTGATGTGGCGCGCGTTGAGGGTGAGATCCTGCTGGATGGTGAAGACATCTATGACGCCAAGGTTGATCCCGTGCAGCTGCGCGCGAAGGTTGGCATGGTGTTTCAGAAGCCGAACCCATTCCCCAAGTCGATCTACGACAACGTGGCCTACGGCCCCAAGATCCACGGTCTTGCCCGCAACAAGGCGGAGCTTGACGAAATTGTTGAGAAATCCTTGCGCAAGGCAGCCCTTTGGGATGAAGCCAAGGATCGTCTGAACGCCCCGGGTACCGGCCTATCCGGCGGCCAGCAACAGCGCCTGTGTATCGCGCGTGCCATCGCAACGGCGCCAGAGGTCTTGCTGATGGACGAGCCGTGTTCTGCGCTTGACCCTATCGCGACGGCGCAGGTCGAGGAACTGATTGATGAGCTGCGCCAAAGCTATTCGGTTGTCATCGTGACCCACTCCATGCAGCAGGCCGCGCGCGTCAGCCAGAAAACTGCATTCTTCCACCTCGGCAACCTTGTCGAGTTTGACGAAACTGACAAGATTTTTACCAACCCATCTGACAGCCGGACCGAAAGCTATATTTCCGGCCGGATCGGGTAAGGAGCCATTTGATGGACGAACATATTTCATCTGCCTACGACCGCGATCTTGAAGGGATCACGACGCTGATCATCAAAATGGGCGGACTGGTTGAAGACGCGATCCTGAACGCGGCGAAATCGCTGTCGGATCGGGACGTCGAGCTAGCCGAAAGGGTCAAGAAAGGCGACGCGGCGATTGACGCGCTGGAAGAGCAGGTCAATGAAGAGGCCGCTCGCACGATTGCCCTGCGCGCGCCGGTGTCGAAGGATCTGCGCTCGATCCTGACCGTGCTGCGGCTTGCCGCGTCACTGGAACGGATCGGTGATTACGCCAAAAACATCGCCAAACGCACAAGCGTGCTGGTGGAAATGCAAAGCGTGAACGGATCCGACGCCGCCCTGCGTCGTATGGCGCGCGAGGTAGAAGGCATGTTGAAAGACACGCTTGATGCCTATGTCCGCGGCGACGCTGAATTGGCCGAGGCCGTGCGCCAGCGCGACCAGGAAGTGGATCAGATGTACAACGCGCTTTTCCGCGAATTCCTGACCTTCATGATGGAAGATCCGCGCAACATCACCGCCTGCATGCATCTGCATTTCATGGCGAAGAATATCGAACGCATGGGCGATCTGACCACCAACATGGCAGAGCAGGTGATCTACTTCGTCACCGGCGAGATGCCGGACGACAATCGCCCGAAGAGCGACAAGACAGCATATGTGACCGACCCGAGCTAAGGAAATGTCTCAACAACCGCATGTTCTCATTGTCGAGGATGAAGCCGCCCAGAGGGAAGTTCTGGCTTACAACCTCGAAGCTGAAGGTTTCCGCGTGACCCGCGCCGAAAACGGCGAAGAGGCGCTGATTTGTGTGGATGAGGATACGCCGGACGTCATCGTCTTGGATTGGATGATGCCGAACCTATCGGGTATCGAGGTGTGCCGGCGGTTGAAGATCAAACCAGAGACCCGTGCGATCCCGATCATCATGCTGTCGGCGCGCTCTGAAGAAGTTGACAAGGTGCGCGGTCTTGAAACCGGTGCTGATGACTATGTCGTCAAACCCTATTCAGTGTCAGAGCTCATGGCCCGGGTACGCACACAGCTGCGCCGGGTCCGTCCGGCGACGGTTGGGCAGGTGCTGACTTTCGATGACATCGTGCTGGATGCTGAAACCCATCGCGTGACCCGCGATGATAATCCGCTCAAGCTGGGCCCGACCGAGTTTCGCCTGCTTTCGACTTTCATGGAAAAGCCGGGTCGCGTCTGGTCGCGCGACATGCTGCTCGACCGGGTTTGGGGCCGTGACATCTATGTCGACACCCGGACAGTTGACGTGCATGTGGGGCGCCTGCGCAAGGTCCTGACACAACACGGGGGCAGTGACCCCGTGCGCACCGTGCGCGGTGCAGGCTACGCTCTGGGATAGGGCAGGCCACGCTAGGCGGCCCGCCGCTTGTCTCCTAGTCCAGGCGCTCCATCGTCAGGCCCAGCTGGCTGTAGTTCACCATCATATAGCCACCCGGCAACGTGATCACTGCTTCGGGCATCACTTGCGCAACCTCTTGTGCCATCACGCCTGAAAACAGCGCATCATGGCCGAGGTAGCGGTAGCTGTAGATGCCAATACCGTCCGCAGTTTCACCGATTTGGGTGATATCGGTTTTCAGGCGAATGTCACTGGCACCGATCTGATCGGTGTCGGTGTCATCGCTGTCATCGTCCTCTTCCTGAACTGCCGCCGCGATCAGCAGCGCCGCCAAAACGCCCAGAACGACGTAGGTTGGGTTGATGGATGGGCCGGGCTCCGGTGCGGGTTCGGCCATGACGACGGGCGCCTCCATGATCTCATCTGACAGACCGCCCGCATAGGCGACCTGCCCGATTGATAACGCGGCGACAATGGCAGTGGTGGTCAATAAACGCATAGTTCATTCCTTTCCCCTTTACGTCGGGGAAAGGTTAATCGGTCAGTTGCGATCCTGACAAGTGATCAGTCAGCCCACGGCCCGTGCGGGTTGTCGCCCCCGTCCAACCGCTCGAAACCGTGCCGCCCGAAATAGTCGCGTTGGCCCTGGATCATGTTTGCAGTTCCGCGTCCCGTGCGCATCGCATCGAAGTACGCAAGGCCGGATGACAGGGCTGGCATCGGCAAGCCGTGCAAGGCTGCCTGCGCCACCACTTGGCGCAGCGCGCCCTCAGTCTCTTTCAGCGTCTCAGCAAACTTTGGCGCGAACATCAGATTGCGCGCTGCGTCGTCCCGTAGGGCCGTCGCCATATCATCCAGCATGTCCGAGCGGATGATGCAGCCCGCGCGCCAGACCTCCGCGATGTCGGGCAAAGGCAGGGCCCAGCCAAACGCATCTGATGCTTTGGCAATCATCCCGAAACCTTGCGCATAGCAAAGGATCTTGCCCGCAATCAGCGCCTGCTCCAGCGTCTTGATCGTCAGCGTGTCATGCGGCAGGCGATGCGGTGCGGCGCCGAAGAGCTCCTCTCCCTCCGCTCGCAAGTCCCGCTGCGATGACAGGTTGCGGGCCACGACAGCGGCTTCAATCGCAGGAACGGCGGCGGCCAGATGCTGTGCCTCGATCACTGTCCATCGCCCTGTGCCCTTTTGGCCAGCGGCATCAACGATCATTTCCAGCATCGGTTTGCCACTGACAGGGTCCATTGCCGCGGCTACCTTTCCCGAGATTTCAATCAGGTAGCTGCGCAGCGGGCCCTTGTCCCAATCGGCGAAGACGTCCGCAATCGCATCATGCGTCATATCTAGGCCATCGCGCATCACACCGTAGATTTCCGCGATCATCTGCATGTCCGCGTATTCGATGCCGTTGTGCACGGCTTTCACGAAATGCCCGGCCCCTTCTTCGCCCATCCAGGTCGCACAGGGCTGGCCTTCGTGCTTGGCGGCAATTGCTTCCAGGATGTGGGCCACGCGATCCCAATGTTCTTTCTTACCGCCGCCCATGATCGACGGGCCGTGGCGCGCACCATCCTCTCCGCCAGAGACGCCAATCCCAAGAAAAGGACCATTGCCATCGGACATCCGGCGATTTGTGTCGTGGAAATTTGCGTTGCCTGCGTCGATGATCAGATCATCGTCGTCGAGGTATGGTTGCAGCGCCTTGATCTGTTCATCTACGGGATCACCGGCAGGCACCATCAGGATGATCGCGCGCGGTGTTTGCAGCGCGGCCACAAATTCTTCAAGGCTTTCAGTTGGATGTACCTTTTCCTTCAGGTCGCCGGCATCGGCATGGAAGGACTTGGTTTTTGAGGCTGTCCGGTTCCAGACAGCAATATCATGGCCTTTCTCCGCGATGTTGAGCGCCAGCGCCACCCCCATCGTACCAAGCCCCATCAACCCGATTTCCGCCTGCGCCATGATGCTCTCCCTCTGTGTTGTGTAGTTTCGATATAGGCGCAACCGGGCACGGCTGAAACCATGTGTTGCGCACAATCTCTGTTCGTACCCCTTGCAATTTCCAAAAGCGTGAGCAATGTTCATAAAATGAGTTGGGAAAGCAAAATGCGATGAGAATAGTCGGCACAGGGCGCTTTGTTCCAGGCGCGCCGCGGTTCGCCAGCGATTGCGACATTGCGTATGACCTTGCCGAAGGCACGGTCGCGAGGCTGGCCGGTGTCACGACGCGACATGTGTGCGGGCAGGGTGATACGCAGATCACGATGGGTGCAACTGCGGCCGAGTTGGCGATGACTGATGCCGGGGTCACGGGGCAAGACATTGACCTGATCATCAGCGCGGCCGCCGTTCCCTATCAACCGATCCCGGCGACGGCCCCTGCGTATCAGGCGGCACTGGGCATCGCAGACGGGCAGGTCTTTGCCTTTGATGTCAACGCGACCTGCTTGTCGTTTGTGACAGCGCTTGATGTTTGTGCCGGGATGCTGGCGCGCGGGCCATACAAAACAGCGCTGATCATTTCTTCAGAAGTGGCCTCGGCTGCGCTTCCATGGCGAACACGGCCCGATATTGCGGGGCTCTTTGGTGATGGTGCGGCTGCGGTCGTTGTGACGGCGGATGAGACGCCGTTCCACGCCCGCTTTACGACTTACGCCCGCGGCTATGAGATTTGCGGGATTGGGGCAGGGGGCACGCGTTTCAATTTTGAGAGGGAAGCAGAGGCGTTTGCCGCCCACAGCCTTTTTGACATGGATGGAAAGGCGCTCTTTCGTTTGACGACGCAAGTTTTCAACCCCTTCGTGACCCGGCTGCTTGATGACGTGGGCTGGGCCCGTGATGAGGTCGATCTGGTTGTCCCGCATCAAGCAAGCCCCAAGGCGCTCCAACACATGATCCGGCAATGCGGCTTTGCAACAGGCGCCGTGGTCGACATCAGCCAGACCTTCGGCAATCAGATTGCCGCCTCAATCCCTTTCGCGCTCGACCATGCACGCGACAGGCTGCGCCCCCGTGCAAAAGTGTTGATGCTGGGGACCTCTGCTGGCGTGTCCTTCGGTGGTGCTGCGTTGGAGTGGGC